>CACYGB010000038.1 GCA_902773895.1 uncultured Eubacteriales bacterium
AGTGCGTATCATGGTCAAGCCCGAAGATGTCACCGACGAAGGCACCAAGGTGCTGGCCAAGGAAATCGCCAAGCGTATCGAAAAGGAAATGGAGTATCCCGGCCAGATCCGCGTGAACGTGATCCGCGAAACCCGCAGCACGGAATACGCCAAATAATTTCCGCATACCAGCCGCCCCGAAATGCTCAATGCACTTTCGGGGCGTTTTTATTGGGAAGAACACCGGGGGCTTCTTCGGTTCCCGCGTAACAGAGACGCGGGGGCTTCTTCAGCCCCCGGACCCCTGAACCAGGGACCATCGGTCCCTGGACCCGCCTTGGCGATACTGCACACTTGGAATAACAGACAAAACGCGCCTGAAGCTATTCTGACGACAAGAAAGCTCCCGGGCAACAAAAAAGGCTGGGGATTCCCGAGAAAACAAGCGAGCTTGTTTTTCTGGAAATCTCCAGCCTTTTCCCTGTGCGCTTGCGCACAGGCGGGCCGGCAAAGCCGGCCTGCCCGGGAGCGACATGTCTTCGTTTTCTTTGTTTCTGCGGTTCACTGCTTGGAAAATAAGTCTTATACCATCCGCAAGCGGCGGGGCCCGGGGAGGAACCTCCTCCCCGGCGGGGTCTGGGGCAGCGCCCCGGCGTTCCCCCTGCAGCTGCGGAACATTGCTTGAAAATGCAGCCACGCAACATCCTCAACCGGCGGAGCCTGGGGCGGCGCCCCGGCGTTCCCCCATCAGCTCACAGTCCCTGTTCCTTATCGTACGCCTGCCACAACGGCGCGTAGATGCTGACGGCCAGGTTATGCTCCTCCAGGGTGCGGCTGAAATGCAATTCGCCGGTGTTGGGATCCTTGGAGCAGAAGTAGAGGTAATTGTCAGCCAGGAACTGTTCATCCGGGTACAGGGCCGCCCGGATGGCCGCGGCGGACGGCGAGCAGATCGGGCCGATGGGCAGGCCCTTGTGCAGGTAAGTATTGTACGGCGACTGCACCTGCAGATCGCTGTTGGTCAGGCTCATGCGTTTCACGCCGGAGGCGTACTTCACCGTCACGTCGCTTCCCAGGGCCATATTGGCTTTCAGCCGGTTATGGAACACGGCGGACACCCGGGCGAAGTCCGCGGTTTTGGCTTCCTTTTCGATCATGGACGCCAGGGTGATCACCTGGTCCATGGTCATACCCAGTTCGTCCGCCCGGTCGTGGTATTCGTTGATGAACACCGCTTCGGTCTGGCTCAGCAGCTTTTTGATAATATCCTCCGCCGTGGCGTTGGTATAGATTTCGTAGGTATCCGGCGCCAGGTAGCCTTCCAGGGCAAACAGGCGGGAGGCGGCGTTGCCGGTGCCCAGCACGTCCGCCACATAATAGTAGGCGCTGAAATCCCGGCCGGACCGGCACAGGCCCAAAAACTGTTCCTCATCCGGGATCACGTTCTGCTCTTTCAGGTAGGCGGCGATGTCCCTGACGCCCCAGCCGGGGATCACGGTGATGTTCCGGGTGATGGGGTTGCCGTCGCCGGTGGTGAGCAGCTCCATGATGTCCTGCATGCGCATATCGCGGCGCACCTTGTATTCCCCTGCCTGGATCTTCTGGCCGTAGCCCAGAAAATCGGCGTAATATTTGAACACCGTGCGGTTGCGGATCAGGTTTTCCGCCTCCAGGTTATTGGCCACCCGGGTCAGGCTGCTGCCGGACGCGACGGTAAAGGTGATTTCCGACGGGTCATTTTCATCCACCGGCGCGAAAAAATGGCGGTCGATGCTGTTCCAGGCGGCCATGACCACCCCGGTGACCACCAGCGCCACGCACAGCGCGATCATAAACGGCCGGATGAAATGCCACAGCCAGCTGTACCAGAACAGGCCGTATTCCCGCTCCTGCCGCAGGCTTTCGCCGGTGTATTCTTTTTCCTCCCGATTGCGGTGATTCCTCAAAATATCCTCCTCACACGGGCAGCGGGATTTCCATCCCCGCGGCCTGGGTCAGCACGCCGAAAATATCGGCCATCATTTTCTGCAGCCGCATTTCGGCCATCAGGTAGCCGCTGGTGCGGCTGTCGGCAAACAAAAGCATATTGAGGGACTGGAATCTTTGGGCTTCCTCCCCGTCCATGCCCTGGCCGGAAAGCACGCGCATCTGCATGGCGGTTTGAAGCCGTTTGTATTCATTCACCAGGGCTTTGATGCCGGCATCGGCGTCGATTTCCGTTTTCAAACGGGCATACTCCCGGTATTCGTCGCTTTCCTGAATGGCCTGGGCCAGCGCTTTGGCCGCTTCCATCGCCTGCATAGCATTCCCTCCATCCACCGGAACGATTCAAACGCCGTTTTTCATCCCGGCGCCAGTATTATAACAGGAATCGGGCGGATTGAAAAGTCCTTTTGCCCTTGACAGAACCGGGGCTTCGCGGTATACTTATCCGGCAATTTCATATGGTGTTGAGGCAGAAAAATTTTCCCGTCAATCCGTTCAGCGAGCCGATGCGGGTGGAAGATCGGCACGGGCAAGGAAAAGGGCCGCTGCCGAGCCAGCCGCCGGAAAGCGAAAGCCAAGTATGGCGGTTCGGGCTGCTCCCGTTACCAGCAAACGAGGTGGGCGCGCAAGCGCCAATTGAAGTGGTACCGCGAATCCAGTGTGTCTGTTCGTCTTCAAAACGAAAAGGGCACACCATTTTTTTGCAGAAAAGGAGACTGATCCCCCATGAAAGCCATGACTGCCAACGACCTGCGCTCCATGTGGCTGCGCTTCTTCCAGGAAAAGGGCCACGCCGTCATCCCCTCCGCTTCCGTCATTCCGGAAAACGACCCCACCGTACTGTTCACCACGGCCGGCATGCATCCCCTGGTGCCCTACCTGCTGGGTCAGAAGCACCCCGCCGGAACCCGCCTCACCGACGTGCAGAAATGCATCCGCACCGGCGACATCGACGACGTGGGCGACATGAGCCACCTGACCTTCTTTGAAATGCTGGGCAACTGGAGCCTGGGCGATTATTTCAAAAAGGAAATGATCCCCTGGAGCTGGGAATTTCTGACCAGCGAAAAATGGCTGGGCCTGGACAAGGACAAGCTGGCCTTCACCGTATTTGAAGGGGACAGCGACTGCCCCCGGGACGAAGAAGCCGCCAACCTGTGGCGCTCCTGCGGCGTGAAGGACGACCATCTTTTCTACCTGCCCAAAGAGCACAACTGGTGGGGTCCCGCCGGCATCACCGGACCCTGCGGCCCGGACACCGAAATGTTCATGATCGTGAAAAAGCCCTGCGGCCCGGACTGCTCCCCCGCCTGCAAGTGCGGCGCTTACCTGGAAATCTGGAACGACGTGTTCATGCAGTACAACAAGCAGCAGGACGGCAGCTTCATCCCGCTGGAGCAGAAAAACGTGGACACCGGCATGGGCCTGGAGCGCACCATCTGCGTGCTGACAGGCAAAAAGAGCGTATACGAAACCGATATTTTTGAGCGGATCCTGGCCAAGATCGCCGAGCTTTCCGGCAAAACCTACGACGCCGACGAAGCCACCACCAAGGCCTTCCGCATCATCGCCGATCATATGCGCACCGCCACCTTCATCCTGGGTGACCCCCGTGGCGTCAGCCCTTCCAACGTGGACCAGGGCTACATCCTGCGCCGCCTGATCCGCCGCGCCGTGCGCTACGCCATGCAGCTGGGCATGGAAAGCGGCTTCACCGGCAAGATCGCCCAGGTGATCATCGACCAGTACAGCGAAGTGTACCCCGAGCTGACGGAAAATGCCGCCTTCGTGCTGGAGCAATTGAAGCTGGAAGAGGACCGCTTCGCCAGGACCCTGAAGCAGGGCGAAAAAGAATTTGACAAGGTGTACAGCAACATCCAGAATACCCGTACCCTGCTCAACGGCATCCTGCAGGACGCCGATCCTGTGGCCTGCGCCCAGCAGGCGGCCCAGACCAAGCGGCTGCGCCCCTCCCCCGATATGATGCCCATCATCGAAGCGGCGCAAAAGGGCGATGCGAACGAGCTGAAAGCCGCCATCGACGCCCGGCTTGCCACCCTGTCCACCATGGACGGCCGCAGCGCCTTCAAGCTGTACGATACCTACGGCTTCCCCATCGAAATGACCATCGAGCTGGCCGCCGAAAAGGGCCTGGCTGTGGATCAGGACGATTTTGCCCAGCGCTTCAAGCAGCACCAGGAAACCAGCCACGCCGGCGCCGAACAGCGCTTCAAGGGCGGATTGGCCGATGCCAGCGAGCAAACCGCCTGCCTGCACACCGCCACCCATCTGCTGCAGGCCGCGCTGCGCAAGGTACTGGGCGATGAAGTGCATCAAAAAGGCAGCAACATCACCGCTGAGCGCCTGCGGTTCGACTTCACCTTCGGGCGGAAAATGACCCCCGAAGAACTATCTGAGGTGGAGCGGCTGGTGAACGTGGCCATCGACGCCAAAGTGCCCGTCACCATGGAAGAAATGACCGTGGCCGAAGCCAAAGCCCAGGGCGCCATGGGCCTGTTTGAAAGCAAGTACGGCGAACGGGTGAAGGTGTACACCATGGGCCAGTACTCCAAGGAAATCTGCGGCGGCCCCCACGCCGGCAACACCGGCGACCTGGTTTCCTTCAAGATCCAGAAGGAAGAATCCTCCTCCGCCGGCGTGCGCCGCATCAAGGCCACCATCGGCCGTCAGGCGTAAGCGGGCCATTCAAACTGAAAAGAAACCGGAGGGAGGAACTTCGTCGGGAAGTTTCTCCCTTGGTTTTTCGTGCGCGGCGGCGATGGACGGCGCCTCGCTTTCGATGCTCCGATTGTTTCCGCATTTTCCCTGTTTTACGCATTATTCTTGCCCGGAACAAAAAAATCCCCCTGCGTAAGGGCTTGCTTGTTACGCTGCGTCATGTTGTAAAATCCAGGGCGAAAGGAGGGAAAGGCTATGTCAAAATACACCACGGGAGAGATTGCGAAGCGCTGCGGCGTGACCGTCCGGACCGTTCAGTACTATGACGTTCGGGGCATCCTGATCCCCAGCGAGCTTTCCGAAGGCGGAAGACGGCTCTATTCGGAAGACGATTTGAAACGCATGAAGATCATCTGCTTCCTGCGGGAATTGGAGCTTCCCATCGACGCGATCGCTCAGATCCTGAAGGAGGAGCATCCCGAAAAGGTGATTTCGCTGCTGATCGAACAGCAGGAGAACGCCCTTTCGGATGAGATTCACGAAAAACAGGAAAAGCTGGAAAAGCTGCGGGAGCTGAAAAACGGGCTAAAAGGCCAGGCGGCGTTCTCTCTCGAATCCATTGGTGATATAGCCGTATTGATGGAAGGCAAGAAGAAACTGAAAAAGATGCGCTGGATGATGATCCTGACCGGAATCCCGGTGAAGGCGCTGCAATGGTTTTCCATCATTTTCTGGATCGTCAAAGGGATTTGGTGGCCGTTCCTCGTCTGGGTCCTGGTGGCCGCTGTTTGGGGCACATGGGTCAGCCGGTACTACTTCCATCATGTAAAATACCTCTGCCCGGAATGCCATGAGGTGTTCAAGCCCACGCTGAAGGAAGCCTTCTGGGCGAATCATACGCCAACCGCCCGCAAGCTGACCTGCACTGCCTGCGGCCACAAGGGCTTCTGTGTGGAGGTTTGGGGAGGCGACGGGAAATGACGGAGTTTGAGAAGATCGTCATTGGCAAAAGCAGCATTCCCGCGCTGGTTATTACGATCATCTTGATGCTTGCGATCCCCGCCGGTTTCTTCCTCTGGTGGCGCAGGAAGCACAAACAGCGGACGAATCTCAGCTGGCTGATTGCGGGCGCCGTCGGATTCATCCTGTCCGCCCGGGTGCTGGAGCTTGGCGTGCATTATTTCTGCATCATGGCGGACAACCCCGTTTCCCGGTTCATCAACGGAAACACCGCCGCCTTTGTGCTTTACGGAGTCACCATGGCCGGCGTTTTCGAGGAGTGCGGACGGCACGTCGTTCTGAAACACATCCTGAAAAAGAACCGCACCCGGGAGAACGCGGTCCTGTACGGCATCGGCCACGGCGGAATCGAGATACTGGCTGTCCTTCTGCCGAACATGATTGCATATCTTGTCATTGCGATCCTGTTCTCCCAAGGCAACGCGGAAGAAGCGATGCATCAGCTGAAGATCACGGAAGAAAATGCTGCGGCTGCCCTTCCGTCTGTACAGGCGGCCGCCGCGTTTGATTACGGCCTGACGGCCGCGCACAGCCTGGAACGGCTGCTCGCGATGCTCCTTCATATCGGGCTTACGGTGATCGTATATGACGGCGTCATCAATGAAAAGAAAAGCCGCCTGCCTGCCGCGATCCTGCTGCATATGCTGATGGATACCTTTCCCGCGCTGTATCAGAGGGGCGTGGTTCCGCTGTGGTCGGTGGAGCTCTGGGGCGTCCTGTGGACGGCGGTCACCGTTTCCATTGCAGCCCGCCTGTACAGACGCATGCGGGACAAGGGATAATGCGGTTTTCCGTTTGAAACGGAGGCCGATCCCGGCCCGAAGTCCGGACGCGCGTCGGACGCATCCTGCAAAACAGCGCGACAAGAACGGCGCGGCCGCAAAGGCCGTGCCGTTTTCATTTCTTATGGAGCCGGTTTGGGACGCTTCCGGGCACAGCGCCTGCCTTCCGGCTTTTGGGATCATCCGCCGCGGATTTTTCCTCTTTATGGGTTTTCCCAGTGTACAGCTTCCATGTCCGGCGCGGCTTTTCGCAGCTTTTTCCGGGGATTCACCTGCACGGGGTGCCCCGTCAAACGCAGCATGGGCAAATCGCTGGCGCTGTCGCCATAGGCGAAGGAAGCGGCAAAATCAGCCCGGATATCCTGGGCGCCGAGCCATTCCCGGATGCGTCGCACCTTTTCTTCGCCCTTGCAGTTGTCCGTCACCGTGCCGTCCGGCAGCATCCGGGTGCACAGCAAGGCGTCGGCCTGCAAGGCATCAGCCACAAACCGCATGTAATTCTCCGTGGACGCCGACACCAGCAGCAGCTTTTTCCCTTCCCGGCGGTGCTGCTCCCACCGGGCCCGGGCGCCAGGATACAGCCGCGGCAGCAGGGTATTCAAAGCAAAATCCCGGTCCAATTCCCGGCGCTGCGCCTCCGTCAGCTTCCGAGTAAACTGCAGCGCCCGGGTTTTCACCCGGTTCCCGCTTTCCAGGCCCAGGAAATACCGGGCCGTGTGCCAGCCCACCGCCGCGTATTCCGCCGGGGAAATCAGCTTCTTTTGCAGGGCCCCTTTCAGATAGGCCGCAATGCTGTCGCCCCGGATCATGGTACCGTCAAAATCAAAGCACGCCAATTCCATCCGCAGCCCATCCTTTCCTTTGCGTTACGCCCAGCATAGCATGGGAAAAGCGAAAAGTCAATCAAACTGCCTCCAGGCCCGTATCTTCCTCCACCACCTGCAGCAGCTGCTCCTGCCTGCCCGTAGCGGCGCTGATATAGCACAGGTACGTGCGGCCCCGGTAGCTGCCGCGGAATTCGTAGCACAGCTTTTCCCCGCCGTCGGTGGGATCAGGCACAGCCGGGCCTGTTCCACCCGCAGCCGGGCCCGGGCCATCCGTTCCCGGTACAGGGCGCTGGCACAGACGCCGCCGGCCACAGCCAGGGCCACGGCCAGCACAAGCAGCACGATGGAATAGGTTTTCTTCATAAAAGATCTCCTCATACAGCAAAACTGTGGGCGCCGATCCGCAGCCGCACTTCCCGGCTCCAGATCCAGGCGCTGGTGGCCGTGGCCGGGTTATAATAATACACGCAGCCGCCGGTGGGATCCCAGCCGTTCATGGCGTCCCGGGCGGCCCGGAGGGAATCGGCGTCCGGGGTCAGGTTGATCTGCCCGTCGGCCACGCAGTCGAACGCCCCGGCCTGATAAATCACGCCGCTGATGGTGTTGGGAAAAGCGGAGGAACGGACCCGGTTCAGCACCACCGCCGCCACCGCCACCTTGCCCACATAGGGTTCGCCCCGGGCTTCGGCGTGCACCAGCCGCGCCAAGGTATAAATTTCGCTTTCATGATAGATGCCGCTTTCCACGCTGCCGCCCTGCAGGGTGATCCCCAGGGCAGCCGCCATGGCGGGCCCCACCACGCCGTCCGCCGTCAGGCCGTTTTTGCGCTGGAACCAAACCACCGCCTCGTAGGTGGCCTGGCCGTAAATCCCGTCCGCCGGGGCCGTCATATAGCCGTACTGGCGCAGACGCTGCCGGACGGCCTTCACGTCGCTTCCCCGGTCGCCCCAGGCCACCGCGCCGTGGGCCGCGGACGGATACGCCCCCAACAGCAGCAGCGCCAGCAACAGTGCCCCCAGGCGTTTTTTCCCGCTTTGTTTTATCCTTTTTCCCCCTTGGCTGCTATTATGTGCTGTTTCCCCCATTTCTTCCGGGAAAATATTACAAATTTGTGAAAAATCCGGCTTGACACCGTTAAAAAAATGAAATAAAATAAATTGATTCCCTATATGAATTTCCGATTTCCCGGAATGGAGGAATTTGGTTATGCGTACAAATTTATTCCGTCGGCTGGCCGCCCTGGCCCTGGCGCTGATCTGCGTGATGAGCGCAAGTGCCGTCCGGGCGGAGGACAGCATTTTCCCGCTTTCCGGCATGACGCTGGTTTCTGCCAAGCTGTACAGCACCGCCAGCACATCCAGCAAAGTGCTGACCACCATCCCCAAAAACGCCTCGGTGACACTGAGCAACGAAAACGGGGACTACTTTGTGGTGCTCTATCAGGGACGGGTGGGATTCGTGCTCAAATCCGCCATTCAGGCGGACGGCTATACCCAGGAGCAGATCGATTCCTCCATTTATCCTGTTCTGGCCCCCAAGGATGACGGCGAGCAGGTGCTGGCCCTGCAGCAGGCGCTGAAGGAGCTGGGCTTTTATACCGGCGAGCTGGACGGCAAATACGGTTCCGGCACCCGCAAGGCCGTGGCCGCCTTCCAGAAGGCCAACAGCCTGAAGGAATCCGGCACCGCCGACGCGGCCACCCAGATGCGGCTCTACGAGGGCACCTGCAAAAACAGCAAGGGCAAGGCCGTCACGGTGAAAACGGCCCCCGCGCTGATGGATTATGTCCTGTCCACCGGCAACACGGGCATCGCCGTGGAAAAGCTGCAGCTGAAATTGAAGCAGCTGGGCTACTACACCCGCACCGTGGACGGCACCTACGGCAGCAGCACCGCCGCCGCCGTCAAGGCCTTCCAGAAGGCCAACGGCCTGACCCGGACCGGCCGCGCGGACAAAAAAACCCAGGAACTGATTTACAACGGCGACGCTTCCATAATAGGCAAGAAAACCGCCACCCCCAAGGTGAAGGCCACCGCCACCCCCAAGCCAACCGCCGAACCCAAGGCCACCTTCCCCTTCACCACCTACACCCTGACATCCGTGAACCTGCGCAAGGCGGCCTCCACCGCCTCCACCCGGCTGCTCACCGTTCCCAAGGGCGCCGAGGTGGAAGTGTCCGCCGTCACCGGCGACTTCGTCAAAGTGACCTATAAAGGGAAAGTTGGCTACCTGGCCGCGGAATTCGTCAAAGTTCCCACCCAGTACCTGCCCGGCAAAGCCCTGAGCGCCGACAGCGAGGCCCAGCAGCATTATCCCTACCTGCAGACGGGCTCCACCGGCGCGTACGTCAGCGTGCTGCAGGAGGCGCTGAAGGAGCTGGGCTTCTACGCCGGCGCCGTGGACGGCGCCTTCGGGGCTACCACCGCCTCCGCCCTGAAAGCATTCCAGAAAAAGAACGCCATCCGGCAGGACAGCATCGCCACGCCCGAAGTGCAGAAGCTGATCCTGGAAGGCCGGCCCCTGAACGCCAAGGGCAAGCGGACGAATGTGAAAATCCTGCCCCTGATCCCCGACCTGGATCTGCATCCGGGCGACAAGGGCGAAGCCGTGGCCGAACTGCAGAACCAGCTGATCATCCTGGGGCTGTACAAGGGCCAGCCCACCGGCACCTTCTCCTCCGCCACGGAAAACGCCGTGCGGGAATTCCAGAAGCTGCACAATCTGTACGTGGACGGCATCGTGGGCAAAAAGACCCGGCAGCTGCTGACCCTTCTGGCCGTAACCGCCACGCCCAAGGCCGCCGCCACCCCCACCCCTGCCCCCAAGACAACCAAAAAGGCCACCGCCGCGCCGACGCCCACGGCCACGCCGCTCACCGCCAAAAACGTGGTGGTGATGCGCAGCGGCACCAAGGGCGAAGCCGTCAAGCGGCTGCAGCAGCGGCTGATGGACCTGCGCTATTACACCTGCACGGTGGACGGCATCTATAATGCCGACGACATCGCCGCCGTGAAGGCTTTCCAGCGCAAGAACGGGCTGAAAATCGACGGCATCGCCGGATTGGAAACCCAGCTGGCGCTGTACTCCGACTCCGCCCTGCCGGCCACCACCGTGGCGCTGATCACCACCACGCCCGTGCCGGCGGCCACCGCCACCCCCAAGAACACGGCCCCGGCCATTCCCACCGGGACGCTGCGCCTGGGCGACAGCGGCGACGCCGTCAAGAGCCTGCAGACGCGGCTGAAAGCGCTGGGATATTACACCGGAAAAGCGGACGGTATTTTCGGCACCGGCACCGCCACCGCCGTGACCGCCTTCCAGAAGGCCGCCAAGCTCACCGCCGACGGCATCGCCGGCGCCAAGACGCTGGGCAAGCTGTTTGACAGCTCCGCGCCGTCCGCCGGCAAGACGGCCGCCACGGCCACGCCCGCCCCCGCCGTGAACCTGCTGCGCACCGGCGACCAGGGCACCGACGTCAGGAACATGCAAAAGAAGCTGGTGGCCCTGGGCTACCTCACCGTTGCCGACGGCATCTACGGCATCCGCACCTACAACGCCGTGGTGAACTTCCAGAAGCGCAACGGCCTGAAAGCGGACGGCATCGCCGGCACCATGACGCTGAACCGGCTCAACTCCACCGCCGCCGTGCCTGCCACCGGCACCGTGCAGGCCACAGCGACCCCTGTCCCGGTTTCCCCCGGCAGAGGCTCCTTCAAGGCGCCCTCGGCGTCCGAAGTGCGCAACGCCAACTGGTACTCCGAAATCCGCGACCGGGCCAAGCTGATGCCCGACGTGGTGATCTATGACCCCGACACCGGGCTGCATTTCAACCTGCACATGTTCTCCCTGGGCAAACACGCCGACTCGGAACCGCCTACGGCCGCCGATACCGACGTGCTGAACCAGATCTGCGGCGTGAACAGCTGGACGCCCCACTACGTGTGGGTCATATTCACCGACGGCCGGGTGTACATCGGCTCCATCCACAGCCACGGCCACAGCGTGGATCACACCAGCGGCAACAACCTGGAAGGCCATATCTGCCTCCACTTCCCCCGGGTGATGAGCGAGGCCGAGGCCACCGGGCCCTACGCCGTCAGCCATCAGAAGGAAATCCTCTACGGCTGGGAAGTGACCCAGGCGCTGGCCAAATAAACCCAAATACAAAAACAAGGATGCCGGCTTCTGCCGGCATCCTTTGCTGTTTGAAGAAACAATGAAGAGACCTGGTTTTCCGGAAAAGCAGAGGGGCGCACCGATCCCGGGTGCGGCCTCCCTGTTTACCGCATTAGGCTGCCCCTGGCCTCGTACTGAACGGCCACCGTCCGCTGATCCCGCTTGGTAAAGGTCAGGGTGCGCCAGGTGCCGTCCTCGTTTTGAACGCCGATTTTGGCTGTTGCGCCGGCCTCCAGCCGGGAATTCAGCGTGACCTGACTGCCCTGCAGGGTCAGGAAACGGGCCGTATTGGCCGAATCCGGCACCGGAACGCCGCCGAGCTCCACCGCAAAGCGGGCCAGGCGAGCCGAAAGGATCATGGTCGCACCGTCCGGCGTCGCCTTTCCTTCCTGCCGGCTTTGCCGCAGCACCACAGCCAGGGTGACGCGCAGATCCTCCAGCGTTTCCGCCGTCAGCCCGGCGGCGCTGTTTTTCTGTGTGCCTGCCGCGGGACGCAGCGTGATGTCTGTCACGCGGCCGTTCGCCCAGGTCAGGGAACAGCCGGCATACAAGCCCTTCATCACGTCGGTCCGCCCCTGGTCCATGGTGATATTGACGCTGCCTTCCGCCCCGTAGGCCCAGGCCGCGCACGCGCCGCTGCTGCTTTTATAGATCCGCCCCGCTTCGGTCATCTGGTCCACGGAGGGCACCAGCCGGTATTCCCCGTCCGTCAAGGCGCCGGGCGTCTGTTCCCGGGACGCGGTTTCCATCCGGGGCACCGGGGTTGCCCGCGCGGGAGCCGGCGTGTCCGCGGCGTTCACCCGGGCATCCTCCGCTTTCAGCTCAAAGCGGCTCAGCGGTTCATAGCCCAGGGGCGCCACCAGCGCGTCCCAGTTTTCCGGCAGCTGGATTTCCACGGTCACATAGCCGCCGCCGGGCAGCACCATGAATTTGTTCCGTGCCCCATCCCCCGCGATCAGCAGCGGCGTCTGGCCCTTGCGCATGGCGGCGATGGTTTCGATCTGCGTTTGCTCCGTGACCCCCTGCAGCCAGGCAGGCGTATCGGTCAGCGCCGCCTGCTCCGCCGGATCCTGCTGCAGCTTGCGGTAATACTCCTCAAAGGTATAGGTTTCGCTTTGCACGCTGCCGGTATTGGCCCAGTAGGACGCATAGGCCCGCATGAAAAGCGGCCGGCGCGCCGTTTCGATCAGGGCGTCCTCCAGGCTGTCCTTGGTGCCGTAGCACCGGGCCAGGTCGTCGGCCACCGCCTCGGTGATCAGCACCGTGCGGTACACCTGCGCGTTGGTGTTCCCCAGGCCGTTTTGCTGTTTTTCCGTCACGTCAAAGGCCATCAGCTGCATGATCTGGTACGGATCGTCGGTGGCGGGCGTCACGTTGTTTCCCCAGTTCAGCGCAGAGGCCGCCGTGACGGTGTTGGCGTTCAGGCTGTAGCCCTGGGTGACGTGGTAAGGCGCCCAGCCAACGCGCTGGCAGGCCGCTTCATCCTCGGCAAAGGTGAAGGGCGTCAGGTATCCGTAGGTGCCCATGCGGTTTTCCTTCACGTAATAGCCGCCCAGGTTCAGCATCATCAGCCCCATAAAGCGGCCCAGGGCTTTATTCTTCTGCTCGCTGATCATGCCCTGTCCGCAGTCGATGCCCAGCTGCCGCGCCAGCGGCCCGTTGAGCCAGGCATACGGCGATCAGCCGTGGGTGCTGGCAAGGGGCCTGCGCCATTCCCCGTCGCCCAGGGCCTGGGTCAGCGCCAGGCAGACAGGCATCAGTTCCCTGGGCACGCCGGCCATCACCGCATTGACCGCCACCGTGTACACCGTGCATTCCCGATAGGCCAGGGCATAAACGCCCAGCACCTCCTCCGCTTTCCGGGGCGTGAAACGCAGGTATTCCCGCACCAGCGCGTCGGTGGCCGGCACGACGGGCAGTCCGTCCGTCCAGCCGTTGACCTGGCAGAATTCCTGTACTTCCTCCAGCGTTCCGGTGTACACAGCTTCGTCAAACGGCCGCTTGCCAGCGGCGGCGTAGCGGTCGATTTCCTCCTGGCGGATGGGCTCCGTCAGGGCTGACACGATCTGCGGCCACACCGTTTCCCGGGTATGGCGGCGCAGCTCCTCCTCCGAATGGGAGGCAAAGGCTCCGGGATATTCCGCCGTCCGCAGCACCGGCACGCCCCGGTTCACGCCGGTCGAGTGGATCTGCGCGATGAAGGTAGGCGCGCCCACCGTCACCGACGGGATCCCCACATATTCCGCCGCGATGGAAGAGCCGGATTCCTTGGTGGTGCACAGGCCGCAGCCGCAGTTGCCGGAAATCACCGCGTCGATGCCCAGCTGCTTCAGCCGGTTCTGGAACGCCACGGTCTGGCCGCTTTGCCCGAACACCGAATACGGGCCGCCGCTGCCCACCGCTTCAAACAGGTAAAGGGCGGCCGTGGGGTACGCCTCCCGGATGCAGCGCTGCAATTCGTCGTGGGTCACCGCCGCCATGAAACTGCCGCCCACCAGCGCGATTTTCTTTCCCGCCAGGGTGTCCAGCCGCGGGGATTGCTGAATCATGTCCACCGCGTGGTACCCCGCCGGGGACACGATGGCGTACACCGGCTGCTGGTTTCCCTGGATCAGGGGAACGGGGCAGGCATCCTCCCCGCAGTCGCTGCCCGCAGCCAAAGAAGCGGCCACGGCCTGCGGGCAAAGCAGCAAAAGACAAAGCAAAAAAGCAAGGCAGCGTTTCATATCCGTTGTCGTTCCTTTCTCGTCGGGTTTGCGGATTTCCTGAGCAAAGAAATTGTAGCACAGCGTTTTTGAGGCTGTCAATTTTCCCGCGCGCAGCCGGAAACAATTTACAATTCATTCATTCGCGGGGCCCCGTCCGCTTGATTTCCCGGAATTTCTTTTTAAAAACGCTTGCATTGCGCGGCACGGCGTGCTATAATACAGATCGCGGCTCATGGGCTGCCCCCCATGAATCCGAGATTGCAGGGCAAAAGAGGTGAAATCGAATGAAGGAAAAGATCCATCCCAAGTACGAAAAGGCCATCGTGCGCTGCGTGTGCGGTGAAACTTTCGAGACCGGTTCCACCAAGAAGGAACTGCGTGTTGAAATCTGCTCCAAGTGCCATCCCTTCTTCACCGGCAAGCAGAAGCTGGTGGATAGCGGCGGCCGCGTCGATCGCTTCAAGAAGCGCTTCGGTATGTAAGCCCCATAAAAGCAGCATGGCCTGTCAAGGTGAATGCTGCTTTTTCCTTATTCGGAGATTGATCCGTGCAAACACCCATTTATTGATGAAAGGAGTTTTGTATGAGCAAAAAGGAAAACGCATCCTGTCCCCGGGCGGACATCGGCGGCCAGGCCGTACTGGACGGCGTGATGATGAAAAGCCCCGACGCCGTCGCCGTGGCCGTACGCCGCGCCAACGGCGACATCGTAGTGAAACGCGAAGATTATGTGTCCCCTGCTAAAAAGCACAAGTGGATGGGCCTGCCTTTTATCCGCGGGTCGGTGAACATGGTGCAGATGCTGGGGCTGGGCATGCGCGTGCTGGACGACAGCATGAAAATGAGCGGCGACGAAAGCATGCAGGAGGAGCCCAGCAAATTTGAAAAATGGCTGGCCGAAAAGCTCGGCAAAAATGTGGACAAAGTGGTAATGGGCGTGGCAGTGGTGATGGCCGTGGCGCTGAGCGTGGGCCTGTTCGTGCTGCTGCCGAACCTGGTGATCATGTTGTTCCCGAAAAACGCCACCGGCGGCACTTTGCTTCTGAAAAACCTGGTGTCCGGCGTCATCCGCATCGCGCTGCTGATCGCCTATATTTCCGCCGTGGGCCAGGTGCCCGATATGCGCAAAACCTTCCAGTACCACGGGTCCGAGCACAAAACGGTGTACTGCCACGAGCACGATCTGCCCCTGACGCCCAAAAACGCCCAGCAGTTCACCACGCTCCATCCCCGGTGCGGCACCAGTTTCCTGATCCTGACGTTCATCCTGTCGGTGCTGTTTTATTCCATCATCGACGTGCTGGTGCTGCAGCTGACCGGGTTTGACCTGGGCGCCCATTATCTTTTGCGGGTGCTCAGCCGCATCGTGCTGCTGCCCTGCGTGGCCGGCGTCAGCTATGAAGCGCTGAAGGCCCTGGCCCATCATGAAGGCCCTCTGGTGCGCGCCCTGCGCTGGCCGGGGCTGCAGATGCAGCGCCTGACCACCCGTCAGCCCAGCGACGACCAGTGCGAAGTGGCCATCGCCTCCATGAACGCCGCCCTGTACGGCCTGCCCGAAGGGGAAGTGACCCCGGAAGGCTGGGTGATCCTGCATCCCGCCCAGGCGTAGGCCGCCGTTTCGCGAAGGGGACATCCTGCTGTGACTGTCCCTTTTGCGCAGACCCCAAGAATACCGCTTGGGGTTTTCTTATTTCCAATCAGAATCCGAACGGAGCTCGATCATGACCGTACTGGATGCGCTGCGCGCCGGCCAGGCGCGCCTTTCCGCCGTCCCCGATCCCCGGCTGGACGCGGAATACCTGCTGGCCTTCGTGCTGGATATGCCCAGGCTCAACATGCTGGTAAACAAGCAAAGGATCCTGACAGCGCAGGAGGCCGCGGCCTACGACGCCCTGCTTTCACGCCGGGAAAACCGGGAGCCGCTGCAATACATCCTGGGCACCCAGTCCTTTATGGGGCTGCCCTTCAAAACGGACGCCCGGGCGCTGATTCCCCGGAACGACACGGAAGCCCTGTGCGAAGCGGCGCTTTCCTTCCTGAAAAGCGGGCAAACGGCCCTGGACCTGTGCACAGGCAGCGGCATCCTGGGCATCACGCTGAAAAAAAAGATTCCCGGCGCGGCCGTTACCGCATCCGACATCAGCGCCGACGCCCTTTCCCTGGCCCGGGAAAACGCCGCCGCCCTGCACGCGGACGTGCGGCTTTTGCAGGGGGACCTGTTCGCCCCGGTGGCGGGGGAGCGCTTTGACCTGATCGTCAGCAATCCTCCCTACATTCCCGACATTCTGCGGGGAAAGATGCAATCCGAGGTGGAAATGGAACCGGCGCTGGCGCTGTTCGCCGGGCCGGACGGCCTGGACTTTTACCGGCGCATCGCCCGGGAAGCCCCGGCGCACCTGAACGAGGGCGGCCGGCTGCTGCTGGAAATCGGCGACGACCAGTTCGACGCGGTCCGGGCGCTGCTGACCCCCGCTTTTGAACCCGTCAGCCTGATCCGGGATATGAACGGAAAGCCCCGGGTGGTTCAGGCGGAAAGGAAAAATGCCTGATGGAAGCGCAGTTTGAAAGCATGGAAAACCGCCTGGAGGAGCTGACGGTGGCCTCCGCCCAGCCGGACATCATCGCCGACGTGCCCCGGTGGCAGGCCATCCTGAAGGAGATCGCCCAGCTGGAGCCGGCGGTCAGCGCCTGGCGGCAGTACCGGCAGCTGCAGGGTGAAATCGCCCAGGCCCGGGAGATGCGCGCCGACCCTGACCTGAGCGCCGTGGCGGAGGAAGAATTGAAAACCCTGCTGCCCCGGGAAGCCGCGCAGCGGGAACAGCTGCGCCTGTTCCTGATCCCCCGCGATCCCAACGACGACCGCAGCGTGGTCATGGAAATCCGCCCCGGCGCCGGCGGCGAGGAAGCGGCGCTGTTTGCCGCCCTGCTGCTGCGCATGTACCAGCGTTATGCCGAGCGCAGGGGCTATGCCTTCGAGCCGGTGGACATCACCGATACGGAGCTGGGCGGCGTCAAGGAAGCGGTGTTCACCCTGCGGGGAAACGGCGCGTTTTCCCGGATGAAGTACGAATCCGGCGTGCACCGCATCCAGCGCGTGCCCGTTACGGAGGCCGGCGGCCGCATCCACACCTCCACCGCCACGGTGGCCGTGCTGCCGGAGGCGGAGGACGTGGAGGTGGAGATCCATCCCGAAGACCTGCGCATTGACACCTACCGGGCTTCGGGCCACGGCGGCCAGTACATCAACCGCACCGACTCCGCCGTGCGCATCACCCATCTGCCCACCGGCCTGGTTGTGACCTGCCAGGACGAGAAAAGCCAGCTGAAAAACAAAGAAAAAGCCATGAAGGTGCTCAAAACCCGGCTCTACAGCCTGCTCCGCGCCGAAAAGGACGCGGCCTACGCCCAAAGCCGCCGTTCCCAGGTGGGCAGCGGCGAACGCAACGAGCGGATCCGCACCTACAATTTTCCCCAGGGCCGGGTGACGGATCACCGGGTGAACCTGACGCTGTACAAAATCGACGCCGTGCTGGACGGCGACCTGGACGAAATCATCGACGCGCTGACGCTGCAGGAGCAGAAGGAAAAGCTGGAAAGCCTGCGCGCATAAAAGAAAGGAACAGGCATGATCACCCTTGAAGAAATCCACCCGGAGGACAGCCGCATCCTGCCGCTGTACGCCGACGCCAGCTGGGAGAACTACACCCGGCAGCCGGACATGCTGCGATCCGCTTTCCGCCATTCCCTGTGCGCCCTGGGCGCTGTGGAAGGGGATACGCTGCTGGGGCTGGTGCGCCTGGTGGGCGACGGATATTCCTGCGTGCTGATCCAGGATCTTCTGGTGCGGCGCGATCATCAGCGGCAGGGCATCGGCACGGCGCTGATGCAGGCGGCCCTGGCGCGGTATCCGCAGGCGTACCAGGTGCAGCTGCTGACGGACGACACGGAAAAAAACCGGCAGTTTTATACGCGCCTGGGTTTCCGGGCGGTGTCCGCACTGGGCTGCGCCGCTTATCTGCGCGTAAAATAGCGCCCGTTGCCAAGAATTCCCCAAAATGATATAATGGTTTGATACTGCAGCAAAGGAGGCAGCCTATGGCCGCCCATTCTTCCAAGAAACACGACGCGTTCCGCGCTTCCCAGCCGGAAAACATCTGCCGCCGCAAAATCGTCAGCATCGTAACGCTGGTGGGCATCGCGGTGCTGTTTTCCCTGATCGCTTATTTCGTCGGCCGTCCCCTGGTGCGCGAATTCCGGGAAAACCCCGAAACCTTCCGGGATTTCGTCAAATCCCACGGCCCGCTGGGGCCGCTGATGATGGTGGGCATCATGGCCATGCAGGTGATCGTGGCCGTGATCCCCGGCGAGCCTTTCGAATTGGGCGCCGGCTTCGTGTTCGGCTGGTTCGAGGGCACGCTGCTATGCCTGCTGGGCAGCGCCGCCGCCACCGCGCTGGTCTATCTGGCGGTGCGCAAATGGGGCGTCCGGCTGGTGGAATTGTTCTTCCCCCGGGAAAAGATCCTGCATTATTCCTTCCTGCAAAGCGAAAAAAAGCTGAACCTGCTGGTTTTTATCCTGTTCCTGATCCCCGGCACGCCCAAGGACCTGCTGACCTATCTGGTGGGCCTGACGCCCATGAAGCTGTCCACCTTCCTGGTCCTGACCACTGTGGCCCGGATTCCCTCGGTGGTATCCAGCACGGTGACGGGCAATTTCGCCCAGCATGAAAGGTGGACCGCCGCCATCGTCACCTATGCCGTCACCATCGCCATCAGCATCGCCTGCATTTTCTGGTACCGGCGTATTTCCAAGCTGGAAAAAGCCGAAGAGGGAAAGGCATGAACCGGGAGATGCGCAGCGCTCTGCTGCTGTTTCTGACCGCCGCCATCTGGGGCTTCGCCATGGCGTTCCAGCGGGAAGGCAGCCAGTATCTGGGCCCCTTTGCCTTCAACGCCTGCCGCTTTCTTTTGGGCGGCTGCGCCATGCTGCCGCTGATGCTGCGGGAAAACAAAAAGCAGCTGTCGCCCCTGAAAAAAAGCGACGTGCTGCCCGGCGTCATCCTGGGGGCGATCCTGTTTCTGGCCTCCCTGCTGCAGCAGGCGGCGGTAGGCGAAGCAGGCGCCGGAAAAGCCGGCTTCCTGACGGCGCTGTACGTGGTGCTGGTGCCGCTGCTGGGCATCTTCGTGGGCAAAAAGACCCGCCTGACCACCTGGCTGGCCCTGGGGCTGGCGCTGCCGGCGCTGTATCTTCTGTGTGTGCCCGCGGGGGAGAGCTTTTCCTTTGCTCCTTCCGATCTGCTGCTGATCCTGGGCGCCGTTTTCTGGGCGCTGCACATCCTGTGCACCGATCATTTCGTACAGCGCATTTCCGCGCTGAAGCTGTGCGCCGTGCAGTTCTTTTCCGGCGCGGCGCTGAACCTGCTGTGCGCGCTGCTGTTTGAATCCCTTTCCCTGCAAAGCGTCATGCGCGCCGCCGTGCCGCTGCTGTACTGCGGCTTGATGTCCACGGGCCTGGGCTACCTGCTGCAGACCGTGGGTCAGGCGGAATGCCGCCCGGCCTTTGCCGCGCTGATCCTGTCGCTGGAATCGGTGTTCTGCGTCATCGCCGGGGCGCTGATGCTGGGGGAACGCATGGAAATGCGGGGATATATCGGCTGCGTGCTGATGCTGCTGGCCGTGCTGCTGGCCCAGGCGGGCGCGCTGCTGCCTGCCCGAAAGGAGAATCGCCATGTTTGAGTGGGACCGGGACGCCCTGCCTTTCGGCGTCACCGCCGTGGAAAACCGCTTTGTAATGGAATATCTGCCTGCCGCCAAGGGGGATTTTGTAAAGGTCTACCTGTGGGGCCTGTTTGCCTGCGCCCACAAGGACGCCGATTACGCCCTGGAAACCATGGCGCAGGACCTGATGATGGCCGTCAGCGACGTGGAAGCGGCCCTGCGCTACTGGGAGCGCCGCGGCCTGGTGTCCCGCATCAGCGAGAAGCCGCCCCAATACCGCTTCTATTCCCCCACGCAGCGGCAGCAAAGCGGCGGCGCCCTGTTCCAGGCCGATTCCGCGTATGTGGATTTTTCCGAAGCCGTTTACGCCGTATTCGGCGACGACCGCAAGGTATCGGCGGCAGAAATATCCTTCCTGTGGGAATGGGTGCAGGACATCGGATTGCAGGCCGAAGTGGTGCTGATGCTGCTGAACCATTGCAAGGCCCAGCGGGGCGTGCACTTTTCCTTCAAAAAGGCGGAACCTTTGGCTGTGCGCATGAAGGAGGAAAAGGTGCTGACCCCGGACGACGCGGAAATTTTCCTGCGCCACGACCAGGCGGTGTACGACGGCAGCCGCAAAGTGCTTTCCCGCATGGGCAAGCGCCGCTTCCCCAGCGACGACGAATTGTCCCTGTACGAAAAATGGACCGAGCAGTGGAAATTTGAGCCCCAGGCCATCCTGGACGCCTGCAAAGCCACCACCGGCGCCGATCCCTCCTTCAAATACCTGGACGGCGTGCTGAACAACCTGCGCGCCCAGGGCAGCGGCCGCACCAGCGTTCAGGTACAGCAGCATATGCAGCAGGGCGAGGAGGAACGGCAGAAGGCGCAGCAGGTGATGCGCATCCTGGGCGTCACCCTGGACGCGCCGGCCGCCATCCGCCTGTACCGGGAATTCGCGGCGGTGCAGCCTCACGAGGTGATCCTTCTGGCCGCGGATGAATGCAGCCGCACCAAGCGCCGGGCCAAAGCGGAAGATATGCAGAACCTGCTGGAAGCCTGGAAGGAAAAGGGATTGACCGACGAAGACAGCGTGCGGGCCTACCTGGAAAAATTCCGGGAAACCAACCTGGCCGTCAAGGAAGTGTTCGCCGCCTGCGGCCACACGGGCAAGCCTACCGCCGCCGACCGGCAGCAGTACGAGCAGTGGCGCGGCTGGATGAGCAAGGAACTGATCCTGTTCGCCGCCGAGCAGGCCCGGGCCGCCGAAGGCAGCAAGCTGAATTATCTGAACCGGGTCATCGAAACCTGGCACGAAGCCGGCATCACCCAGCTGTCCCAGGCCAAGGCCCAGAAAAAGCCCGAGGCCCGGCGCGGCGGAAAAACCGTGTCCGCCCAGCAGTATGAGCAGCGTTCGTACACCGAGGAGGAGCTGCTGGCCGTGTCGGACGATTTGATCGAGGAGGCGAGAAAGCAGCGTGGATAACCGCATCGTGGCCGCCCTGATGGCGGATTACGCCCGGATGCAGGCGCTCAACGAGCAGGAAGAAGCCCGCCGCCGGGAAGAAATTCAAACCAGGCATCCCGATCTGCACGCCCTGATCCAGCAGCGCCACAGCATGATCATGCAGTCCGTTCGCAGCGGATTGACCGGCGCGGCGGAGGATCCGGAAGCAAAAATGGCGGATTATAACCGCCGCATCGCCGCGCTGCTGAAGGAAAAGGGGTATCCGGACAATTATCTGGACCCCGTGTGCCGCTGCCCCCTGTGCCGGGATACGGGCTATGTGTACCGCCAGTCCATCCGCGTTCCCTGCGACTGCCTGAAAAAGGCCTATCAGCAGGCGCTGGCGGATAACGGCGGCGACGTACAGGGCGAGCAGACCTTTGAAAACTTTGACGAGACCCGCTTCCCCGACGAGCCGCTGCCCCAGACGGACGTGACCCAAAGGGAATACATGCGCCTCGTGCGGGACAAGTGCCGGGAATACGCCGCGCTGCTTCCCACCGGCGGCCGGCAGAACCTGCTGCTGCACGGCGGCAGCGGCCTGGGCAAAACCTACCTGCTCAACTGCATCGGCAACGCCGCGCGCCAACGGGGCGTGGACGTTCTGTACGTGACGGCGTACGATCTGCTGATGGCGCTGAAAAACGCCTACTTTTCCCGCAGCGGCGAAAGCGCCCAGGAATATTTCGACGCCACGCTGCTGCTGATTGACGACCTGGGCATGGAACCGCTGATGGAGGGCATCACCGTGGAGCAGATCTATAACCTGCTCAACAGCCGCATGGTGCGCGGGCTGTACACCGCCGTCAGCTCCAACCTGAGCCGCACGGAGCTGGAAAAAAAGTACACCGAGCGCATTTCCTCCCGTCTGCTGGACACCCGCACCGGCCTGGCCATTCCCTTCCGAGGGAAGGACATCCGCCTGATCCGTCCGTAATTGTTTTTCAGGAGAAGCCGCCATGGAAAACCTGATTCATTCCTCCCCCGACGCCCTGTGGATGGACGGCTTTGACCCCGCGTGCCTTTTGGCCGCGGAAACCGCCTTCACCCAGGACAACGGCTGGATGCGGGTGCGGGGGTACCCGGACGAAAGCACCCATGCGCCGTCGGTTCCCTTCGCTGCCTTCGCAGGCGTAACGGATGAAGAAGGACGCGCAGTCTGTGCCGCCGACTGGCTGTTCGTGCGCCTGTCCGTAAACGGTCAGCACGTGCTGACCCAGGAGAAAACCCCGGACTATCATTGCCGCCTGGACCTGCGCACCGGGCTGCTGAACCGCCGCTATACCCTGGTGCTGCAGGACGATCTGCGTTTGACGGTGCAGCTGGAGCGAGCGCTGGGATGGCAGCATATGCATTGCGCCGCCCAGCGGCTGACCCTGGTCAGCAGCCGGGACGCCCTGCTGAGCATGAACCTGGGGGTGGACGGCAATCTGCCGGACCCCGTCACCGGAGCATGCCCCTGGCGGCAAACCGGCTGCAAAACCGCGGAAAACCGCGCCGGCCTTTCCCTGCGGCATCCCAACGGCGCGGAAATCGCCTGCCTGTTTGAGGCGAACGCTCCCTTCCCCCTGATGGCGCTGGACATCGACCGCCGGGTGGTTTTCGGCCTCAGCGGGCTGCTGCGCGCGGGGCAAAGCTGCGTGGTGGAGCGGAAAATCGTCAACGCGGTGAATCCCGGCGCCTGGTCGCTGCAATCATTGGACAGCGCGCCGTCCCTGGATCAGCTGACCGCGGAAAACGCCGCCTGGTATGACAGCCACTGGCTGCCCGCCAGCCGGAAGGAGCAATCCGGCGTTTTTGGCCGTTTGTAAGGGAACGCTGGGGCGCTGTCCCAGACCCCGTCGGGGAGGGCGTCCCTCCCCGAACCCCGCTACTCGCGGATCTTGCTTGACTTCATTTTCCAGCAACGTTCCGCAGATACAAAGGAGACGCTGGGGCGCCGCCCCAGACCCCGTCGGGGAGGAAGTTTCTCCCCGAACCCCGCCGCTCGCGGATCTTGCTTGACTTCATTTTCCG
>CACYGB010000039.1 GCA_902773895.1 uncultured Eubacteriales bacterium
TTGGTGAATTTGGAAGCGGGGGCCTTGCAGATGGGGCATTTTTCCGGGGGCTGTTCTCCTTCATACACGTAACCGCAGATCTGGCATACCCATTTCATAGTCAGTTCCTCCATTCCTTCTGATTGATTTGATGTATCTTTTCCGGCGCCGCGGCATCGGGCGCCCGGATTTCAGGGGTTTACGTCAGGGGCAGTACTGTTCCATCTTCCGCGCAAACTGGTTCAGGAACGATTCCTCGCCCCAAGTGTTGATTTTGAAAAACATGGCCTGGCTGCCGCCGGCAGTGACGGCGGTCAGGTACAATTCGTCATCCCGGCCAAACAGGGTGACGCTCAGGCTCAGGCGGTTTTCGCCCAGTACGCTGTAGCGCTCATAGACCCGGACGGCGCAGCGGACGCCGTTCAATTCAGCGTTGCTGCCGCCCTCCTGGGAAGCGGAAACGCTGCCCTGCATGACGCTGTGGTCGATATAGTCCAGCAGACGGTCAAAGGAGCCGGTGAATTGCTTCGTGTACTGTGCCATGGAAATCTCTCCTTCCTGCGTTTTGCCTCATGATACCATTCGGCGGGGAAAACGCAAGGGGAAAGGGCTGAATTGTCGCTTTCCTGGGCTCAATCGTCAAATCCGGCCAGCACCGCTTCGCCCATTTTGTCCCGGTCGCAAACCCGGCTGTGCAGCACGGGCAGATCCCGCAGGGCAGCCACCTGGGCAGGGGCCGGGATGCCGGTGGCCGCTTCCAGCTCCCGGGCGGCGTCAAAGGCGTCGCCGGATACGGGCACCTGGATGGCCTGGGCCACGTCGGCGGAGAATTTGTAGGGGCTGGCGGTGGACACGATCAGCATGGGGCGGTCGTCGCCCGTTTCGCGGCGGTAATCCTCCGCCACGGCTTCCGCCACCGCGGTGTGCGGGTCCATCAGATATTTTTCCTCTGCCCAGGTTTTCGCGATGGCGGCCCGGGTTTTTTCGTCGTCGGCAAAGCCGCCGAAGAAGCTGGCCCGCAGCCGCAGCAGCATGGTGGGCGTGATTTCGTAGGCGCCTTCCGTTTTCAGCTGCTGCATCCAGGCGTTCACCTGGGCGGCGTCGCCGTCCGCCAATTCCAGCAGGAAACGCTCCAGGTTGGAGGAAATCAGGATGTCCATGGACGGGGAGATGGTCTTGTGGAAAGGCCGGCAGCGGTCGTATACGCCGGTGCGGATGAAATCGCTGAGCACGTTGTTGCAGTTGCTGGCGCAGACCAGCCGGCGGATGGGCGCGCCGCAGCGATGGGCGTACCAGGCGGCCAGGATGTTGCCGAAATTGCCGGTGGGAACGGCCACGTTGAAGCCGGCGTCCCAGTCGAAGGCGCCCTGCGCCAGCAGATCAGCGCAGGCGGACAGGTAGTAAGCCACCTGGGGCGCCAGACGGCCCAGGTTGATGGAGTTGGCGGAGGACAGCGTTTTGCCCCGGGCATTCATCTGCGCGATGAAACCGGGATCGGCAAACAGCTGCTTCACGCCGGTCTGCGCGTCGTCAAAATTGCCGCGGACGGCGGTGACGTGCACGTTTTTGCCGCGGGAGGTGACCATCTGCTTTTCCTGCACGGCGCTGACGCCGCCCAGGGGATAGAACACCGTCACCGACGTGCCCGGCACGTCCCGGAACCCTTCCAGGGCGGCTTTGCCGGTGTCGCCGCTGGTGGCGGTCAGGATGGCGATCTCCCGTTCCTCGCCCTGCTTGCGGGCGGAGGCGGTCATCAGCCAGGGCAGCATCTGCAGCGCCATGTCCTTGAAGGCCATGGTGGGGCCGTGGAACAATTCCAGCACATACCGGCGGTCCTTCAGCGCGCGCACGGGGGCTACGGCGGGATCGCTGAAGCGGCCGTAGGCGCTCTGGGCCATGGGCAGCAGTTCTTCTTCTGTGAATCCGTCCAGCAGCTGGGACAGGATCAGCGCGGCGCGCTGGGCATAGGGAAGACGGGCAAGGGCCTCAAAATCCTTCCTGCTCCACTGGGGCAGGGATTCCGGCGCGTACAGCCCGCCGTCCGGCGCGATGCCGCGTACAATCGCTTCGGGAGCAGACACGCGGCCTGCTCCCCGGGTGCTTACAAAAGCCATTCGTTTTTCCTCGGCATGATTCGCGGTCGGTGGGAATCAGATGAAATACTTCTTGATAAAGTCGGGCGCGATGCTGTCGTCGCAGTTGACGGACAGGACGAAAGCCACGTTGTGCTTTTCGCTCAGCTTTTCCAGCCTGGCGAAGAAATCGGCAGTGTTGTCCACTTCCGTTTTGACCAGCTTCAGGAACGCGTCGATGAAGATGACGCTGATATCGAAATTCTGGGCCAGCATGCCGCACAGGAAGCCGAAGAACATTTCCGGGCTGTCGGAGCCGTATTCGCCGGCGTTGACGAACCGCACCTCGTGGCGCAGGTCGAACATGTAGCGGTTGTCGTCATCAACGAAGATAACGTCCCCCTTGTGTTCCTTGATGGCGGCGTTGGCCATATCCAGAATGCGCTTGGTTTTGCCGGAGCCTTTCTTGCCGTGAATGACCTGTATCATCGGGAAAACCCCCTTCATAACTTTTTCTGCATTCATTATACCGTATTTCCCGGAAAAATACCAGCATAATTTTTGTATCCGATTTGCGGCGGAAAAAAGCGGCCGGGATTCTGTCTTTCCGTCCTTCAGCCGCCGGCGGAATATGTTTCTTTCCTTAAATAGTAAAGACGCGGCATGTTTTCTCTTTCGGAACCGGAACAAGGAATGCTGGGCCCGAAAACCGCAGACGCCGGGAAAACACTCCGCCGGTTCTTTTTCCAATGAAATCGTAACAGAATCCGGCATCCACTACCGGTGCCGTGTTTTCGGGGGAGGAGGCACCGCCGGTGGGGGACAGGCGCGTCAAAGCCGTGCGGAAAACCATGCAGTAATTCGCCTCGGAGGGGACCGGTCAGCCCAGAATTTTCACAATTACGTGATGAACATGAAGGACTTCTGTAATTGACTTCCAAAGTATGGGAGCCTATAATTAAGGCTGATACCGGATATCCTTTTTTGGATGTTCTTTCATCCGGGAGATACGGATGAAATGCAAACCTTGAAAAGGGGGATTACCAACCATGAAAACGACGAATGTCAGCAAGCTGTTTTCCGTGAAACGGCTGCTGGGGCTGTGCCTGGCGCTTGCCCTGCTGGCGGGTGCCGCTGTTCTGTCGGCGCAGCCGGCGATGGCGGAAACGAAGCCGACCATTTCGAAGGTCAAAGTGAAGCTGCCTGCTTCCCACGAGGCCCTGACCTATGGCAAGGGCTTTGCTCTGGCCGGTATTTTTGAAACCGACGTGGGCAAAATCACCAAGGTCAGCGCGTACCTGGCCCAGGGCGGCGTGAAGCGCTTCATCTTTGAAGCCAAGCCCGCGGCCAAGAACTACTATGTTGCCACCACCAAGGGCACCAACGGCAAAACGCTGAACGACACCTTCAAGTTCGCGAAGCTGGACGTCGGCCACTGGAAGTTCTCCATGACCGTGACCGCCAAGAACAAGACGGAAGTAACCAACTACACGGTGACCCGCAATTTCCTGGTCGCCCAGAAGATCACCGCGTCCGGCGGCCGTTATCCCGGAAACAGCGCCACCCTGCCCCAGTACGAGGCCTTTGCGCTGGCCGGCGTGTACAAGGCCAACGCCGGTTTGATTTCCAAAGTGACCGCCACCATCAAGGATGACGGCGGCTCCACCGTGGCCAGCTACACCTGCTATCCGGACGCTCCGTCCTTTGACGTGCGCGGCACCAAAAACAGCGCCGGGAAAACGCTGAATGAAAAGCTGCAGTTTGCCAAGCTGAAGCCCGGCAAGCACACCCTGAAGATCACCGTCACCGGCGACAACGAGTCCGCCTGGGGCAAAACCGCTACCTATACCGTGACGCGGAGCTTCGTCATTGTCAAGGCCGATCCGACCCCCGACGTGACCAAGCACCCCACCGCCACCCCCACCAAGAAGCCTACCTCCATCCCGTATCCCACCGCCACGCCCAAGCCGCCCAAGCAGAAAGTCAAGGTAATCTCCAGCGAGAGCTATCCGGCAGCCGGCGCCAAGTTCCAGAATACCGACAAATTTGCCATGAAGGGCGAATATGAAGTCAACACCGGCTACATCAAGAGCGTGCTGGCGACTTTGGACAATTCCAGCGGTCAGTCTGTGCGGTACTATTCCTTCATGGGCAAGTCATATGATGACACCTTTGATGTGGAGTCTACGCCGGATAAGAACAGCGGCAAGTCGCTGGCGTCCATCATGACGTTCACCAAGCTGCCTGCCGACAACTACACCTTCGAGCTGTACATTACCGGCAGCAAGGGCGCCACGTACAAGGTGCGCCGCACCTTCACCATCGGCAGCAAGCCCACCTTCACCGAGGTGACGCCGTTTACCGCGCCCGCGACCCTGACCAAGGGCAAGGACTTCACCCTGAAGGGCAAGGCGTCCATCGACGTGGGCAAGATCACGGATGTCACGGTGACGGTCCGGAACAACGACAAGAAGAACGTGCTGGTCAGCGGCTTCTATTACAACAAGACGGGCCTGAAGCTCAAGTCCATCGACGTGGCCGCCCGCATCAACAAGTCCTTCGATTTCAGCAAACTGCCCAAGGGCACCTACACCTACAAGGTGGTCATCAAGGCCATCAACGGGGCTCTGACCAAGAATTTCACCTTCAGCAAGACCTTCACGGTGAAATAAAATCGGTAACTCAAAGGGCTGCCGCACGGCATGTGCGGCAGCCCTTTTTGCGTGCCTGGAATCAGGAGGGAAAACCATCCTCCGGGATCAGGCGTCCTGCCGGTTGATTTTTTCCAGCAGCTCGTCGAATTTCATGTCCGGCATGTTGCGGACGGCTTCGGGGTGTTCGGCGGCGGATTTGCGGCAAATGGCGGCGTACTCGCAGTAGCGGCAGGGGCCGTCGTTGTTTTTGTCGCACAGCGGCGCGGCGGCGATGTGGCCGGCCTGGATCCGCTCGGCCCATTCCGCGGCCTTGCGCTGGGCGTGGCCGATGAGGGCGTACAGGTCCGACAGGGTGGCCAGCGTGGCGGTTTTGCTGAAGGAGCCGTCGGCGTTGAGCGCTTTGGGAATGGTCAAAGGCGGGGTGCCGGCATCCATGCGCTGGAGGATGGCGGCGTCCTTGAGGGCCACGCCTTTCAGGCACAGCTCCTTGGCCAGGGCGTCTTCGATCTGCTCCAGCTCCTCCTGATCGGGCACCAGCGGATCGGTCACGTGCATGTAAAAGGCCCCGGCGGGCTCGGCCCCTTCTTCGGTGGTGAGGGCGGCCTTCAAGTACAGCAGCAGCTGCAGCTGGGAGCCCCAGAAGATCTTGGCGGGGTTCAGCTTTTCCCCGCCGGATTTGTAGTCCACCACCCGCAGGAAAACGCCCTCGTCCCCGGCGTAGCGGTCGATCCGGTCGATCATGCCGCGAACGGAAACCTGGCTTCCGTCCTTCAGCGTCAGCAGAATGGGCGGAATACCGCCGGGATAGCCGAATTTTACCTCGGCCTCCCGGGGCTGGAAGGCGCTTTGCCGGGCGCCCCGGGTGAAGGTCCAGGCCACGCGCCGCAGCACCCGCCGGTACTGGTTGCCCAGCGCCTTCATCCGGGCGCTGTCGCCCATGGGGCCGCCCATCATTTGCTCAAACATCGGTTGAGAGGCCCGGTCGATCACGCTGTCGCAGGTTTTTTTGTCAATGCGAGGCCAGTTGGGAATGGTGGGCAGCAGCCGGGTGAAGCCTTCCAGGGCGCTGTGGTAAAAGTTGCCCGCGTCAATGGGGGTCAGCGTCCATTCCTTCCGCGGCTTGGGGGAGAGGCCCTGGTCCACAAAATGCTTGTACGGGCATACGGCGTAGTTTTCCAGCCGGGAAACGGACATGATCCGTTCCATAAACAGGTTTCTGGTCACTTCCCGGGGCAGCGGCGGCGCGGAGGGCTCCGCTTCAAAGGCGCGGCACAGTTCCCTGGCGCGGCCGCGGGTTTCCTCCGCACCGCACAGGTATTTCCAGGCTTCCAGCCATTCGCCGTCCAGCGCGCCGTCCCGGGCCTTGAGGCCCAGGGTGTCCAGCGCGGGGCCGGGGGCCAGCGGCAGGGACGCTGCGCTGCGCTGCATGACGCCGCCTTCCTCCACCAGACCGGGGAACAGGCGGCGGATGTGCGCCAGCGAAGCAAAGGGCCGCAGGGCGCCGCCGTCCTCCGTGGCCTGGGCGTGGGTCAGGTACAGCTTCTGCGTGGGCGAGGACAGGGTTTTCCACACGTCCAGCCGCGCCAGGCAGTCCCGGCCGTCGTCATCCAGGGACAAATAGGCGTTCAGGGCCTTCGACGCGTCCTCCTGCTCCTGGGCGGTAAGCAGCCCGGGAGCCGGTGCGGACAAAAGGCCGTCGGTCAGGTTGGTCATGAAAAGCACCTTGGGCCGGGACAGGGGCAGCGAGCCGATGGGGCCGCACAGAACGGCGTCCGCCGTGGGCGGCAGGGAGGATAATTCGCAGGAGGTGATGCCCGCTTCCAGCCAGGAGGACAGCTGCCTGGCCGTCACCCGCTGGCTGCCCAGCAGGGCGTGGGCCTGGGACAGCAATTGCATCATGGCGTCCCAAACCTGCCGTGCCTGCACGGCTTCCGCCGCCATGCCCTTTTGCAGCAGCGCCTCCTGGGTTTCGGACAGGCGGGCAAACAGCCCGGTTTCCTCCAGATAATCATACACGGCGCGCAGGGATTCGGCGGCGTTTTCCGCCTGCTTCAGGCGGGACCGCAGCGTTTCCAGCGGCGCGGTCAGGGCCTGGCGCGCCTCCTCCACCGCGGCGCACTCCGCGGCGGATCCCCGGGCAAAGGGGGACAGCCACAATTTGCCCCGAATGCCGTAGGACAGCACGTAGTTTTCCAGCCGCCATACCTCCTGCTGCTTTACCGGCGCGTAGCCCGATTTCATCAGGGTGAGCATGTCCGCGGCGTCGTAGCCCCCGGCGATGGCGCGCAGGGAATAAATCAGAAAACGGGCGGCCCCGTGGGTGGCGGCCGGCAGCTTGCGGGTCACGTACGCGGGAATGCGGTAGGAGGCCAGCACGGTGGCCAGTACGCCCGCGAACCCGGCGTCGCCCATGGCCAGGGCCATGTCGCCGAAGGCGATGCCCTTTTCGTGGTTCAGCAGGATTTCCTGGGCCGCGAAGTGGGCTTCAAAATACGGGTTGGGGGCCGCGAACAGGCGGATGGCCTCGCTGGGGCCTTCATAGGGCGTGCCGGGGGATTGCAGGTACTGCCGGGACAGGTGCACCAGCTCCGGCGCGCGGCGCTCGTCCGCCGGCGGCAGGAGCAGGAAACGGCAGGGCAGCCCTTCTTCCCGGGCGGCCCTTTCCAGGCGGCGGGCGCTTTCCAGCACGGGGGAAAACAATTCTTCCCGTCCCAGCACGATCAGGGCGTGCACTTCGCTGCTGGCACGGCTCAGCGCCAGCAGCAGCCGGTTCATTTGCCCGGTGAAAACGTCGAAGCCGTACACCGCCACCCGGGTATCCCCGGTGATCAGGCCGCTTTCCGGCAGCTTGCGCAGCATGTTTTCCAGCACGTCCTCGCCGTCCACGAACTGGCCGGATAGCTCCTCCGTATAGGTGGTGAACAGCAGCGCCAGATCGCAAAGCTTATCCCGGGCAGCGCCCTCCGGCAGGGAATGGGCATGCTGCGTCAGCGCTTCCGGGGTAACGCCGGCGCGCTTGAAATCGGCGATCAGGGCGCCGGCCCGCTCAATGAATCCCTGCCTTTCCGCCGCGCTTTCATAGTATTTCAGCGCTTTGCGGCATTGCAGCAGGGCGCGGGCCAGGGCCAGCTGCTTTCCGCGGGCGTCAATGCGCACCCGGCCGTCGGACCCGGCCTGGGCAAACACCCGCTCGGTCAGCCGGGAAGGGGACAGCACCTCCAGGTCAAAAAAGCCGGGCAGCTCCAGCCCGTCCATCAGATCCCGTTCCGTTTGCAGGGTATATTGCTCCGGCACGATCACCAGCATCTTCCGGGCCTGGGACGCCAGGGCTACCAGGCGCTGCCGCAGGGTTTCCTGGGTGCCGCCGCAGATGTGCAGCATGGGTTGCCTCCTTTTATGTCAGGATGGATCGAAGCTGATCCAGGCGTGTAATGGTGTAATCCAGGGGCAAATCGCCGGGAACAGGCCGGCCTTCCGGGTTGAAATAGCAGGTTTTCAGTCCGCTGCCGATGCCGCCTTGCATATCGGAGGAAAGGCTGTCGCCTACCATCAGGATTTCCCCGGGCAGAATGGGCTTTGCATCCTCCGCCGGGGGACAGCGGCTGTTCAGTTCATCCAGGCAGCGCTGGAAAAACAGCGGCTCGGGCTTTGAAACGCCCAGGGCTTCCGAAATGAACAGGAAGTGAAACCAGGGCAGGAAACCGGCCTGACGCAGGCGGTATTCCTGCTGGGCGAAGGGGCCGTTGCTGGCGGCGCACAGGATGAACCGCCGGGACAGCCAGGGAATCATTTCCTCCGCCCCCGGCACGGGAATGGCGCTGTGCAGCAGGGCGCTGCGGAAGTACAATTCAAACGCCCTGCCGTCCCCTTCCATACCCAGCGCCCGGAAAATGGCCGGCCAGCGCAGGTCCATCAGCTGGCTGCGGGTGATTTCGCCCCGTTCGATGCGCTGCCACAGGGCGTTGTTGATCCGCTGGAAAACGGGAAACATGTCTTCCGTATAAGCGGGCAGGCCGAATTGGGCGAAGCCCACCTGCATGGCGGACCGCACGAACGCGCCAAAGTCCAGCACCGTGTCGTCAATATCCAGAAAAACGGCTTTGATCATGGCACGCTCCTTTTTAATTCATGGCGACTTCGTCCATCGCCCGGGCAAAGGCTGCCTGGGCGGTTTGCCGCACCTGGTTCCATTCCTCTTCATACCCGGGGGAACGGAGCCATTTCAGGCATTGGCTGGTTTCTTCCAGCAACTGCACGTCGGCTCCCAGGGCCATGCCGGGCAGCAGGGTGTCCCCGTGCTGCCGGGTGCCCAGGAAGTCGCCCGGGCCCCGGAGGTCCAGGTCCTTCTGGGCGATTTTGAAGCCGTCGTTGGTTTCACACAGCGTTTTCAGCCGTTCGTTGGGCGCAGCCATCAGGAAGCACCAGCTTTCCCGGGCGCCGCGGCCCACGCGTCCCCGCAATTGATGCAGCTGGGACAGGCCGAACCGGTCGGCGTTTTCAATCACCATCACCGTGGCGGACGGCACGTTCACGCCCACCTCGATCACCGTGGTGGACACCAGCACGTCGATGTCTCCCTGGGAGAACGCCTGGATGGTGCGGGCCTTTTCCTCCGGGTCCTGGTTGCCGTAGGTCAGCCCCAGGCGCAGATCCCGCAGGGGCCCGGTGCACAGATCGGCATAGGTTTCCTGGGCGCTGCGGGCGTCGATCTGCTCGCTTTCCTCCACCAGGGGACAGACGATGTACGTCTGCCGGCCCTGGGCTGCTTCGCTGTGGATGAAGCGGTAGAGCCCGTCGCGCTTGTCCTCCGGCACGATGCGGGTTTTCACCGGCGTGCGGCCCGGCGGCAGTTCATCCACCACCGACAGATCCAGATCGCCGTACAGCACCAGTGCCAGGGACCGGGGGATGGGCGTGGCGGACATCACCAGTTCGTTGGGCGCCGGCTCGTTTTCCTTTGCTTTTTTGGACAGCAGCCGGCGCTGCCGCACGCCGAAGCGGTGCTGCTCGTCGGTGATCACCAGGCCCAGATTTTCATACTGCACGCCTTCGGAGATCAGCGCGTGGGTGCCGATCACCACGCGCCATTGTCCCGACGCGATGCTTTCCAGCGCTTCCCGGCGTTCCCTGGCTTTCATGCCGCCGGTCAGCAGCCCGCAGGGGATGCCCAGGGGCTCCAGCATCCTCCGGGCGCTTTCCAGGTGCTGCCGGGCCAGGATCTCCGTGGGCGCCATCAGGGCGCTTTGGTAGCCGGCCCGGGCGCTTAAAAACATGGCGCCGAAGGCCAGGGCTGTTTTGCCGCAGCCCACGTCGCCCTGGATCAGGCGGCCCATGGCCGTGGGAGCGCGCAGGTCGGCGGCGATTTCATCCAGCACCCGCCGCTGCGCCCCGGTGGGGGGAAAAGGCAGGGTACGAAAATAAGCCTCCGGCCCGTCGGGGGGAAGCTCCATTTGAATGCCCCGGGTTCGTTCGCCGCGCAGGCTGGCGGCGGCCGCCTGGTACAGCAGCATCCCTTCAAAAGAGACGCGCCGCAGGGCGATGGCCAGGTTTTCCCGGGTTTCGGGAAAATGGGCCTGGCGCAGGGCAAAGTTTCGTTCGCACAAATGGTATTTCAGCCGCAGAATATCCGGCAGCGTTTCGGGGCAGCAGTCTTCCAGCTGGGTCAGGGCCTGCCGGATCAGCTCCCGCATCACCTTGGGCGGAAGCCCGCTCAGCGCCCGGTACACCGGCAGGATGCCCCGCTCCTTCACGATCAGGGGCGAGGCCATGCGGATGCGGCCCTGCTTGTCCCGGTCCACCCGGCCGTACAGCGTCAGCAGGTCTTCCTGCTTGATTTGGGTCTGCAGCCAGGGCTGGTTGTACCACACCACCGGCACGCCGCCCGTTTCATCGCAAAGACGCAGGGTGACGCTGGTCATGCCCCGGAACCGGCTGAGCCGGGGCGCGGCCTTGGGAAAGCCGGAGACGCACACTTCCTGCCCCGGCACCAGATCGCCGATGGCGGTCAGGACGGAGGTGTCCTGATACCGGACGGGCAGGGTGAGCAAAAGATCGGCCATCGTGCGGATGCCCGCTTTTTCCAGGGTCTCCAGCCGGGCTTTGCCCAGGCCTTTCAATTCGCTCAGCGCCATCATTGCCGTTTACCGTCTGATCTCCACTGTGATGGTTTCGTCGGGGGCCGGATCGCCGAACACGTCTTTTCCGCCGGTAATGGCCCGGCAGATCCGCAGGGTGTCGTCGTCCACCGCCTCCAGGGTCAGGGTGCCCGTCTGCAGCGCAGGGCTGCGGCGGCGCTGCCACAGGATCTCCCTGATCTTCTGCTGCAATTCCCTGTTTTCCCGTCCCCAGGGGAAGGTGCCGCGGCAGAAGGGGTCCGAGGACCCCTGCAGCCCCGCTTCATCCCCGTAATAAATGCAGGGGATTCCGGGCAGCGCGCACAAAAGCCGGGTCATTTCCACGTATTTTTCGGCGGCTTTGCCGTATTCCGCCTGGGACAGCTTCCGGCCCCGGCGGTCTTTGGGCGGCAGGTCTTCAAAGGTCTTTCCGGCCAGCATGTTCAGGATGCGGGCCCGGTCGTGGCTGCCGGCCAGGTTCATCAGGGCGTAGTAAAAGGGAATAGGATAGTTTTCCTGCTGGCTCTGGATCAGGCGCTTCAGGGCGGCGGCGTTGATTTTGCCGGTAAAAAAGTCGATAGCGGCTTCCCGCAGGGGATAATTCATCACGCTGTCCAGGGTGTCGCCCTGGCAGTAGCAGCGCATTTCGCCATAGGCCACCTTGTGGCTGGCGTCCTCCCACACTTCGCCCAGCACCACCGCGTCAGGGTTTTCCTGCTTGGCGGCGGCGCGCAGCTTGCGCAGGAAATCCATGCTCAGTTCATCGGCCACGTCCAGCCGCCAGCCGGAGGAGCCCCGGCGGATCCACTGCCGCACCACGCCGTCCTCCCGGAACATGAAATGCTGGTAGGTTGGGTTGCTTTTGTCCAGCTCCGGCAGGGTGTGGAAGCCCCACCAGGCGGCGTATTCGTCCGGATACCGGGAAAATTTGTACCAGGGGTAATAGGCCGACTGGGTGGACTGGCAGGCGCCCACGGAGGGGAAACGCCCGTAGCGGTTAAAGTATACGCTGTCCTCGCCGGTGTGGCTGAACACGCCGTCTAGCATGACGCGGATGCCCGCTTCCCGGGCCGCGGCGCACAGGGCGACAAAATCCTCGTTGGTGCCCAGCAGGGGATCGATTTTTTCGTAATCGGCGGTGTCGTAGCGGTGGTTGGAGCGGGCCTGGAAAATGGGGTTCAGGTACAGCACCGTCACGCCCAGGTCCTTCAGGTAAGGCAGTTTTTCCGTGATGCCGGCCAGGTTGCCCCCGAAGAAATCCCGGGCGCAGTTGTCGTCGCCGCCTTCGGGCATCAGGATGGGGTCGTCGTTCCAGTCCTCGTGGTAATAGCATTCTTCCCGGCGCTGCAGGAAATCGCCTTTTTTATAAAACCGGTCCGGAAAAATCTGGTACATGACGCCGTGGTGCATCCAGCCGGGCGTCTGATAGGCCGGGTCATACACCGTGATCTGCCAGGCCCGGGGAGACGCCGTCTGCACGCCTTCGCCGCTAAGGCCGTCCTGCGGCGCGCCCAGGGCGTACGTTTTGCCGTGGGAATCCTTGGCGCGGAAATCATACCAGCAAAGGATGGGAATATCCGGCATGGGCACTTCACAGGAAAACCAGCCGTTTTTTTCGTTTGTCATGGGGAACCATTTTTCGCTGCCGTCGTAAAACCGCAGGGCGGCTTCCGCGGCGGACGGCGCCCGCATGCGCAGCGTCACTTTGCTCAGGCACGGCGCGGCACCCAGGGGAGAACGGTATTGAGCGGAGAAGGAGTCGTGGTACAAACGCATGTCGGTTCCAACTTTCTGTCAAAAATCAGCATGAATTATCATAACATAGCACCGGGATAAAATCAATGAAAGATTGCGTGAAAATGGGCAGGAAGGACGGCATTTCCCGGCCGTCCCCCTTTTCAATTCGGACAAGATGCGTTATAATGATCATGGGAGATTCCCGAAAACAGGCAAGAAAAAACGGTTTTGCGCCGTTTTATAGGGGAATAACCCGAAGGGAAGTGAAAAAATGCGAAAGCTGATTCAAAAAATCCTGTGTGCCGCGTGCGTTTTGTTTTTATCTGTTTCCGGCGCGACGGCGGAGTTTTCTCCCCGTCTGGCCGCCATGCAGCAGCGGGATGATATGACCCTTGCCGTGAGCGGCAGCCTGGAATCCTTATCGAAATTATCCGACGCCTCGCTGGAAAAGGTCAACGGCTGGCTGAACACCCTGAAAATGGTGGTGAAGGCCCGGGACGGCGGCGTCCTTGGCGATGTAACGGTAAAGCAGAATGACGGCGATCTTCTGTCCGTTTCCCTGCGCAGGGACGAAGAAGGCACCATCGCCGTGTTCCATCCCTCCGGGACGGCGTACCGCACCGGGGATACCCAGATGGACGCCCTGGCGCTGCTGACGGGAGAGGAAACCGCTATATATGACCCGCTGGCGGTGCCCAGGCTGTACGGGGAACTGGCCAAAGCGCTGTATCCCGTGCTGGAACAGAAAACGACGGGCAAAGCGTCCAAAAGCAGCACCTCCATCAAAAACGCCACGCCCTCCGCTTCTTTTGTAACCTATGCGTTCAGCGAAGAGGAAATGAACGCCGCCTGGCCGGACATCCTGGCCGCCGCGCTGCCGGTGCTGAAGGAAGCGATGGCGGATCAGCCCGGCCGCTTTGCGGCGTACAGCCAGCTGCTGTCCGCGCTGCGGTTTTCCGGCGAATGCCGTTTCAAACGCTTCCTGACCAAGGAACAGGAGGACATGGGCCTGCAGTTCACCGGCAACACCGCCCAGGGGGAGGACGTACGCAAGGTGACGCTTTTTGGCGGCTACACAGCCGGAAAGGGCGGCTATCTTTCCTTCTCCGCACCGGCGGTGAAGGGGAAAAACACCCTGAAATATTCCATCAGCGGCAAGCTGACGGAAGCCAAAAGCGGCGTGCGCACCCTGACCATCGAAACGTCCTATACCCGCACCCTGAACGGGGAAACGGAAAGCTCCGGCATCAATCTTTCCCTGAAAAACACGGTGAAAGAGGATAAGGAAGCCTGGAGCGGCAAAATCACCTGGACGGAAACGAAAAACAAGGTCAAAACGGCGTACACCCTGACGCCGGAATTGGCCTTCACCGAAGACGGCCTGGCCGGTACGGTAAAGGCGACGCGGAAAACCGGCAGCAAAACGGACCTGAAAGCCACGCTGCAGCTGACCCTTACCGATTCGGAATCCCTGACGGAGGATGAGCCGGAAAACGTGCAGGACCTGCGGCAGATGGATCAGGCCCGCGCCAAAGCAGCCGTGCAGAGCGAGCTGGCCCGGCTGACGGGTATTGTGGTCCGGGCGTTTGCGGCCCTGCCGGAGGAGGACCGGGCGCTGCTGACCCACGAGCTGCGCACGGAGGAATGGATGACGGCGGATACCGTTCCGGCGGACGGCGGCGATGAAACCGGGGAAATGCCCCAAGAACTGCCGCAGGAGGAAGACACGCCGGAAGATACGCCGGATGACACGCCCGAACCGGAGGGAACGGCGCCGGAGGAAGGGACGGATGAAGACTTCATGGACGGCGACGGCTGGTTTTCGGACGACGGCGGCGAAGACTGGTTCGCGGACGACGATGAGGACGGCGGCGAGGATGAAGCCGGGACAGAGGATGAGGAAGAACCGGACGAAACGCTGCCTGAACAGCAGCCGGAGCCCACGCCTGTCCCTACGCCCAAGCCCGCGGAAGAAGAATTATATGACGACGACTGGTTCGGGGAAGACTGGTTCAACTAAAGGAGGAAACGCGGTATGAAACGCCTGATTGCGCTTTTGACGGCCCTGCTGGTGTTGCTGTGCACGGTGCCGGCCATGGCGGCGACCAAGACCCTGGTGGAGAAATTTCAGGGACAATTGCTGGAGCAGGGCTTCAAAGGCACGGTGACCTTTGCGGCGTCCGGCAGCGGCACCAAGGCCATCGGCAATGATTTGTGGGCGTGGCTGGTGAGTGCCGCGCCGCGGCTCACCCTGGAAGCCAACCATTCCTTTGCCAACCGCGCGGACGGCCAGGCGGAGCTGAACGTGCTCATTGACGGCAAGGCGGAAGGAAGAACCACCCTGCTGTACAACGGCACCCTGACGGCTGTTTCCAGCGATTTCCTGGGCGGCCATGAAAGCGCCTGGTACACCGCCGACCGCAAATGGAATCCGGCGGTGCTGCTGGCGTCGTCCGGAGGAAACCAATGGCCCCCTGTGTGGCACGTGCTGATGGCGGTGGAGGGCGCTTCCGCCGAATGGAAGGAAAAAGCCGGCCAGCACCTGGCGCTGTTTGAAACAGAGCTGGGCACTTGGATGAACGGCTTTGCGGAAATCAGCACCGTCAAGGAAAAGGGCACGGAATACACCCAGCTGCACTGCCTGATCCCGGCGGAGGAGACGAAGACGGAAATCAAGCAGCTGCTGGCCTCGCTTTACGCGGACGCCGACCTGCTTTCCCTGCTGCGGGAGGTGCTGACGGCGGAGGAAGCGGCTGCCTACCTGCAGCCCGGCATGCTGAACAGCCTGTGCGCCATGGTGGACGAGCTGGCGCTGGACAGCGATGTGGAAATCACCCGCCGCTTCAACAAGAAGGGCGAAATCGCCCTGGACCGGATGCGGCTGCCTTTTGCGGATCACCAGGCCGTGCGGGAAATCAACCTGACCGTTACCCCTGATCCCGACGGGCAAAAATGGGTGGTGGCCGGCGTTCTGGCCAACGGCGACGATTTTGAAGTGTCCGTGGCGCCCGGCAAAAACGGCGCTTACTCCGGCGCGGTGACTCTTACACTGCCCGGCACGGAAAACCGTCTGGCCTTCGACTTTGATTTTTCCTGGGATGGGGGCAAGGAGGAATACGTGCTGGCCAAGGACCGGGCTGTGCAGACCATGGTGGCTGCTTTGAATGTGAAGCCCCACGACACCGCCAAGTCCGCGCAGGAGCTGAAATTGCAGATCACCCTGACCTCGCCCAGCGCGGAGCGCTCCGCCACCCAGATCGAAGCGGTGCTCAGCTGGCGCGATACGGAAAGCGACGCGGCTTTGACCGCCTCCCTGACGGGCCGTACGGCGTCGCCCGGAACAGTGACCCAAATCAGCAGCCTGAAAAAGCCCGTGCGGGTGGATCAGCTGAAGACGGCAGACGCGGCCAAACTGGTGGAAGAGTGGAAGAAAAAGGCGCAGTCCTGGATCCAGGACGCCTCCGGCCTGCTGCTGCCCAGCACGCTTCCGGCGGAGAGCGGGGAAACCGACTGACGCCGGCCTGCCGCGCAGGCGGCAAATGTCCCGAAGCGCGGAATACCCGGCGTGAAGGAAGCATACATGGATTTCGGAGCGCCCGGCCTCAAAGTGTTCCTTGCAGAACGGTCCGGACGCATCCTGCACGCCTGGACCTGCCTATCGCCGCCCGGCTTTCCGGACGGCGGTCTTTTGCATGAAAGGAATAGAAAAATGACGATAGCATCCCCGCTGGCCCAGCCCTTCGCATTTCCGGAAGGGAACCACGGCATCCTGCTGATCCACGGCCTTACCGGCTCCCCGGCGCACATGCGCCTGCTGGGGGAAGGACTGCACGCGCGGGGGTTTGCCGTGCGGGGCATCTGCCTGCCGGGCCATGGGGAAACGCCGGAAAAAATGATGGATTGCACCTGGGAGGACTGGCTGCTGTCCGCCCGGACGGCGGCCCGGGAGATGGCGGACGCCTACCGGTATTTCACCGTGTGCGGCCTGTCGATGGGCGGCGTGCTGGCGCTGATGCTGGCGGAGGAAAGGGACGTGACGGCCTGCGTGCCTATTTCCGCGCCCATGAAAACGGTGAATAAGCTGCGTCCTCTGGCGCCTTTTCTGGCACCGTTTCACCCCATGATGCAAAAACGGGTGGACCCCGCGCGGGCAACGCTGCACGCGGAGTACGACGTGGGCTACGAAGTCACGCCCACTGCCTGCTACCATTCCCTCAGCGTGCTGATGCGCAAGGCCCGGCAGCATCTGAACCTGATCCATTGTCCCGTTCTGGCCGTCCAGTCCCACGGGGACAGGGTGGTGACGGCGGACAGCCCGAAGATCATCCTGGACGGCGTCAGCAGCAGCGTCAAAATGCAGCTGTGGCTGGACGATGCGCCCCATGTATGCACCATTTCCCCCGAATACGGAAAAATCACCGACGCCATGGCGCGTTTCCTGCGCCGGTGCGAGGAGGAGAATTATGGGCTTTCCAGCTGACGCGCCTTGCCCGGTTCCGCCTGATCGCAAACCGGAAGGCGGATGTGTGGAGAGGATTCCGGCCAAGTCGATCCTGTCGGCCCGGCAGAAGGACGGCTGGTTTGCCAGCAGCTATACCATGAACCTGTACCGGGGCTGCTGCCACGGCTGCATTTACTGCGACAGCCGCAGCGAATGTTACGGCATCGCGGATTTTGACCGGGTGCGCGCCAAACAGGACGCCATCGCCCTGCTGAAGCGGGAACTGCGGGGCAAGCGCGCCGCTGCCACCGTGCTCACCGGCTCCATGAGCGATCCGTACAATCCTTTTGAAAAGGAAGAACGCCTGACCCGGCAAAGCCTGGAAGCGCTGCGAAGCGAAGGGTTCGGGGCGGCGGTGCTGACCAAATCGCCGCTGGTGACGCGGGATACGGACGTACTGGCTGCCATCGGCTGCCGCGCGCCCGTTTCCGTCAGCATGACGGTGACCACCGCGGAGGACGCGCTTTGCCGCCGCATCGAGCGGAACGTGGCGCCTTCGTCCCTTCGCTTTGCCGCCCTGGAGACGCTTTCCGCGGCCGGGATCCCCTGCGGGGTCCTGCTGTCGCCCATCCTGCCGTTTATCAACGATACGGAGGAAAACATCGCCCAAATCGTGCGCAGGGCAGCGGACGCGGGATGCCGGTGGGTATATTCCGCCATGCCCTTCGGCGTGACCTTGCGCCAGAACCAGCGCCTGTATTTCTATGACCGGCTGGCGGAGGATTTTCCCGGCATGCGGGAAAGGTACGCCGCAGCCTTCGGGGACCGGTATGAATGCTGGTCGCCCGCGGGGAAGAGGCTGTGGCGGACGTTTGAAGCGCTGTGCGTCGAATACCGCTTGATGTACCGGATGGAGGAAATTTCCGCCGCCCTGCTGGCCCCGTTCCGCGCGGAGCAGCTGTCCCTGCTGGGGGAATAGAAAGTTTGCAGAATTCTTTGGAAAACGCTTGTAATTGCTGGGCAAACATGGTATAATATCCCTGTGGTGCGCCTGAAAGGGATGCACGCGGGAGGCGGTCAAGCGCCTCCCGGAAAGAAAGAAGGGTTTAACGAAGAGTGGGAGCTGCGAAGGGAAAGCGCATGGGCATGTCAGGCTTATTCTGCGACCCTGCATTTTTCCCGGTAGCAGTGTGATCCCGCTCTTTTCTCTTTTTCGGGAAAGGGGAAAAGGGGATGCCGCCCAAAAACGCCAACATGCAGAAGATCACCGTCATCTGTGAAAAAATGGCGGAGAAAATGCATTATGAACTGTGCGACGCCGCCATGGAAAAGGAGCCTACCGGCCGCTACCTGCGCATCTACATCGACAAAGACGGCGGGATCACCCTGGATGACTGCGAAGCCTATCACCGGGCCGTGCAGCCCAGCCTGGAAAACTTCGACTACGATTTCCTGGAGGTTTGTTCCCCCGGCATCGACCGGCCCCTGAAGAGCCGGCGGGACATCGAAAAGTCGCTGGGCCTGCTGGTGGAGGCGAAACTGTACAAGCCGCAGGAGGGCCGCAAAAGCGCCCAGGGATTGCTGCGGGAAATGAACGACGAGCGCGTGGTGCTGCAATGCGGGGAGGAAACGCTGGAGTTTCCCCGGAAAGCGGTGGCCCAGGTGCGCCTGGTGCCCGATCTGAGCGCGCTGGAGGAAGAAGAATAATTTCTCTTTGGAGAATGTGAAAAGGCAGGAGAATAATCATGGCACGCAAATCTGAAATGATGGACGCGATCGAAGCGCTGGCCAAGGCAAAAGACATCAGCGTGGATCAGATCGTCAGCGCGGTGGAGGAAGGCTGCAAGGCCGCTTACCGCCGTTTTATCAAGCGGGGGCAGAACGCGCCCCTGAATCTGTCGGTGGTGCTCTCCCGGGAGCATGACGTGCAGATCTTCGCCCGTAAAGTGGTGGCGGAGGAAGTGGAGGACGACAGCCAGCAGATTTCCCTGGAGCAGGCCAAGGCCCTGAGCCCCAACTATGAACTGGGCGACATCGTGGAAATCGACGTGACTCCGGCGGATTTCGGCCGGGTGGCCGCCCAGACCGCCAAGCAGGTGATCATGCAGAAGCTGCGGGAAGCAGAAAAGGGCAAGATTTACGACGAATATATTGAAAAGGAAAACGAGATCCTGACCGGTATCGTGGAGCGGGTGGAGCCCAAGGCTGTGTATGTGGAATTGGGCCGCACCCAGGGTGTGCTGGAGGAAAGCGAATTCATCCCCGGCGAGGAATACCGTCCCGGCGACCACATCAAGGTCTACGTGCTGCAGGTGTACCGCGACCGGCGGGATGCTTCCCGCACGCCGCAGGTGGCCGTCAGCCGGATCCATACCGGCCTGGTCAAGCGCCTGTTTGAAATGGAAGTGCCGGAAATCGCCACCGGCATCGTGCAGATCAAGTCCATCGCCCGGGAAGCGGGCAGCCGCACCAAGATGGCCGTGGCCTCCATGGACGCCGCCATCGACCCGGTGGGCGCCTGCGTGGGTCCCCGGGGCAGCCGGGTGGACAAGGTGGTGGCCGAACTGAAAAACGAAAAGATCGACATCATCAAGTGGTCCCAGGATCCGGCCGAATTTGTGGCCAACGCCCTGAACCCGGCCCACGTGCTGGACGTGTTCGTGTCCGACAGCGAAAAGATCTGCCGCGTGGTGGTGCCGGATAACCAGCTGAGCCTGGCCATCGGCAAGGAAGGGCAGAACGCCCGCCTGGCCGCCAAGCTGACCGGCTGGAAGATCGACATCAAATCCCAGACCCAGGTGGCGGAGCTGATGCGGCAGAACGCGCCGGAGGGCGCCGAAGGCACCGGCTCCGTGATCGCGGACGCGTATGAGGATTACGATGTGACCCTGCCCGACGACGAGATCGAATAAGCAAGGGGAAAAGCATGAAGGAAAAAAAGGTGCCCATGCGCATGTGCGTGGGCTGCCGGGAAATGAAGCCCAAGAAGGAGCTTTTGCGGGTGGTGCGCTCGCCGGAGGGGACGGTGTCCATCGACGCCACCGGCCGCAAGCCGGGCCGCGGCGCCTATGTGTGCTTTTCCGCGGAATGTCTCAAAAAAGCTATTAAGCAAAAGCAGCTGGAGCGCGCCTTTGCCTGCTCCCTGGGGGAGGAAACCCACGAAAGCCTGATGGCCCAATTGCAGTCGCTGGAGGAAAAGGCATGACGCCCGTCAGCGGATTGCTGGGCCTGAGCGCCCGAAGCGGGCAAATCACCCTGGGCGCCGATCTGGCGCTGCGGGAAATCAAGGCCGGCCGCGCCGCCCTGGTGCTGCTGGACGAAGGCGCGTCCGACGGCACGAAGAAAAAGATTGCCGACGCCTGTGCTTTCCGGCAGGTGCCGCTGCATATGCTGCCTGCAGGGGAAATATCCCGGGCATGCGGCAAGGAAGAAAGAATGGCCGCGGCGGTAAAGCGCGGAAAGCTGTGCCAGCGGATGCTGGAACTGTTATCCCAGCCGGGTTGAACCGGATGAAATCATCAACACAAGAAATCATTGACCAATGCGGGGGTGCATGGAACGAATGCCTAAGGTAAAACTGGCGGAAGCCACCAAAGAAATCAATCAGCAGGCGGGCCAGATCCTGGAAGACGCGGGACGGATTCATCGCAACATCGATACCGTGCTGCAGAACCTTCGGAAGCTGGAAATGAAATTCCAGCGTGAGGAAGAGGAAGAAAGAGCCAGGAAACGCCAGGAGGAGCAATCCGAACTGGCCAAACAGCATACCAAGGCCTGGACTATGCCCGATGAGGACGAGGTGGAAATCCCCGCCGAACCGGCTCCCGCAAAAGCGGAAGAAAAGAAGGAAGATAAGCCCAAGGCTGCGGAAAAAGCCGCGCCCGCGGCGGAAGAAAAGCCGGCGGAGAAGCCGAAGGAAGCGGAGAAAGCCGCTGAAAAGCCCGCGGCTCCGGCTGAAGCGCCTGTGAAGGCGGAAACGCCCGCTCCCAAGGCGGAGGAAAAGAAGGAAGCCGCTGAAGCGCCCAAGGCAGCGGAGGCTCCCAAGGCTGAAGAAGCTCCCAAAGCAGTGGAAGCTCCCAAGCCTGCGGAAAAGCCCGCCGCGGCCAAGCCTGCTGCGCCTGCCGCACCGGCTGCCGCCCAGCAGGCCCGTCCTGCCGCGCCGCGTCCCGCTGCCGCCCAGGCCGCTCCCCGGCCCCAGGGCCCTTATGGCCGTCCCGCCAATCCGCAGGGCCCCTATGGCCGCCCCGCCAATCCGCAGGGCCCCTATGGCCGTCCCGCCAACCCGCAGGGCCCGTACGGCCGCCCCGCCAACCCGCAGGGCCCCTATGGCCGTCCCGCCAACCCGCAAGGCCCGTACGGCCGCCCCGCCAATCCGCAGGGCCCCTATGGCCGTCCTGCCAACCCGCAGGGCCAGCAGGGTTACGGCCGTCCCGCCGGACAGGCCGCCCAGGGCGGCAACCGTCCCATGGGTGGCGGCGCAGCCCGGCCCCAGGGGGGCAATCGCCCCATGGGCGGCAGCCGCAGCCGCGGCCCCGAACTGACGCCTGTGGTGGAAAAAGAGCGGGTCAGCAATTATGATCCCAATAAAAAGCAGTATATCCGCCAGCACGATCCGGAGCATGTGGCCAAGAACCGCAAGCAGCTGGTGAAGGAATCCTTCAACGGCTATGACGACGATACCGTGCGCGGCGGCAAGCGCTCCCGCCAGAGCAAGAAGCAGCCCTCCGCCCAGCAGATGATGGCGCCCAGCAAGATCGATAAGGCGTACATGACGGCGGAAACCACCACCGTGAAGGATTTGACCGAGCGTATCGGCAAGCCTGCCGGCGAGATCCTGAAAAAGCTGCTGATGCTGGGCATTATGAGCAACATCAACAGCGAACTGGATTTTGACACTGCGTCCCTGGTCTGCTCGGAATTCGACGTGACGCTGGAAATGAAGCTGGATAAAACGGCGGAAGACGCGCTGAGCGAAATCGACGTGCAGGACACCGAGGACGATCTGCAGCCCCGGCCCCCGGTTATTACCATCATGGGCCACGTGGACCACGGCAAGACATCGCTGCTGGACTACATCCGCAAAGCCCATGTGACCTCCACCGAAGCCGGCGGTATCACCCAGCACATCGGCGCTTACACCGTGAAGCTGAACGGCCGGCAGATCACCTTCCTGGACACCCCGGGCCACGAAGCCTTCACCGCCATGCGTATGCGCGGCGCCCAGGCCACGGACATCGCCGTGCTGGTGGTGGCCGCGGATGACGGCGTCATGCCCCAGACCATAGAAGCCATCAACCATGCCAAGGCGGCCGGCGTTCCCATCGTGGTGGCCATCAACAAGATGGACAAAGTGGGCGCCAATCCGGACCGCATCATGCAGGACCTGACCAAGTACGATCTGGTGCCTGAGGATTGGGGCGGCGAAACCATCATGGTGCCCGTCAGCGCCATCACCGGCCAGGGCGTGGACGACCTGCTGGAAATGATCCTGCTGCAGGCCGACACCATGGAACTGCGGGCCAACCCCAACCGCCTGGCCAAGGGCGTCATCATCGAAGCCAAGCTGGACAAGGCGCGGGGCCCGCTGGCCACCGTGCTGCTGCAGAACGGCACCCTGAAAGTGGGCGACAACATCGTGGCCGGCATGGCCTCCGGCCGTGTGCGCGCCATGGTGAACGACCGGGGCGAACGGGTGCAGTCCGCCGGGCCTTCCACCCCTGTGGAAATTTCCGGCTTCAACGAAGTGCCTTCCGCCGGCGATGAAATGTTCGCCGTGGCGGACGATCACCTGAGCCGTCAGGTGGCCCAGGAGCGCCGGGACAAGCTGAAGGCCGCCCGGGCCAACACCGCCAAGGTGAGCCTGGATAACCTGTTTGCCGGCATCACCGAGGGCAAGGTGCAGAACCTGAATATCATCATCAAAGCCGACGTGCAGGGCAGTGTGGAGGCTGTGAAGCAGGCCCTGGAAAAACTGAGCAACGACGAAGTGAAGGTGCGCGTGCTGCATTCCGCCGTGGGCGCCATCACCCAGGACGACGTGAACCTGGCCTCCGC
>CACYGB010000040.1 GCA_902773895.1 uncultured Eubacteriales bacterium
AGCGCCGAGACCCTGATCGACGCCGGCGCGCTGATCAACCTGCTGGACTACGTCAACCCCGAGGATACCCCGAACATCTGGGCCCACATCGAGCCCCAGCTGAACCGCATCATCACCAAGGATGAGATCACCGGTGAGGACGTCATGTACATCATCCCCAACTACGGCCTGCCGGAGGGCGAGCAGATCGTCAACGAGGTCAACGGTCCCGCCTTCTTCATCCAGAAGCAGGTGCTGGCCTGGGCGGGCTATCCCACCATCAGGACCCTGGACGAGTACTTCGACCTGATCGAGTGCTTCATCGCCGAGAATCCCACCAACCCGGACGGCGTGCCCTACATCGGCTTTGACATCCTGTGCGACGGCTGGCGGCACTTCTGCCTGATCAACCCCGTGCAGCACCTGATGGGCCGCCCCAACGACGGCGAGGTGCTGGTGGACGTCACCAAGGAAGACTATCCCACCGAGACCTTCATCAACCAGCCCTATGCCAAGCCCTACTACAAGAAGCTGTACGAGGAGTTCAAGAAGGGCATCATCAGCCCCGACACCTTCGTCATGAGCTATGACCAGTACATCGCTCAGCTGTCCACCGGCACCGTGCTGGGCATGTTCGACCAGACCTGGGACTTCGGCGACGCCACCAACGCCCTGAAGACCGACAAGAAGTACGAGAACACCTACGTGGCCCTGGGCCTGGTGTACGATCCGGAATATGTGAATGGCACTGCCATCGAAGAACACTATGTGAACGGCTCTCTGCCCAATGTGCGCCGCGGCTTCGGCATCAGCGTCAACTGCAAGTGCCCGGAACGCATCATCAGCATGTGGGAAGAAATGCTGTCTGATGAATGGCAGCTGATCTTCAATTGGGGCATCGAAGGCGAAGATTACTATGTGAAAGACGGCCGCCTGCTGATGACGGAAGAACAGTATGCGCAGCGCAACGACAACACCTGGAAGCTGAAGAACCGCGCTCTGGCCTTCTGGGAAAGCAGCCCCAAGAAGCAGGGCTGGATCATGGACGGCCCCTACAAGGGCAATGCCTGGGATCCCGCCAACCAGCCTGAAATCGTGCTGGGCCTGATGAATGACTATGACAAGGAATTCCTGAACGCCTACGGCTATTCCAAGTTCGCCGACTTCGTGAACCCGCCCATCGAGCTGGCTCCCTACGGCGAAGCCTGGCAGATCAACTACAACCCCGTGGAAGTGGAACACACCGACTTCCTGAAGATTCAGGATCAGCGTCTGCCCGAACTGATCATGTGCGAACCCGACCAGTTTGACGCGCTGTGGGATGCTTTCGTTGCTGAAATCACTCCTTCCGCCACAGCTTTCGGCGAATACATGCAGCAGGCTGTGCTGGATGAAGTGGCGAAAGTTCTGGGCGAATAATTCAAAGCACGAGGGCCGTGGGGAGAGAATGATCTTCTCTCCCCATGGCTTTTCCCAAAAGGGGGATTGGAAATGAACAGTATTGCACGAGAAGCGGGCAATACACCCGCACGCAGAAAGGGCTTCTGGCGCACATTGCTTGGGCAATGGCAATTGATGCTCATGTCTGTGCCCATGCTGCTGTATGTGCTTTTGTTCAATTATGCGCCCATGTGGGGCTGGATCAACGCATTCCGGGATTACAGCAACAAGCGCAACGTGGCCAAGGGCATCACCCCGTGGTGCGGGCTGAGCAATTTTGAATGGCTGTTCGGCCGGCCCGATTTCATTCAAAGCATCCGCAACACCCTGGCCATGAGCGTGATCAACCTGGTATTCGGCACGGTATCCTCCATTCTGCTGGCCGTGCTGCTCAACGAAGTGCGCCGCAAGAGCTTCAAGCGCACCGTGCAAACCGTCACCTATCTGCCCCACTTCCTGTCCATGGTTATCGTGGTCAGCATGGCGCAGAATATTTTCGCATCCTCCGGCCCCATCAACGGCATGCTGGCTACCTTGGGCGCCGTGAAGGAACCGGTGTTTTTCCTGGGCGAAGGCAAATACTTCTGGTGGCTGGTGGGCGTGATCAACGTGTGGAAGGAAGTAGGCTGGAACACCATCATCTACATTTCCGCCATGACCGCCATTGACCCCAGCCTCTACGAGGCCGCCGCCATCGACGGCGCAGGCCGTTTCCAGCGCATCCTGCACGTCACGCTTCCCGGCATCAAATCCACCTTTGTGATCCTGCTGATTATGAACATCGGCCACTTGATGGAAGCGGGATTTGAAATTCAGTATCTGCTGGGCAGCAGCCTGGTGCGGGATTTCTCCACAACGATCGATATTTTCGTGCTGGAATACGGCACAGAAAAGCTGAATATCGGCGTCGCTACCGCCGCCGGTATGTTCAAGAGCGTTGTTGCCATCGTTCTCCTGGTCGGGGCCAATCTGGTGGCCAAGCGGCTGGGCGAAGATACCTTGATATAAAGGAGGGATTCCCGTGTCCGTTACCGCTGTGCCTTCCATGCCGAAAAAAAGAAGAAAACGCCAGGACAGGGTGTTCCCCGTGGTCAATGCCTTTGTGCTGATCCTGCTGATGTTTATCACCCTGTATCCTGTTGTCAATACGGTGGCCTATTCCTTTAACGACGGCACCGACGCTCTGCGGGGCAATATCGGGCTGTGGCCCAGGGTGTTCAGCCTGAAAAGCTATGAGTCCATCCTGTCGGACAGCTCGGTATACCAGGCCGCCTGGATTTCCGCATCCAAAACCGTCATCATCACTCTGCTCAACCTGTTCTGGACCGGCATGCTGGCATTTGCCTTGAGCCGCCGGGAATACGTGCTGCGGAAATTCATTACCACGGTGATGGTGCTGACCATGTACGTCAACGCCGGCCTGATCCCCAATTACCTGCTGATTTCCAAAACGCTGAACCTGGCCAAATCTTACTGGGTGTACATCGTGCCCACCATGTTCAGCTGCTTCAACATGATCGTGATCCGCACGTATATTGCCGGGCTGCCCGACGCCCTGGTGGAATCCGCCCGCATCGACGGCGCCGGGGACATCCGGGTGTACTGGCAGATCATTTTCCCCTTGTGCACCCCGGTGCTGGCCACGGTGGCGCTGTTTGTGGCCGTGGGCAGCTGGAACAGCTGGTTTGACACCCATCTGTACTGCGGCGGCCAGAAAATGCTCCATTCCCTGCAGTATCTGCTGAAAATGAAGCTGGCCACTACCCAGGCCAGCGCCAACGCCGCCAAAACATCGGCAGACGCGCTGAAATCCACCACGCAGACCACGCCCATCACCATTCGCTGCGCCATCACGGTGATTTCCACCGTGCCGATCCTGGTGGTGTACCCCTTCCTGCAAAAGTACTTTGTCACCGGCATGGCGCTGGGCAGCGTGAAGGGTTAAGCGGGATCATACGAAAGAAAAACGCAAGACTCGCAAGCAAAAAACGGCAGGCTCCGAAAGGAACCTGCCGTTTGAATGTGTTAATGGATGGACCGTTACTGGAAAAATTTGATGATGGTGACCAGAATCCAGCCGCCCACCAGGATGCCGGCCAGCCAGGTGGCCTGGCGCAGCAGTCCGGTAAAGCCTTCCACCTTTTTGATTTTCTTTTCGCCGATGCTTTTCTCGGCTTTGTCCAGCCGTCCCCGCAGGGTGGTGATTTCCGAACGCATTTCGTCCATGGTCACCTGGGCGTCGTGCAGCTGATCCAGCAGGTTTTGCTCCATCAGCGTTTGCTGGGCGGCCAGCTTTTCGTTTTCCTCGCTCAGCTTTTGCTGATCCTCGCTGAGCCCTTCGGCCACCAGCGTCATTTCCGCGGTGAATTCCTCCACCAGCTGGCCCACGTCCTTGCCCTTCAGGGGAGAGAGGACGCCGGACATGAAATCCTTGGCGGATTGCACCAGGGTTTTGGAGGGCGCTTCCTCCACGGAAAGCTCTTTCTTTTCTTCGCTCATGGGCTTACACCATGCGGATTCCTTCCGCGGCCTGCTGGGCCCGGTAGTTGGTCAGCAGCCGTTCAATGCGGTCGTAGGGATTGAGCAGCTTGCTCAGGGAACGGTCATGGTTCAGGGTGGCAATAATGTAGGAAATATACTTGCTCAGGTCCGCTTCGATGAACCATTCGGCCTTTTGCAGTTCGGGCCGGCGGTACGTCAGGTTGGTGGCGATGACGCGGGTCAGGTAGCCTTCCTGGTAGGCGCGCTCGAAGGCTTCGGTGCCGCTGGTGAAGAAAGCGAAGGTGGCCACGGCGAAAATGCGGTTGGCCTTGCGGGCTTTCAGCTCCTTACACAGATCCAGCATGCTGTCGCCGGAGGCGATCATGTCGTCGATCACCAGCACGTCCTTCCCCTCTACGGAGGAACCCAGGTATTCATGGGCCACGATGGGGTTGCGGCCGTTGATGATGGTGGTGTAGTCCCGGCGCTTGTAGAACATGCCCAGCTCCAGCCCCAGCACGGAGGAGAAGCGGATGTTGCGGCTCATGGCCCCTTCGTCGGGGGAGATGACCATCATGTTGTTTTTGTCGATGATCAGGTCCTTTTCCTTGCGGCACAGGGCCTTGATCATCTGGTAGGTGGGCATGACGTTTTCAAAGCCCAGCATGGGCACGGAATTGGCGACCCGGGGGTCGTGGGCGTCAAAGGTGATGATGCTGGAAACGCCGTAGGCCTGCAGCTCCCGCAGCGCCAGGGCGCAGTCCAGGCTTTCCCGGGAATTGCGGCGGTGCTGGCGGCTTTCGTACAGCATGGGCATGATCACGGTGATGCGTTTGGCTTTGCCTTCAATGGCGGCGATGATGCGCTTCAGGTCCTGGAAATGGTCGTCCGGGCTCATGGGCACTTCCATGTCGTACATTTTGTAGGTTTTGTTGTACGCGCACACGTCCACGATGATGTAGATGTCGTACCCGCGGACGGTTTCCTTGATGACGCCTTTGCTTTCGCCGGTGCCAAAGCGCGGGCAGTAGGCTTTGATCAGGAAGGAATCCCGGTTCAGGCCCGGAATAGTGTAGAATTCTTCATCCTGCGCTTCTTGCAGCTGGTTCCATTTTTGCAGCCAGGCGTCCACCTTCTGGCCCATTTCCTCGCAGCCGGACATGGCGATGATGCCCAGCGGCCCGACGGGAATGCTTTTCAGGTCTTTGCCCCATTCCGTCAAAAAGTTGTTCATGCCGTACCACCCCTTCGCACGTAATGGACTCTTTGGAATCTTATTATACATGAATTTTCCGGCGCTGAAAAGGGAAAAAGACGAATTTCATCAAGTTTGGTCAAAATCCTGAAAAAAAGATCGAAAAAATGAACAGTCTTACCATGCTCAGATCACAAAGCCGCCGTTTACGCCCAGCACCTGGCCGGTAATGAAGTCCGCGTCCCCGCTGCACAGAAAATAGGCGCTGCGGGCGATGTCGTCGGGGGTGCCAAGCCTTCCCAGGGGTGTTTCCTCCCGCAGGGCGGCCTTGTCCTCCGGGGTATAGCCGTTCATCATATCCGTTTCCACCACGCCGGGGCACAGGCAGTTCACCCGCACCCGGGACGGCCCTGCCTCCTTGGCAAGGCCTTTGGTCAGGCCGATCAGCGCCGATTTGCAGGCGGAATACGCCACCTCGCAGGAAGCGCCTACCTGTCCCCACATGGAGGATACGTACACGATGCTGCCCTGCCGCCGGCTGATCATGCCAGGCAGAAACGCCCGGGTGGCCAGGAACGCGCCGCGGACGTTGACACGGAAAAGCTCGTCCCACATGGCTGCGGACAGATCCTGGAGCAGGCCGGTGTGGGCGATGCCGGCGTTGCAGATCAGCGCGTCGATCCCTTGCGGGAACAGGCGCTGCGCTTCTGCCAGCAGCCGGTCCTGGTCCGCTTCGCTGCCGGCGTCGCAGCGCAGGGCATGGGCCCCGGTTTCCCGGGAAAGCGCCAACGCGGCTTGTTCGCTGCGCAGCCAGGTGAACAGCACCTGCCAGCCGTGCCGGGCAAAGCAGCGCACCATTTCGGCCCCGATGCCCCGGGACGCGCCGGTGATGACAAGATTGGGCATGGAATTCCTCCCGCAAAAAGCGGGCCATCGCCATGGATGACCCGTCGCATCATCAGAAATTGGAGCCGTTCCAGCCCCAGTATTCGGTTTCTTCGTATTTTACATAAATACAATCGGGCGCGACAGCCAGCGCGTCGGCCACGATCCGGGTGATTTCCCCGGTCAGACGCTCGTAGGCGTCCCCCTGGGCGCGGCCCAGCAGCTTCACTTCCACAAAGGCCATAGGCTGCCGGTTTTCACCCCGGAAAGCCATGCGGCAGCCATCCTCAAACTGCAGCATCAGCCACTGCTCGCTTTTTCCCAGTATGCCGATGGCCCGGCCCAGCTCCCGGGTCATTTGCTGCTCCTGCGCAGGGGACACGGTTTGGTTGGTGCGGGTATGGATAAAGGGCATGGGCAAACGCCTCCTTTCACAATCCCATTCATGATACCACAATGGCGCGGAAATTGCAAAGGCCGCGCGGCGCTTTGCAGAAGAAGAATTTTGTAGTATAATAAGATATCAATATATTGGGGAGGCTGCCATGGAGTTGTCGCTGGAAATGGACGGCGTTCCATTCCGTTTGCTGCAGGAAACGGATCTGCGCTGGCTGCGGGGGTACGGCACCGTGTTCCGCGTCATGGACATGCTGCCGTCCGGCAATCTGTGCTTCGGCGTCCAGGGGCCGTACGGCCGGCTGTTTATCAAGTACGCGGGCGCGCGCACCGTGCGCTACGGCGGCAGGCCGCAGGACGCGGTGGAGTGGCTGAAGCACAGCGCCCGGCTCTATGCCCGCCACACGCATCCCCGGCTCGTCCCCCTGCTGGCCCACGGCCCGGCGGGCGACGGGTACGCCACCGTTTTTCCCTGGCAGGACGCCCAGCCCCTGCGGCCCGATCCGCCCAGCGACCAGACGCGCCTGCGCCTGCGCCGCCTGCCCTTGGCGGACCGATTGTCCATGCTGGACGGCGTTTTCGATTTGCAGGCCCTGCTGGCCGGGGAAGGGCTTATCGCCGTGGATTTTACCGACGAGCACGTTTTGATCGACCTGGAGCAAAAGCGGGCGCTGGTGTGCGACATCGACCTGTACAAGGAAAAGCCGGCCTTCAATACCCGGGGCAGGATGCCGGGGTCGCCCCGCTTTCTGGCGCCGGAGGAATACGTGATGGGCGACGCGCTGGGGGAGGATACCACCGTGTACAAGCTGGGCGCGCTGGCCTTTGAGTTTTTCGGCGACAACGCCGACCGCAGCCGGGATGCCTGGAAAGGGCCGGCGGCGCTGTACCCCGTTGCGGAAAGGGCCACCCGGGACAGCCGGAAGCAGCGCTACGCCGCGGTACGGGAATTTTTAACGGCCTGGCGCGACGGCGTCAGCCAGACCAGGCTGTGACGCATGGAGGAGGATTATGCCCTTTGACGGATTGACCCTGGGCTTTATGGCCCGGGAATTGCAGGAAACACTGCGGGACGGACGCATCGAAAAGGTGACCCAGCCGGAAAAGGATATGCTGGTTTTGCTGATCCGCGCCCAGGGGAAGAACCACCGGCTGCTTCTGTCCGCCGCGCCGTCCTTTGCCCGGGCGCACATTACCCGGATCGCCTACCAGAACCCGCTGGAGGCGCCGATGTTCTGCATGTTGATGCGCAAGCACCTGCAGGGCGGCCATTTGCTGGGTATCGAACAGGTGGGCGGCGACCGGGTGCTGAAAATCACCCTGGAAAACAAGGACGAGCTGGGCGACAGCGCGCCCCGGGAGCTGTACCTGGAATTGATGGGGCGGCACAGCAACCTGACGCTGGTGAAGGACGGAAAGATCGTCGACGCCATCCGCCATGTGTCCGGGGACATGAGCCGGGTGCGCCAGGCCCTGCCGGGGCTGCCCTTTGTGCCGCCGCCGGTGCAGGATAAAATGGACCCGGCGGAAATGCAGGAGGAAGCGCTGGCGCTGCGGCTGCGGGACGCCGCGGGGCCGCTGGACAAGGCGCTGGCCGGCGTCATTCGCGGGCTGTCCGCCGCGGCGGCCCGGGAAATCGCTTTCCGGGTCACGGGCATGCATCGGGCGGAGATGGCGGACCTGGACCGGGCGGAACTGTGCCGGCAGGTGTGCGAGTTTTTCCGCAGGCTGCCAGCGCTGTTTAGGCCTACGGCCCAGATGAACGCCGACGGCCTGATGGCGGATGTGACGCCCTTTCCCTACCTGAGCCTGGATACGGATTTGCAGCGTCCCTATGCCACCCTGTCCGACGCGCTGGATGATTTCTACTTCGGCCGGGACCGGCGGGATCGGATGAACCAGAAAAGCGCGTCGCTGAAGCATTTGATCCGCACCCATCTGGAACGGGACGAAAAAAAGCTGGCCCTGCAGGAAGAAGAGATTGCCGCCAGCGCGCGGATGGAGGAATACCGCATCTGCGGGGAACTGCTGACGGCCCAGGCTTACCTGGTGCCCCGGGGCGCGGAAACGGTGCGGCTGCAGAATTTCTATGACCCGGAGGGCGGCACGGCGGACATCGCGTTGGACGTGGCCCTGACACCGGCCCAGAACGCGCAGAAGTATTTCAAGCGCTACCGCAAGGCCCGGGCCGCCCGGGAGATCGCCCGGGAGCAAAAAGAAAAAACGCTGAAGGAGATCGGCGTGCTGGAGCAGGCGCTGTTCGACCTGGAGGAAAGCGAAACGGAGCAGGATCTGTCCGACGTGCGCCGGGTGCTTGAGGAAGCGGGGCTGCTGCGGTCCCCCGCCGGGAAGAAGCGGCCCAAGCAGCAGGAAAGCGCGCCCATGCGCTTCCAGTCCGCCGACGGCACGGAAATCATTGTGGGGAAAAACAGCACCCAGAACGACCGGGTCACCGGCGCGGCCAAGGGCCACGAAACCTGGCTGCACGCCAAGGATATGCCGGGCTCCCATGTGATCATCCGGGCGGAGCGGCCCTCCGCCGGGGCCCTGGCCGACGCCCTGCGGCTGGCGGCCTGGTTTTCCAGGGGGAAGGGGGCGGCGGTGCCGGTGGATTACACCCTGCGGAAATTTGTGAAAAAGCCGGGCGGATCGCCGGCGGGCTTCGTGATTTATACCAACCAGAAAACGGTGATGGTGTCCGCCACGGAGGGCGAAATCACCGCCATCAGGAGGCTGTGAAACCAGCCATTTGGCCGGAAAGAAAGCGGATCAGAGCGCATCTGATCCGTTTTTTGTAATTTGAAAATAAATTGTAACATTTTCTTGATAAATAGTTGACAAAAATGCAATTCTATCGTTTAATAGCATTGGGCTCAAAGGCCCGGAACAAAGAAAGATCATGGGGACAGATATGCAAACAGATGTATTGATTATCGGCGCGGGTCCGGCTGGGATCTTTACCGCGCTGGAAATGCTGCGCCAGGGCAGCAAACAGAAGATCCTGATCGTGGAGAAGGGCGTATCCATCGAAAAACGCCATTGTCCCAAGGTGAAAACCGGCGAATGCATGAATTGCAAGCCGTACTGCCATATCACCACCGGGTTTTCGGGCGCCGGCGCTTTTTCCGACGGCAAGCTGAGCCTGAGCTATGAGGTGGGCGGCCAGCTGCCCGAGCTGATTGGGGAAGACTATGCCCAGAAGATGATCGACTACACCGATCAGATCTACCTGTCCTTCGGGGCGGATACCCACGTGGAGGGCATCGGGCAAAGCGAAGAAATCAAAAAGATCCGGCTGCGGGCCATCCGCGCCGGCTTGAAGCTGGTGGACTGTCCCATCCGGCATCTGGGCACGGAAAAAGCCCAGATCCTGTACGGCGACATCGAAAAATACCTGGTGGAGCACGGGGTGGAGATCCTGTTCGGCTACAACTGCGTGAATTTGCTGCTGGATGGAAAGACCTGCATCGGCGTGGCCGTGGAAAAGGGCGGCGTGCAGCAGGAGATCCGGGCGCGGCACACCGTGGTGGCCACCGGTCGCCGGGGCGCCGACTGGCTGGAAAAACTGTGCGAGGAGCACGGCATCGCCCATCAGCCCGGCACGGTGGATATCGGCGTGCGGGTGGAAGTGCGCAACGAAGTGATGGAAACGGTGAACCGGGTGCTGTATGAAAGCAAGCTGGTGGGATACCCCAAGCCCTTCAAGGACAAGGTGCGTACGTTCTGCCAGAATCCCGGCGGCTTTGTGAGCCAGGAAAACTACGACAACAATCTGGCGGTGGTGAACGGCCACAGCTACAAGGAGCTGAAAACGGACAACACCAACCTGGCCATCCTGTGCAGCCACAACTTCACGCACCCCTTCAACCAGCCCATTGCCTATGCCCAGAAGGTGGGCGAACTGACCAACATGCTGGGCAGCGGCAAGATCCTGGTGCAGCGGTTCGGCGACATCCTGGACGGCAAACGCACCTGGCAGAAGGAACTGGCCCGTTCCAACGTGCGGCAAACGCTGCCGGACGCCGTGGCGGGGGACATTACCGCCGCCATGCCGTACCGGGCCATGACCAACATCATTCATTTCATGCAGGCCATGGACGAGGTGGTGCCGGGCTTTGCCGGGCCGGAAACGCTGCTGTACAGCCCGGAACTGAAATTCTACTCCAACCGCATCAAAATGGACCAGAACCTGCGCACCAACATCGCGGGCCTGCACTGCCTGGGCGATTCCAGCGGATGGACCCGGGGCCTGATGATGGCGTCCGTCATGGGCGTGATCATGGGCCAGCAGCTGGCGAAGAACGCGTGAATGGCAAGGATTTCCGGTTGATTTTCTGATAGAAGAAAGCGTACACTGTCCGTATCCCGAAGGAGACGGAATGCTGAGGTGCTGCATGATGAAAAAAAGATGGATGGCTCTGCTGACAGCGCTGCTGCTGCTGATCGGCTGTTTGCCGGCGCAGGCGGCGCAGATCCTGCAACTGGGGGATACCGGCGACGCCGTGCTGGAATTGAACACCCGGCTGCGGCAGCTGAATTATACCCAGAACCGGGCCACCAGCGAATATACGGCCGCCACGCAGACGGCGGTTTCCCAGGTGCAGCAGGCGTATGACCTGCCCATCACCGGCAAGGCGGATGAAAAAACACTGGCTGTGATCTACGGCGAATGCTACCGCCCCCTGTCCGTCGGCACGGAAGGGGAAGAAGTGAAGCTGCTTCAGGAAAAGCTGAAGGAGCTGGGCTACTATACCGGCAACGTCACCGGAAGTTATCTGGAAAACACGGCGGCGGCCGTGAAGGAATTCCAGCTGAACTGCAGCCTGGCGGCCACCGGCACGGCGGATGTGAAAACCCAGGAGAAACTGTATTCCCTGTCCGTCCGTCCTACGCCGACCCCGGCGCCCAAGGCCACCGCCACGCCGCCCCGCACCGCCACGCCCAAGCCCGGCGTCTACCAGGAGTTTTCCAAAACCCTGAAGTACGGCTCCACCGGCAAGGACGTGCAGAAGGTGCAGCAGCGCCTGAAGGACCTGGGCTTTTTCACCTATCCCAAAATCACCGACGGCTACTATAAGGCCACCCAGGCCGCCGTGGTGGAATTCCAGAAAAAGAACGGCCTGAAAGCCACCGGCAACGTGGACGCCGATACCTGGGAAGCGCTGTTCAACGATCCCACCGTGCGCGGGGTGGACGACGAGGCGAAAAAGCCCACGCCTGTCCCGTACTATTTCGAGGTGGATGTGAAGAACCAGGTGGTGAAGGTTTGGAAGTACAGCGAGGAAACCGGCAAGTACTCCGACCTGGACCGGGCGTTCCTTTGCGCCACCGGTACGGCCAAATACCCGTCGCCCCTGGGCACCTTTACCCTCACCGGCCGCCGGGCGCCGTATTGCAAATTTCCCACCTGGGGCGGCGGCGAAGCCCGGTGGTGGACCAAGATCACCGAGGAGATCGCCTTCCACAGCGTGCTGTATTCCGACGCCAGCGACCCCATGACGCTGAAAACCAGCTCTTTCAAGGGCCTGGGCAAGCGCGGCTCCCACGGCTGCATCCGCCTGACCGTGCCAGACGCCAAATGGATCTACGACCATGCCAAGGAGGGCATGAAGGTGTGGATCCACGACAACGCGCCGGCCGATCCGGAGCTGCGCTACGCCATCCAGCCCGGAGCGCTGGATACCACTACCATGACCCAGAAGATCACGCCGGCGCCGTCGGCTTATCCGGCCTATAACGGCAAAAAGGCGCCCACCTCCGTGGCCCGGGTGCTGAAGGTGGGCAGCGCCGGGGAAGACGTGTACTGGCTGCAGATGAAGCTGAAGGAAATGGGCTTCTACAAAGGAACCGTGACGGGCCAGTTCCGGGAAGGAACCCGGGACGCGGTGAAAGCGTACCAGAAATCCCGCAAGCTGCGGCAGACGGGCCAGGCGGACAAGAATACGCTGACCAAGCTGTACGCCGAAGTGAACGCCACCCCCAAGCCGACCAAAACGCCCACGCCTAAGCCCAGGACGGTGAAAACGCCCACGCCCAAACCCAAAGTGACCGCGACGCCCAAGAAAAAGAAATAACCGGACGCATCCGCATTCCCCCAACGGAGAATGCGGATTTTTTTGTTTTCCTGGAGTAATTCTTTAGCGCCTGTTTTTTGCATATTCCGCCTTCTTCCGCGGAAAACTGAACAGGAAAAGGAGCAAAAGGAGGACGGAACATGAATCCATTTCAACTGACGCCGGAAAAGATGACGGACAGCTTTATGGACTGACAGCGGCTCTATCCCGGTTCCTATGACAAATGGGAAACGGCCCCCTACACACGTGTGCGGGTGATCCTGATGAACGGGACGGAGTTTGAGGCAGTCCGGTATTCCCATGCCTTTCACCGGCAGGAAGGCAACGATGACCTGCGCCGGGAGCTGGCCGTGCTGTGCCGGCAGGAGCAGCAGCAAAAAAGATCGCCTGCCTGAAGCCGCTGGATGAAACGGTGCTGGAGCACACCATCGGCTATGAGCAGCTGGCGGTGGACCTGACGGCCATTCTGGCCCAGCGGGTCACTTGTCCCCACGTGAAATCCGCGCTGGATTTCGCCCTGCTGGAGGATTTTGATCACCTGTACCGGTACGCGGATCTGCTGGAAATGGACAGCGGCGTCTACGCGGAAAAGCTGGTGGGGGATTACACGGAAATCATGCCGGGCCGGCCCACCATTTCGGAGCACCGCTTCCCGGCGGACGCGCTGTGCGCCCCGGGAAAGAAAGACGCCGCGCTGTTTGACAAAATGGCGGTGAGCATCATTACCGCGGCCGAGCAGCAAACCATGAATTACTATATGAATGATTGCGCCTTCTACCCCGGCGATCTGGGCATCGTCCTTGACCTGGTCCATGATGTAGATGGCGTCGCCGCCGTCGTTGTACACCGGCTCAAACAGGGAAATGGGGCCCTGGATGGCTTCCAGGGCAAACACCACGTCCTCCCGGGGAACGCCCAGTTCCTTGGTCATTTCCTCCACGGTGGGCTCCCGGTTCAGCGCCAGCACCAGCCTGCCCCGGGCCTGCAGCGCCTTATAGGCGGTGTCCCGCAGGGAACGGCTGACCCGGAGGGGGTTGTTGTCCCGCAGGGAACGGCGGATCTCGCCGATGATCATGGGCACGGCGCAGGTGGAAAACCGCACGTTCCGGCTCACGTCGAAATGATCCAGCGCTTTGATCAGACCGATGCAGCCCACCTGGAACAGATCATCCGCGTTTTCGCCCCGGTTGTTGAAGCGCTGCACCACGCTGAGTACCAATCGCAGATTGCCCCGGATCAATTCCTCCCGGGCGGCCTGGTCGCCGCCGTGCACCAGGGGAAACAGCTCCCGCATTCTTTTGTTGGCCAATACAGGCAGCGTGGAAGTATCCACACCGCTGATTTCCACTTTGCTTGTCACCATACTGCGCTACCTCCGTCAGAATCAGTATGGCACCGGCGGCAGGTTATGCGCAGGGGAAAAAGAAAACTCCCTGTTCCATGGAACAGGGAGCGGTACGAAAAGCGGGATCGTTTACGTGGCGCGCCGTTTTTTCAGGATCAGCAGTGCGCAGCCGCTGGCCAGCGCCAGCAGCATCCAGACGGGGGACATGCTGTCGCCGGTGGTGGGCACCCGGCTGTTGACGATGGTGCCGCCCTTGTAGCAGCGGTCGGTGATGTCGGCGTATTTGCCGGTGTTCTTGTAGGTGACCTTGTAGTCCTTCATTTCGGTTTCGATGACGAAGAACTCCGAATCGTTGGCCAGCCAGGCCTCATAGCGGAATTTGTTTTCGCCCACGGCGATCTTCTTGAACGTGTGCTTGTACACCTTGCCGTCCGCCGTGTACAGGGTAAAGAAGATGTCCTGCGGCTGTCCGTCCGGCCATTCCTTGTAGAAATACATCAGGAATTCGTTGGGCGGCGGCACCGGCGTGGGGGTGGAGCGCTTGGGGGTGGGGGTGGGAACCGGTTCGTTCTTCACCTTGATTGTCAGCGGCTCTGTTACCTGAATGGCCCCGCCGTATTCCATGGGCGCCTTGTCGCTGACGTCCTTGTCAGCCTTCAGCGCTTTGGCGGCTGTTTCCAGGGCGTCCCGGCTGTCGGCCAGGATGAACACCGTGTCCTTCAGCTTGTAGCCGTCCGGCGACTCCGCCTCCTGCAGGTAATAGATCTCGTGCTCCAGCAGGGCGTATTCGATGCTGATCTTTCCGTTCACGGTGGCCAGGTTGTAGGCGTCCAGGCCCTTCTGGGCGTCGTAGGGGACGAAGCTGTCCTTGGCATCGTCGTAGAGGTATTTCACCTGGGCGCCGTTTTTATCCGTCCGGTACTGCCACAGGCGGAATTCCGCGGGCTCGGTCAGGGTGCTCTGGCTGCGGGCGTCCACCTTCTGCACTTCCAGCTCGCCGTCCACCCGCTCCAGCACAATGCTGTTGTGCCAGGGCCAGACTGTATCCTGGGTTGTGTTGCCTGCCAACAGGCCGTCAATGTTGGATGCCATTCGGAACTGTACCCACCCCTCGTCCTGATTGGAAGAGGCGTAGATTCCGTCCTTCATCAGGTTGGCAAAGAAAGCGTCGGTATCTTTCCAGATGTCCGAGGCTTCACCTTTCATGTATTCACCTATCGTGGCACGCGAAATCTTCGGGTTCTCTGCTCGATGCCATTCAACGTGCTCGTATTCAGCCTGAGAGGTAGTAAACTCTTTAGCCTGCTCTGCGCAATTGGAGGCTGTAGCGATGGAGCCATCTTCCAGTTCGAACCCTGCACCAATTCCATCGGAGCTGAACTGTACCAGGGTATCATCAGGCCAGCCTTTATTTTGAAGAAATCTGAGTACAGAACGGCGCACATAATAATCGGAAATGGTATTGGCAGCTACACAGCCGTTCACTTCTTTGGGAGATCCATCGGAGTAATCAATAATATTATAAGTGATTTGCGTGGTGGTGTGTGATGTCGTAATTTTCCCGGTCGCTTCGTCGGCCAGATCTTTGCCGTAAACAAAGCGCAGGGTATTATTGTAAAAAGTATCGTAGCGCAGCGCCTGGTTTGCGGGCAGCTCGCAGACGCCTGCATCGTGCAGATCCCAAGTGTCAATATCCTGCTGTGCTTGTGCAGATTGAGTCTGCATGGTCATCAGATCGGTGTATGTGACGCCGTCCTTCTCGCTGTAGTATTCCAAAAGGCACTTCTCAGCACACTGCTCCAGCGTGAGGGTTTGATCGCCGTACTTGTTTCTCCAGTAAGTAAGCAGCTTGTTTTCTTCCCAGGAGCTTAATTTGTAGGGTCGATTAAGTGCGTCGTAGCGGTCCCGGGCACCGGATTCCACTAACGCATCCGTAATGGGCGGAATGCGAAAGCTGACGGTAAATTTACTGCGGCCAACATAGTCTGCCGTCAGGGCCTGGCCGTCAAAAGCAGTAACTTCGGGGGATACCGGGTCTTCTTCGGGATTCATGGCTCCGGTGGTCAAGGTAAAGCTGCCCTGCTTGTAGCGGTAAATATGTTTGGAATCACTTTGAATCCAAATATCGAACACTCGTGAGTCACCTGGCTGGAAAATGGGGGAATTGGTCAGCGGGTAATAGGCGCTCAATGCACGCAAGGCATTGGTCAGGTCTACCGTTAGTTCTTTGGCTTCAGCATTCTTGGCAATGGTGTATGTCAGCAGATACACATTGTTGTCGTCCAGAAAAAGCTGGAAGCCTTCAGGCATGTTTTCAACGAAGATCTGCTGCTTGTCAGTGTCCTCCATGCAACCAATGGTAGTGGTGATTTCAGCAGATTGATCCGGACGATCCGTCCGCAGCGAGGTTCCTTCCGCCTGGGCGGCGGTCATGACCCCGCACAGGACCAGCAGGATCGCCAGCAGCCTGGTCAGAGTATTGCGATGGCAGCGTTTGTTTTCCATTAGGTTTTCCCCCCTCATTTCAGGATGATTTTCACGGCCCCCTTGGCCTTTTTCGGGCCACCGCGAAGGGAAAAATTGGCAACTTTTGCGCAAAAATGACAAAAAGATGCCTTCTTTGATAGATTATAACATAAGTTAAGGAGCGTGTCTATATTTTTTTCAACATTTTGTAATAAATAATACAAATTATACAAAATATGGTATATAGGAAAAATAATAAAAACGCCGCGGAAGCGGCGTTCTCATGGATGTTTTTCCGGGATACCGGCGGAGGAACAGGCATCCGCCGGGCGGTATTTAAGTCTTTTTCCGGGCCAGCAGCGCGATCGCCCCTGCGCTGACCAGCGCCAGCAGCACCCACAGGGAGGTCATGCTGTCGCCGGTGACGGGGATCTTGGTGTTGATGATGGTGCCGCCCTTGAAGCAGCGGTCGGTCACGTCGGCGTGGGCGCCGGTGTTCTTATACGCGGTGTTGTAGCCCGCCATGGCGGTTTCGATGACGAAGTATTCCGCGTCATTGGACAGCCAGGCTTCGTAAAGGAACTTGGTGTCGCTGACCTTCGTTTTCTTGAAGGCGTGCTTGTACACGCTGCCATTGGGCTGATAGAGGGTGAAGAAAATGTCGGTGGGTTCGCCGTCCGGCCATTCCTTGTAGAAGAACATGCGGAATTCGTTGGCGGGCGGCACGGGCTTCGGGGTGGCGGTAGGTTTTACAGTAGGCTCCGGCTTGGTGTAGGTCACCTGGGGGATGGGGAAGGTGAAGGTGCCCTTTTCGCCGTCGGTGGATTCGTAATCCAGGATGGCGTATTCGTTGGTGTCGTAGGTGCCGCTTTCGGCGTCCTCCCGCAGCACCAGGTCATAGGACAGCGTTACCGGGTTGGCGATTTCCACCGGCACGTTGATGGTCCAGGTGATGGTTTTGGTGGCGGCGTCGTAGGAGATTTCATAGGGATACACCGTGCCCTCTTCCACCGGCAGGGAATCCCCGAACACCCAGCTGCTGTCGCCGGTTTTGGTGACGGCCAGCGCTTTGCCGCTGACGGTGACGGTGAAGGGCGCGTCGGATTCCTTCAGGGTGAAGTCGTCCTTGATCTGGTCGGTGACGGTGCCTTTGTTCACCAGATAATTGATGCTGTTGTCGATACCCTTGAACATTTCTTCTACCTGAGAGGCGTTGTCGATTTTTGCACCGTACTTGGAATTTTCCCGGAGCCATTCATTGAATGCAGGACGAATTGTAGAAAGAGCGCTGTCATTACTGCCGCCGTCATAGGTTATGACAGCACAGTTATACTTTGCATTGACTTCCTCCCACAGTTTGGCAGCTTTATAGATACCTTTTTGAAGAGGATCCACATGATAGAGATAATACTCCGGGTTGATCGTATCTGTGTCAAAGGTATACGTTCCATCACTGTTTTCAATTACCATGAAGGGATTTGCTTTCAGATACGGAACACCTTCCCAATCCGAATTAGGAGTAAATTCATAGTAGTATTGCAAATCACCTTTTTTACCATAGGTTGCGGAGGTGGAACCGAAAAGCGCTGCCCCGTTGGTTACGTTGTGCTTGACGACCGTTCCGCTGGGGACGGCATTTTTGTCATCCGCGTACTTGGCGGGCACGTCCCACTTGCTTACACCAGTCAGCTCTGCGCTGTCCGAAGCAAGCAGTTTTTCCATAGTTTTATACACAAATATGTTGCTGTTGCCAGTCGGATCCAGGACATCTACCGGATAAGCGTACTTATTGTAGCCGACAGACTGATTCAGCGCAGGTTTGCCGGCGTTCGCGCCGGCGGGCTGCATTGCATAAGAGTTGCTTCTGAACCACTGGGAATAGATCGTGGTCGGCTCATGATTTTCATCGTTCCAGATATAGGTTTTGCCGTCCGTCAGGAGGACCAGGTATTTGTGATCGTCGTCGACTTCGTTATCGGCTTTCAGCCATTCGTTCGCGATATCAATGCCGCCATGGGTGTTGCTGCCGTTGCCGAATGCCGCCTTGATGTCCGCTTCGCTCATCGACAATGCCTGCTCGATATAGCTCTTTGTATCGTCGCCGTAGAGCGTCAAGCCGCTGCTCGAACTTCTGGACAAATAATCTACAGCGTCATGGGCACGCCCGCGGAAACGAATGATGCCGATCCTCAGTTCCACGTCCGGATTGTTTTCCTTAATGCTGTTGAAAAGCGACGTAACGCTATCCATGAAGACGGCGCTGTTCTCCGCCGACGTGGAACTGTCCATCGCAAACACGATGTCCACCTTGTTCTTGTACTCCTCGGAGGGCAGGGACAGGGTAACGGTGGTTTCCCGGTTGTCTTCGGTCAATCCGGTGGGTGCGGCCTTCTTGGAACCCATTAGCGAACCGGCGGCTTCCTCCGCCGCGGCGCCGACGCAGCTGAGCAGCATCAGCGCGGCCAGGACCAGGGCAAGTCCTTTCTGCTTTTTCATCGTCAATTCCCCCTTACTTATTCGCATTCTGTGGAAATTTGTGTTCCCCCGCGCGGCAAGCAGCAGGGAAAAACAGGAAAATGTCAAAAACATCCAGCCCTATTGTATTAAAAATATGAAACAATGTCAACGACTTTTTAAGGAAAAATGAATAATTATTTCTTGATTTGTTAAAGCCTGGAAATCACGGAAGCGCAAGAACTTGCCCGGTATCCCCGGGAAGCCCGATGCAGCCGGCTTTCCAGATGGATCCCAACGGGTTTCCTGCAATTACCAAAAAAGCCGGCAGGCCGGCTTTATTCGTAGATCTTGGCGGTTTCCCGGTACAGCCTGGTCAGGGCCTGCAGCATTTCGGGATGGGGGAAGTCCTTGTGGTACAGCAGGTTGGTCTGCCGCACCATGGAAAGCCGCTCAATGGGCAGGGCGGTCAGCTTGCCCTTGCGCAGTTCGTCCATGCAGGCGCTGCGGGCCAGGATGGATACGCCCATGTTTTTCCGGATCAGGTCCTTGATGGTGGCGATGTTGTCCACCTCCAGCACCACGTCGAATTCATCAATGCTCATGCCCAGGCTTTCCAGATGGGAAACAAACAGGTTCTGGGTGCCGGAGCCGGGCAGGCGCAGGATCATTTTTTCCTTTCGGATGTCGTCCAGCGTGACCATGCTTTTCCGGGCCAGGGGGCTTTCGTTGCACACCACGCACACCAGGTAGTCCGTGTCCAGCTGCAGGGCGTTCATGGTGCCGTCCGGGGCGCGGCCTTCCACGATGGCCAGGTCCAATTCGTATTGGTCCAGCATGTCGTACAGGTTTTTCAGGGTGTCGGTGATCACTGTCAGCCGGATGCCGGGGCTGGAGGTGCTGTATTTGGCCAGCACCTCGGCGATCAGGCTGCTTTCCGCCGTGTGGGTGATGCCCACGCGGATGCTGGTCATCTGCTTTTCCGCGTCGGCCAGCGCCCGCAGCATTTTTTCGTGCATTCCCTTGATCCGCCGGGCGTAGCGGGACACGATTTCGCCCTCCGGGGTCAGCTTCAGTTCTCCGCGGCCCCGGTAAAACAGCCGGATGCCCAGCTCCTTTTCCAGGCTGTGGATGTGGTGGCTCACCGCCGGCTGGGTCAGGGAAAGGGCTTCCGCCGCCTTGGTGAAGCTGTTTTTTTCACAGATGATCAGCAGGGTTTCCATCCGCGGGTCCAGCATGGCCGTCACTCCATTCAAAATAATTATGGAAAAGATCAATCATTTTGATGAAGCCAGTATAGCACAGCGCCGGGCAAAACACAATAAAAAACAGGCGGAGCACAAGCCTCCGCCTGGGCGATTGACATATCAGATCAGGTTCCGGTGGGTGTAGCGAAGCGTGCCGTTCACCGTTTCCTCCACCGTTTGGCCGGAGCCGATCAACTGGTATTTGTAGGTGCAAAGCCCTTCCACGCCCACCGGGCCGCGGGCGTGCAGCTTGCCGGTGGCGATGCCTACCTCGGCGCCAAAGCCGTAGCGGTAGCCGTCGGCAAAGCGGGTGGAGCAGTTCACATAAACGCCGGCGCTGTCCACTCCGGCCAGGAATTTCTGCTTGGCTCCTTCATCCATGGTCAGGATGGCGTCGGTGTGGTGGGAGCCGTAACGGTTGATGTGGGTGATGGCTTCCTCCACGGAATCCACGATTTTGATGGACAGGATCGCGTCCAGGTACTCCGCGGCCCAGTCCGCCTCCGTGGCCGGCAGGCAGGGGATCAGGGCCTGCACGGCTTCGTCCCCGCGCAGTTCGACGCCCTTTTCCTTCAGCTTTTCGGCGCAGGGCGGCAGGAAGGCCGCGGCGATGTCCCGGTGCACCAGCAGCGTTTCGGTGGCGTTGCACACAGCCAGGGCCTGGGTTTTGGCGTCGGTGACGACTTTGACGGCCATGGGAATATCCGCGGCGGCGTCCACGTAGGTGTGGCACAGCCCTTCCGCGTGGCCCATCACGGGGATGCGGGTGTGGTCCATGATGTAGCGGACGAAGGCGTTGCTGCCGCGGGGGATGATCAGGTCGATGTGCTCATCCTGGGTCAGCATATCGTTCACGTCTTCCCGGGTTTCCAGCAGGGCGGCCCAGCCGGCGGGCAGGATGTCCCGGCAGGCCCCCAGCATGGCGTCCATCAGGGCCCGGTTGGTGCGCAGGGCTTCCCGGCCGCCCTTGAGCAGGGAGGCGTTGCCGCTTTTCACGCACAGGGAAGCGATCTGCACCAGCGCGTCCGGCCTGGATTCAAAAATCACGCCGATGACGCCGATGGGGCAGGATACCCGGTACAGGTCCAGCCCCGGGGTCAGTTCCCTTGCCAGGGACACTTTTCCCAGCGGGTCCGGCAGGCGGATCAGGGAATCGATGCCGGAAAGCACCTCGGCCATTTTCTTTTCGTCAAACTTCAGCCGCTTCAGCAAAGGGGCGGCCAGGTTCTGCGCTTCCGCGTCAGCCAGGTCCAATTGATTCTGGGCAAAAATTTCCGGGGCATGGCTTTTCAGGCCGTCCTGGATGGCGGCCAGGGCGGCGTTGCGCAGCACCAGCGGCAGGGCGGAAAGCTGATAGGCCGCCTGCCGGGCCTGGGCGGACAATTCCTCAACGTGCATGGCGAAATCCCTCCTTGCGCCTATTATACACGGAAAAGACGCGCATTGCAATTCCGTTTGATGTGTGGTATAATCATGTTCCGCCAGGAGAGAGGAGGTGTGCCCATGGCGAAGAAGATCGGCGTCAAGCCCGTTGCCCAGAACCGGAAGGCACGCCACGATTTCTTCGTGGAGGAAAGCATCGAGTGCGGCATCGAATTGAAGGGCACGGAAGTCAAGTCCATGCGCCAGGGCCGGGTGAACCTGAAGGAAAGCTACGCCATTGTGAAAAACGGCGAAGTGTTCGTTCAGGGAATGCACATCAGCCCCTATGAGCAGGGCAATATCTTCAACACCGATCCGCTGCGTCCCAAACGGCTGCTGCTTCATAAAAGCGAGATCCGCAAGCTGGGCGCGCAGGTGCAGCGGCAGGGGTACGCCCTGGTGCCGCTGGATGTGTACCTGAAGGACGGCCGGATGAAGCTGAACCTGGGCGTCTGCGTGGGCAAGCATTTGCACGACAAGCGGGCCAGCACGGCGGAACGGGACGTGAAGCGGGACATGGCCCGGATGGTACGCACCAACAACAAAGGGGAGTGACCGCCCGCAGGGGCATCGCTTTCCGGACAGCCGGACGGGGCGTTTCCTCTCCGTCCGCACGGGCGTCAGCCCGTTATTTCTGGGGGTGCACTGGTTTCGACGGGGATCGTCGGGGGTGTGGTAAGCGAGCCGCGGACCCTGGCCGCGTAAAAACGGGGAACTTAAAATTAACTGACAACAATCAGTACGCTTTCGCTGCCTAATTAGGCGCGCGTCGGCCCTGAGCGCCTACGGCTCAGCCAACCGGCGTCATTGATGTAGGGAACGGGGCGATGAGGGCTTCGGCTTCGCCCGGCTCAAGAAGCTACTGAACCTGCGAGCCCGGCAGGGGGCGCGCAGGGGAGGGAATGTCAAAACCCTGCCTGCGCTCGGAGAAAACCACGCAACTGAATCTTCGGACAGGGGTTCGATTCCCCTCACCTCCACCAACTGAATCTTCGGACAGGGGTTCGATTCCCCTCACCTCCACCACCTAAGGACGCTGATATTGATACGATATCAGCGTCTTTTCATTTGCTCGAAAATGCCCAGAAATAAAGAGTTTCCGGCCATCAGGCTCTTCCAAGTGGAAGTCCCGGTGGCCGGATCTTTCTTTTCTTCCCCGGTTGCAACCCGTGTATTCTTACACGATTCCCTCTGGTTGCGGTGTAAATTTACACGATTGAGGTCGAGAATCGTGTATCTTTACACGTTTCATCCGCGTACCGTGTAAAAATTCACGATTAGTATATTTCAGGCGATTTACAACTATAAATCAACAATCACAACTCTTGATAATATTTGGCAAGGCGAGCATTGGCGGCTTTTGTCATTTTCACTCGTCCCTCCTCGGTAACTTCGGGCCAGATTTCATGTTTAAACCCAAATCGGCCATTTGTGCTGTCATACTCGAAGTAACTGCTCAACAGCAGAGCGTTCAAAGGATTCCTTGTTATGTTTGATAGAATCCTGGCATCATCGACACTAAGATCAGAATAGATACTGGATTTCAATTCGGCGGGCAAGCCTTTCTTGATACGTTCACTGTAGAACTTTCTGAAGAAAGGCACTGCTTTCTCTATTTGCATTTTGCCGTCTGCTTCAACGTTTTCAATGAGGGCTAACAGCAAAACTGCTTTGTAGGAATATGACATCCTCATATCTTCGCAATAAGCAATTAGTTCTTCATCTATCTGGGAGAGCGATCGACCTGCAGAAGATGGTTTCTCGTCCTTTTGATGGAGCATATCGTCGAAGGAAACTTGACTAATTGCCCTCGGAGAATAAACCTCTGATATTGGCAGCTCTGGTTCTTCGTGTTGATATATAGTATTGCTTTTGGTATGCAGATCTGAATGTTTTCTATCTGGACGTGGTGTCGTGTCCGTCGAATCAATTTCTTCTGTTGAAATTGTACCGTGTTCATCGTTAGATTCGAGAATGAATGTTTGAATTGATGGAAAATGTTGCTCTCTTTTTTCAGAATGTAACTGTGTTTGAGTTGATCGATAATCTGCTGCTAAATCTACTTTTTTGGTGTGCGAAAGAGAATGCATATAATCTAATACTTTAGCTTTGATTTCATCCTTTGTGAAATAATCAAGGATGTGTGTCCCGCCAAAAATATTAAGAAAGCTTGTTGCCTTAAGGAATATCTGCCGCATATTTGTCTGTTGTGATCCATTAGACTCCAGCAATTCAAACCCTTCAGACTCTAATAGCATAAGGGCTTCAATCATTCCCTGAGCAATCACTCGATTGTTCATGTAATTATTCGAGAAAATGATATATAGTTTTGTTGAGAATTCAGTCTCAAAGTACTTCAGCAGTTCAAAGGGATCAGCACGGTGAGAGTCATAAACCCATCGACCTATCCACCACAGCTTTGACAAGGTATTTCTGGATAACGATCTTTTCTTCGCAGTAGAAAAGAAGTATCGGCTTAATACTGTCTGTGAATCGAGCTTTTCTTCCGCTCTCATATCCCAGCGTCTGCTCATATAATCCCAAAATTCGTAATGGCATAGTCCTGCCCATAACCTTTCATCAGTTGCCTGTGTGTCGGTCAAGCCTTTCAATGCCGAATATATAGCGCGTACATTTTGTGCGTCTGTTATAGCCATTTGCGAAATATCAGAGCTCACTGTCAGCTGAAAATCTTCACATTCGAAATTAGCCTCCATGAAGGGATCTTCTCCCTGGAAATAATCATAGATCCATTCATTTGTTGGCTTTCTGTAGTTGGTCAGATTAGCCTTAACGTTGGCCTTCAGCGCGATGAGTGCATCCTCTTTTAGAAAATGTATCTTCATATCACTCATCCTCGCTTTCATTTTCGCCCGCACTGGAAATATCCCTCAACGCTCTGTTTACTGGAAGGTCAAGGATTTTTTGTGCCAGTTCAAATGATGGTATGTTCTCAAGAGTATCAGCGTTCAGTTGAACATCTGAGCGTTCAAGAGCTTTTCTAAGTCCTTGGCACCATCTTTTGTTTATATACTCGTCGATGCCTTCCCGGCGCAGCATTTCAAATACGTAGATAAGTGCAGGCATAATGATCATCGAGTGAAATACGGATATCATTGTCGGCATTGATATCATGACCTTATAGCTTTGGAAATTGGTGCTGTTCAGAATAATGGCGATCTTATCGCTGTCCACATTGATCTTCATGCTGGTATCTGAATCATCCGCACTGCGGCAGATAGAGAAGATAGATGGGATTTTTGCAAGATCATCGATTTCCTTCGTTACTGTTATGTTGCATTGTCCACCTATGCCAAGGATGCTGCCTCGGTCAATATCAAATGATAGACCAGCATAATCAGCATTGAAATTGGGGTTTGAATAACCCGATAAGTCTTCTTTGGCAACAATAAAGCAGCAGACAGAAACCTGGCCATTTAAGTCTCTCTCTGGAATATGACGTGTTACCCAAGGTACCTCTGATCTGATCATCAGCCGGAAGCTTGTGAGTGGGCACTCTATATGATAGGCATATTCCGCTTTGCCATTAACTATCAAATCAAGTATTCCCGGATCATCGACCTGGGAATCCATGGTGAACACCAATTCCCGAATGCCTTTTTTGACATCACAAGAGAAGGTTATACCTGTTCTGTAATCGTCCGAAACAGAGGATAGAACCGGATGCGGATACAACCTAAATCGGATATCCATACAGGCTCACCTCCATTGAACAGGCTTCAACATTAGATATAACAAAATCCACCAGGCATTTCTGCCCACCATCAATATGATCCACTAATATTTTATTCCCTTTGGCTTTTAGTGTTTCACCGGTAACATGAAACCTTGCGGCTGTAATGACTAGGTCATCACTGCTTTTCTGCTCTCCGGATAGCTTGATTTGTAGGTATCCCTTCCCGTAAGTCTTTTTCGGAACGAAGGTCAGACGATATTCGTTATTCTGCGGATTGGTGCGAATCAATCGGACGGCCATCATTTGAACCTGTTTTTTCTTACTGACCACCTCTGTTCCATCATCAGATTCGGTGCCTTCATTGTATGGATTGTCGCCATAGCCATGTATTCCCGCACCGTTCCCGTCATTGGAACCGATACCTCCACCCCCATGAGTGTCATTTTCTTCCTCATCTCCGAAGTCTTTACCTCCTTCGCCTCCTGTATCTAGGTCATCAGCATCTCCAGAAGACTCTTCAGTATCCAATCCCTGGCCAGATGCAGTATATTCAAATCCTTTCTGCCATGCTCCCGGACTGACAACTTGAATATCGACATCTTTGGTCGTATCCTGAATGCCCTCTGTTGACTTCTGTTTTTGTGCGCCTAAATCCGGGGTATCTGGCAGGAATTCACCGACACCTTCAGCATCCACTTCATCAACAGTAACATTGCGTCCTCGTTCGATGATAATTTCTTTTATATGCCTTGCGAGAGCAATCTTGTTCTTCTTAGCTTCAGATGGCCTGCTATGCCGTTCTGGTTCCCATGCGTCGTGCTGTGGATTCTCCATCTCGCGGAAAAAACTGTTAATCTGTTCATCGGCCAGGAGACAAATGCCAGCAAACTGTATTGTTGCTGAGATATTCTTCTGGTCAAATATCTTCATGCCGTTAATTCTCGTCATCATAACACGACGATGAAGATCAGGTTGAATCAGAACTCTCAACTCTATTTTACCCAGGCCATTGAAGTCCTCCGTAATGATTTCTGCATCCGTAGAAGTAAGGACGAGATAGTAGTTATAAGCAGACTTGGCCTCATCCTTGTATTCTTCGATAATTTGCGGGAGGGTGTCAGCAGCAATTCGTGTATCTTCAACAACCACCTCAAGATTTCTCTGATATATGGCAATCAGAAAATCTTCCAGGATGGCTTTCACCATTTCACGCTTCCAATTGCTGCTTTTCATGAAGCCGAGAACATAAACATCAGTTCCAGGCTCATTGCGCTGAAAACCTTTTTCCAGCGATTGACACCTGCGCAAAGCACTATTCTTTTTTGATTCACCATAGTAGCCAATGCCAGTCGTGACCGCATCACGGTCTTTGAAAAAACCTTTTTCTCTGAACGATACTAAGCGGGCAATTCCCTGAAATGCTTCCATATGATCTATATCTTTGGTTGCATAGAAAACCGTCCGTAATTTCGAACATGCAAAAGGCGCAGATTTTCCAATACCAAAGCTGCCACCAGAAGAGCCGCCTTTGCTGGATACTCCAGATGCTTTGACCAGATCCTGCCAGGGACTGCTGTATTCTTTATCCGACCCTGTTAATCCAGTTGTATTGAAATCACTGATCCGTAACAAGTCGAGAGAAGACTGTGCGGCAATAGTGGTAGCTTCCTTGAAGAAGGCAATCGTCTTTTCATTACCTTGCTCTTCCCAAAAACTCAGACAGCGGGATAACGCTTCCTTCAATTCTTCAAACCGAGGTATTTCCCGGCTGTTAATTGAGGAGAGCGAAAAGATCACCCGGACTGGTTTTTGCTTGGATAGTCTTGCATCAAGGGAGTTCTGACATATTTCCCTGGCAAGAGAACGGTAAGGCGCGCCTTTAAATGTTTCGATTCCTGCCTCACCTATACACCATTCAGCGTTCCGAAATTGTTGCTTGGAAAGCTCCACTCGATTGCCATTTGCCATAACCTCTCATAAAATGTAGGTTGTTCAGTTTTGCGCTGCTGGCAGGATTTCTTTCAGTAATGCCAGTAATGCTTGAGCTTCTTCCAGAGTCAAACTGATCCCTTTGCCCATCTTTTGATGATCTGGGCTCCATTGTCGGATATCATATTTAGGGTTGCCTTCATTCCAGGATATAAAGTTTAATTCCTTCTTCCACCCAGAAGAAGTAGTGGAGAGCACGCCAATCTCCTCGACGATTTCATAATTGATATCTGCCATGATTGCACCCCTTCTCAGCTAAGAAAATCAGATACAGGTCCATACGCAGAAATCCTTACCATCTTCTTTGCGCGAGTCATTGCAACATAGAGCAGGCAGCGTTCTCCGGCCATGGCGGCTTCCCGTTCAGCATCATCAATCCTGTTTACTGCGGCCTTTAACGGAATATAGTTCTTGTTAGCAGCAACAATATAGACGATTGTGAATTCCAGGCCCTTTACGCGATGCATCGTCGCAAGCCGTACACCCATGCGGCTGCGATCATCAGCCTGTTTGCGTTTCACTTCAAAGCAAGCGATGGTGCCCTGATGGCCGCTGTGGCGGAGGACGATGCCGGGCAGCAGGCCATGACGGAAACGCAGCCTGAACCGGAGCAGGAACAGTCCGTCGACGGGCAGACTACCATCCGGGTGCTCATCAAATCGTCCGGCGGCAAGGTGAACATCCGCACGGGCAACGGCACAAGCTACAGCCGCATCACCGCCGTCGCACCGGGCACAACGCTGGAGTATGTGGCCAGCGCCTTCAACGGCTGGCAAGCGGTTAAGATCGGGAGCCAGGTCGGATGGGTTTCCGGGGAGTACAGCGAGATCACCAGTGAGTAAATGCTTGGGGA
>CACYGB010000041.1 GCA_902773895.1 uncultured Eubacteriales bacterium
GGGTGATTTCAAATTCCGCGCCGTTTTCGCCGCTGACCAGGCGGATGGTCTGCCCGTGCTTTTCCATGATGCGCCGGCAGATGGCCAGGCCCAGGCCGGGGCCCTTGCCCACGGTGTGGGCCTTGTCGGCCTTATAGAAGCGGTCGAAGATATGGGCGGCTTCCTGGGGCAGGATGCCGATGCCCGTGTCCTTGACGCGCAGGAAAACAGTGTGGTTTTCCTGCCGGGTGGACAGGGTGACTGTGCCGCCCTGGGGCGTGAACTTGATGGCGTTGTCCAGCAGATTGATGATGACCTGCTGGATCTGGTCGGCGTCGGCGTGGACGAAGCAGGGCTCGTCGCCCAGGTCCTCCGCTTCGATTTCCAACTGCTTTTCTTCGATCTGGGTCAGCCGGGTGATCAGCACCCGGCGGGCCAGCTCGTTCAGGTCAAAATCGCTGTAGGCCAGGCTGGTTTCTTCGTTTTCCATGCGGGACAGGTTCAGCAGGTTTTGGATCAGCTTGCTGAGCCGGTGGGTTTCATCCACCACCACCTGCAGGTACTGGGCGTGGTTTTCCTGGGGAATGGTGCCGTCCAGCATACCCTGGGCAAAGCCCTGGATGGAGGTGATGGGGGAGCGCAGCTCGTGGGACACATTGGCCACGAAGTCCCGTCGGGACTGCTCCAGGTCGGCCAGTTTTCCGGCCATCTGGTTGAAGGACTGGGCCAGGGACTGGATTTCCCGGCTGCCCTCCTCCGGCGCCCGGGCGGCAAAATCGCCCCGGGCCATCTGGCCGGCAGCCTGCTCCATGGCGGTCAGGGGCCGGGTCATTTGCCGGGTGATGAAAAACAGCGCTGCCGCTGCCGCCAGGAAAATGACCAGCGCCGCCAGCACGGTTTGCCAGATCAGGCCGCTGTAGGCGGCGTGCACCGTCTGCGCCGCCGTCTGGATCAGCACGAAGCCCATCACTGTGCGGGTGTTGGTGTAGCTGTTTTCCTGCACCCAGGGCACAAGCACGGTAAACAGCGGCCCGGCGCTGCTCTGCGTCTGCCGCACCACTTCTTCGCCTTTCAGCGCCAGCTCCATGTACGCGGAAATCTGGCTGCTGTCCGGGATGCTTTGGATGCTTTCGTCCTGCAGGGTGGTTTCACTGTAATACAGCGAGGCGTTGCCGCTGCGGTCCACCACCATGATATAAGCGTTGTATTCCTGATAAATGCGCCGGGATTTCCAGCGCATGTAGCCTTCCGTGGCGCTGTTTTTGCCAAAGGCCCGGGCCACGCTGTCGCTGTTCAGGCGGCTGGCCAGGTAGGCCATGTCCCGGGCCTGGGTTTTCAGGGCGCGCATGCGGCCTTCAATGGCGGTTTGCCGCAGGTATATGTAAGACAGAACCGAAAGCACGCCCACGCAGGCCAGGATCACCGCCAGCGACACCGTCAGGAGCCGGGTAAAAAGGGTACGGCTGCGCATCATTTCACCTCAAACTTATAGCCTACGCCCCATACCGTGCGGATCTGCCAGCCGAAATCCTCGCTGCCCTGCAGCTTTTCCCGCAATCGCTTGATGTGCACGTCCACCGTACGGCTGTCGCCGAAAAAGTCAAAGCCCCACACCTGCTCCAGCAGCTGTTCCCGGGTGAACACCCGGTTCTGATGGGCCGCCAGGAAGTAAAGCACTTCCAGTTCCTTGGGCGGCATTTCCACCAGCTTGCCCTGGAAGTGCACTTCGTACTTTTCCAGGCTGATGGTGAGGCCGGGGAAGGAAAGCGTGTCCTTTTCCGGCTCCGCGGGGGCGGACCGGCGCAGCACGGCCTTCACCCGGGCCACCAGCTCCTTGCCCTCGAAGGGCTTGGTGATGTAGTCGTCGGCGCCCAGCTCCAGCCCCAGCACCTTGTCGAAGGTTTCGTCCTTTGCGGACAGCATGATGATGGGGATGCTGCTCATCTGCCGGATGGCGCGGCAAACCTGCCAGCCGTCAACGCCCGGCAGCATGATGTCCAGCAGCATCAGGCTGGGCGGATTCTTCTGGAATGCGGAAATGGCGTCGTCGCCCCGGGTTTCCACGGTCACGTCGTACCCTTCCTTTTCCAGGTACAGCTTTACCAGCTGGGCGATGTTCGGGTCGTCGTCCACCACCATGATCATTTGCTTGCTGCTCATGTTTCTGCCTCCCTGCGTCCGGATGGGATCATTTCAGTTCCACAATGGTGACGCCCTCTTCGCCTTCGCCGTACTTGCCCCGGCGGAAGGATTTGACGGGCGGATACTTTTTCAGGTGCTGCTGGATGCCTTCCCGCAGCGTGCCGGTGCCCTTGCCGTGCACGATGGTGACCTCGTGCAGCCCGGCCAGCACCGCTTCGTCCAGGTATTGCTCCACTTCCTGCAGCGCTTCGTCCAGCGCCATGCCCCGCACGTCGCAGCGCATCTGCACGGTGCGTTCCATGGCCCCGGTGTGCACCTGGACGGAGGAAGTTTTTTTCTTGGGCTTTTCTTCGCTTACCAGGCGCAGCTGGCTCAAATGGGCCTTCAGCTTCATGATGCCGGCCTGCAATTGCACTTCGCCCTTGGCGTCCGGCAGGGAAAGCACCGTGCCTTTGGTATTCAGGTGGGTGATTTCCACCGTGTCGCCGATTTTGACCGTTTTGGGCGGCTCGGCGAAATTGCCGGTGGGGGCCCGCAGGCCTTCCGCCAGGCTGTCGATGCCCTCCTCCATGCGCTTTTTCAGGGCGTTGACTTCGTGATCCTGCACGGCGCCGTTCTTTTTCATTTTTTTCAGGTCGTACAGGATGCTTTCCGATTCCCGGCGGGCCTTTTCCATGATGCGCCGGGCCTCTTCCTTGGCCTTGCGGGCAGAGGATTCCTTCTGCTCCTCCATGCGTTTGTACAGCGCTTCGGCCTCGTTGCGCAGCCGCACCGTTTCCTGCCGGGCTTCCTCGGCCAGCAGCCGTTCCTTCTCCGCCACCTGGCGGTGGTATTCGGCGTTGGCGATCACGTCCTCAAAGCGGATGGTGTCGCTGGACAGAAGATCCTTGGCCTGCTCGATCAGGTATTCCGGCAAACCCAGCCGGCGGGAAATTTCAAAGGCGTTGGATTTGCCCGGCACGCCGATGGACAGGCGGTACGTGGGCCGGAGGGTGCTGACGTCGAATTCCACGCTGGCGTTTTCCACGCCCTTGGTGGACAGGGCGTAGGCCTTCAGCTCGCTGTAATGGGTGGTGGCCGCCGTGCGGACGCGGATTTTCAGCAGCGCGTCCAGGATCACCCGGGCCAGGGCTGCGCCTTCCGTGGGGTCGGTGCCGGCGCCCAGTTCATCAAACAGCACCAGATCCCGGGGGGTCACGGCGTTCATGATGGACACGATGTTGGTCATATGGGAAGAGAAGGTGGACAGGCTCTGCTCGATGGACTGCTCGTCCCCGATGTCGGCGTACACCTCCTCAAAGGTGGACAGCTCCGTCCCCAGGTCGCCTGGCACGTGCAGGCCGCTCTGGGCCATCAGCGTCATCAGCCCCAGGGTTTTCAGCGTCACGGTTTTGCCGCCGGTGTTGGGCCCGGTGATGATCAGGGAGGTGAATTCCTTCCCCAGCCACAGGCTGCAGGGCACCACCGACTCCCGGGGGATCAGCGGATGCCGCACCCGGACCAGGTTGATCACGCCCTCTTCGTTCATCCGGGGCCGCACGCAGTCCATTTCCCGGCTGAGCGTGCCCTTGGCGAAAATGAAATCCAGCCGGGCCAGAATGCTCAGGTTCCGGGAAATCAGGCCGGCGCTGTCCGCCACCTGGGATGACAGGGCTGCCAGGATGCGGTCGATTTCGTCGCGCTCCTTGATGGTCCATTCCTTGAGCTCGTTGCCCATTTCCACCACGGCCAGCGGCTCGATGAACAGCGTGGCGCCGGTGGCGGACTGGTCGTGCACCAGGCCCGGCACGTTCTGCCGGTACTCCTGCTTGACAGGCAGCACATACCGGCCGCCGCGGACGGTGACGATGGATTCCATCAGGTATTTGGAATAGGCCGCGCCGTGGGCCATGGCGTTCAGCTTTTCCCGGATGCGGTCGTTGGCGCCGCGGATGTGGCGGCGGATGTCCATCAGCGCCGGGGAAGCATGGTCGGAAATCTCTTCCTCGCTGAGGATGGACTCGGTAATATCCGTTTCCAGCTGCCGCAGCGGCTGCAGGTTGGAGGCCATGGCGGTGATGTTGGGGGTGTTTTCCCGCTCCGTTACCAGGGCGCCGCGGGCCCCCCGGGCGGCGCGCAGGGTTTCCGCGATGTTCAGCAGCGCCTTGGGGCTCAGGGTGGAGCCCTTTTCCGCCAGCGTCAGGTACTCGCTTACGTCGGAAAAGCCGATCAGCGGATTGCCGCCGGCGTAGGCCAGGGTGGCTACCGCCTCCTCGGTTTCATCCAGGGCCTTGTTCACCTGGGCAAAGTCGTCCAGGGGCGATAATTTCAGGCACAGTTCCTTCCCGGAATCGGACAGCGCGTAGCCGGCCAGCATATCCCGGATCTTGGTAAATTCCAGCACCCGCAGAGCCCGTTCGTTCATGCTTGACCCCTCCATTGAAAAAGTATACGATCCCTTTCCAGGGTTGGCAAGAAAGGAAAAGGAAAATTCAAAATCTGTTTACAGTCCGGTCGATTTGCGTTAAAGAACGCCGTCCAAAAACCGTCCCGGGGTCCCGGCAACGTCCGGCATCGGGGCGTTTTCGCCCCTTTGCAGGGCGCGGTAGCCCCGGGTCAGGGCCAATTGCGTTTGGGCGTCCTCATCGGTGAAAGTCAGCAGCCAGGACAGGGGCGGCATCCCGTTCAGATGGGCGGCAAGATGCACAGGCCGCGCGGCCATCAGCTCAATTACGCAGCCCTCCGGCAGCCGCATGGGGAACAGGGGCTCCGCCGCGCCGGTGCGGTCGGTAAAGCAGGTGCCGGCGGCGCCTTTTCCCTGCGCGCACATTTCGCAGGCTTCCCGGCCGCCTTTCAGCCCCAGTGCCGTGCGCATGGGGCAGTGGTTCAGCAGCATCAGCCGGGTGCGTCCGTACACGGGCAGGATCATTTCGCACACGTTCCGCGGCAAGTCCAGGATCTCTTCCTTCTTCAGTTCCCGGCTCAGTGTAACGCTTTCGCAGCCCTGGCTGCCAAGCAGGCGCATGGCCTCGCCGTTCATCGCCGGGATCCCTTCGCCGGCCATGGTGTCCAGGCCGATTTGCCCCGGGGAAGACAGGCACAGCGGAACGCCGCGCGAATGGACCTCCTGCAGGATCGCCTGCAGCGTGCTTTGGGCGCATTGGGATGGCAGGCACAACCGCACGCCCTGCGGAATCATCGCAAGCAGGGGCGTTAAATACTGCGGCCGCCAGTCCCGGGGCTGGAAAAGCACCTCGTCCGCGCCGGCGGACAAAAGCGGGCCAATCAGGCTGAAATCGCCGGTTTTCACCAGCAGCCGCGGGGCGGGAATGTGCCTTTCGGGGGAAACAAAGCTGCCCCGGGGCGCACAGGCGCGGGGCTGGGCGGCGATGCGTTTTTCGGCCAGCTGCGCCAGCGCATCCCGGCGCAGGGCGTTCAGCGCGGCGGAAGGCACGAAGGCGTTTTCGGTCCGGACGGTCAAATGCCGAAGCGCAAAGGGCGTGCCGCCGGTCTTTTCCAGGGAACGGCGGGCGCTGTCTTCATCCAGCGCTTTTTTCTGGGCAGGCTCGCAGCGATCGCCTTCCGCCGCCGCCGTGCTTTCCCCGTCCGTAACGGTCAGGCGCAGGGGCGCGCCGGGGAAAGCGGTCAATTCCGCGTCAAACGGCAGGGGCAGCGCCCTGTTCAGCCCGTCGCCTTCATAGGTTTCGCGGGCAGCCGCCAGCTGGCTTTCATCTTCGGTGCGGCGCACCGTTTCGCCGGCTTTCACCGTGTCCCGCAGCCGCAGCGCGGCGACGCCGCCGGCGGCAGCCTCCGGACCGGAATAGATCAGTGCCTGGGTTCCGATTTCGATGCCGTCTCCGTTGTGCAGCGTTTTATTCAGCTTCACGTCGGCCAGCAGCGCTGTTCCCTTGCGGTAGACCCGCTGCACCTGGCCGATGGGGATTCCCGACGGCGTCACCCGGCTGGGATCGATGATGGCGGCGTCCTGCTGGCCGCCGGCATACCCCAGGGTGAAGCCGCCCCGGGAAAAAATCTGGGTCAGGCTTTCCTTTTCTGCTTCGTCCATGGGGGAGAAGCGGCCTTCCATTACGCTGTCCAGGGCCTTCCGGTATGCCCGGGTGACCACGGCCACGTATTCCGGCCGCTTGAGCCTGCCTTCGATTTTGAAGGAGTACACCCCGGCGTCGGCCATTTGCTGCAGCTCGTTCCGGGCGCACAGATCCCGGGGGGACAGGAAGGCCCCCGTTTTCCCCTGGTACTGGTAGGGCAGCCGGCAAGGCTGGGCGCACCGGCCCCGGTTGCCGCTGCGGCCCCCGATCATGGAGGAAAACAGGCATTGGCCGGAGCAGCCGACGCACAAGGCGCCGTGGCAGAAGGCCTCGATTTCCAAGCCGGTTTTGGCGGCCTGCCGCAGCGCGTCCAGGCTGCATTCCCGGGCCATCACCGCCCTTGCGGCCCCCATGTCCCGGAGCCACCGGACGCCCCGGGCGTTGTGGATGGCCATTTGGGTGCTGGCATGGACGGGCAGCTGGGGAAACTCCTCCCGGCAGATTTTCATTACGCCCAGATCCTGCACCAGCACCGCGTCTGCGCCCCAGAAAGACAGCAAGGAAAGGGTGCGCCGCACGTCGGCCAGCTCCCTTTCCTTGATCAGAATATTCACGGTAACGTAGATTTTTTTCCGCCGCAGATGGGCGATGCGCAGCGCTTCCTTCAGCGCGTCTTCCGAAAAGCCCGCGCTGGAGCGCGCGCCGAACGCCGCGGCGCCCAGATAAACCGCGTCGGCCCCGTTGGCGAAGGCGGCCTTCAGCGCGTCGATGCTGCCCGCGGGGGACAGCAGTTCAAATTCATTTGGTGCCATGTTTCCATTCATTGAGCTCCTGCCGCGCCTGCATCAGCTCCCGCCGCAGCCGGGTGTTGTCGTCCTGGGCGGTCAGCAGCTCGTCCGCCACCGTCAGCCCGGCGATCACCGCGGCGCTTTCCCGGTTCAAAAACCCGCTGGAGCCTGTTTCGGCGATTTTCCGGTCCATGTACACCGCCACCCGGCGCACCCGTTCCGGCGGGTCGGCGCTGGTGATGGTATAATCCCGGCCGGCAATGTGCAGGGTGTAGCTCTTTTCACCTTTCCGGGTAATCATAATTGATTGAAGGGGTACGTCTGACCTTTGGTGTCCACCCGGATGGACGCGATGCGCTGGGGCTCCAGCGGCTTGTCCATACGGTCCCGGGGAACGGCCACGATCCGGTCGGCGTATTCGATGCCTTCCAGCACCTTGCCGAAAGCGGCGTATGCACCGTCCAGGTGGGGCGAATCGCTGGTCATGATGAAGAACTGGCTGCCGGCGGAGTCCGGATGCATAGCCCGGGCCATGCTGAGCACGCCGTAAGTGTGCTTCAGGGGATTGTTCACGCCGTTCTGGGCAAACTCGCCCTTGATGGAATAGCCTGGGCCGCCGGTGCCGGTGCCCTTGGGGCAGCCGCCCTGGATCATGAAGCCGGGAATGACCCGGTGGAACGTGAGCCCGTCATAGAAGCCGCTGTTGGCCAGCGCGGCAAAGTTGCCCACGGACTGCGGCGCGTATTCGGGATATAATTCGCCCTTCATTTCGCCGCCGTTTTCCAGGGTGATAACAAATGTGGGATGAACCGCTTCGCTCATGGATGCTTCCTCCAAATCAATACGTCAGGGGAAAAGTCTTTTCCCTTTTCCGGCATCATACCGCCTTTTGGCCATTTTGTCAAATTGCGGTACGGGAATGCCATTTTTCAGGGCCGGAAGCCGTGTTGCAATCCAAATGGAAAGGGAGTATAATAAAGTATCGATTTATGCATTTCATGCGGAAGGGAGCGGGGAGGATGACGGCAAAGCGCAATCAGCCGGCCCTAGGCCAGGCGGCCTGGCGGGCCTGCAGGGCCCACGCGGGGGAAATGGCCGTGTGGGCGGCGCTGCATGTGCTGCTCCGGGCGCTGGTGCTGCTGCCGCTGCTTCTGCCCGCTTCGCTGCCGGTTCCGGAGGCCGGAAAAATCCTCTGGATCGCCTTGGCCGTGGTGTTCCTGCTGATCCCGCTGCGCTTTGCGGAAGGGGAGCGGCTGCGCTTTTGCTCCGGCCCGAACCAGCCGCAGCCCCGGGGCGGACGCGCTTATTTCCGTTGGCTGAAAATGGGGCTGGCCCGATGGGGACACGGCTGTGTGTGGGGGCTGCCCTTCCTGGCCTGTGCCGGGTATCTGGCCTACGGCTGGGCGCATTTGCCCTTTACCGCCATGTGGATGCCTGTGCAGGAGGCGGCGCGGCTGATCGGCCGGGAGCCAGGCCTGGCGGCCGGGCTGCCGGTGGCCGGGGCGCTGCTGGCGCTGTTCACGGCGCTGTTTGCCTACGGCTGGTGGCGGCTGCTGCCGGCGGAATATTTGCCCATCCGGCATCTGGATGTCCGGAAAGCATGGTTTTTCCTCCGGCGCGCCCGGACGCGCGGCAGAAAGCAGCTGCGCCGCAACGCGTTGGTCAATATGCTGCTGTCGCTTCCGGCGATCCTGGGGTTTGCGGCGGTGCTGGGCCGGTACGTCCGCAGCAGGATCAGCCTGTCCGTCAGCCCGGAACTCATCGTTGCCAGCCTGATGCGGCTGCTGAAAACCCCGCTGCCGGGAAAGACGGTGGCGGAAATGGCGGCGGTGTTCCTGGTATTGTATCTGCCGCTGATGATCCTGCGCAAGATGCGGTCCGCCGTGCTGGTGCGCAGGCTGACCCGGGAATGCGGCGATTTGGGAGGCGGGCATGCGGCTGGATAAACTGCTGGGCGCCCTGGGGCTCTGCACCCGGTCCGAAAGCCGGGAGCTGTTTCGCCGCGGCCGGGTGACGGTCAACGGCGAAACGGTCCGGGACGGGGCGAAAAACGTGGCGGAGGACGCGGCGGTTTGCCTGGACGGGAAGCCGCTGGATACGCGGCTGACCCGGCACGTGATGCTCTGCAAGCCTTCCGGCGTCCTGACGGCGGCGGAGGATCCCCGGCAAAAAACGGTGATGGATCTGCTGCCGCCCGTGTACCGCGCCCTGGGCTGCATGCCCGTGGGACGGCTGGACAAGGATACCACCGGCCTGCTGCTGCTGACCACCGACGGGGAGCTGGCGCACCGGCTGATTTCCCCGGCCCGGCACGTGGACAAGGTGTACAGGGCCCGGGTGGACGGCGTTTTGACGCAGGAGGACGCGGCTGCCTTCGCCGCGGGCATTTCCCTGAAGGATTTTACGGCGCTGCCTGCCAGACTGGAGATCCTGTCGCCAGACTGCGGCCTGGTCACGGTGCAGGAGGGCAAATACCACCAGGTCAAGCGCATGTTCGGCGCCCGGGGCAAGACGGTGGTTCAATTGCACCGGGTGTCCTTCGGCCCCCTGGCGCTGGATGAAGATTTGCAGCCCGGGCAGTACCGGGAACTGACGGAGGAGGAAGCGGCCGCGCTGCAAAAAGCGGCCGCGGGCAGCCATGCAACATGATCATTACTATTCCGCGTCGCCCCAAAGCGAACACCGTTTTTCGGTTTGCGAATATGCCTACCGGGGGACGCGGCTGCGCTTCACCACGGACGCCGGAGTGTTTTCCCGGGGGGAGGTCGACTTTGGCACCAACGTTTTGCTGAATGCCCTGCCCGGAGAAATGGCAGGGGACGTGCTGGACGTGGGCTGCGGCTGGGGCGCCATCGGCATCGCGGTGGCGAAGGCGAATCCCGGCTGCCGTGTGGTGATGACCGACGTCAATCAGCGGGCGGCGGAGCTGGCGGAAAAGAACGCCCGGGAGAACGGCGTGCAGGCGCAGGTGCTGCTGGGCGACGGGCTGGGCGCGGTGGAAGGACGCTTTGATTTCATTGTCACCAATCCGCCCATCCGCGCCGGGAAGCAGGTGATATACGGCATGTTTGCCGCGGCCAGGGACAGACTGAAACCGGGCGGCGAAATGTACCTGGTGATCCGCAAGCAGCAGGGGGCCGATTCCGCGTTGAAGTATCTGAAAACCCTGTTCGCCTGTGTGGATACGGTGGAAAGGAGCGGCGGGTTTCATGTGATCCGCTGCCGGGAGGAAGAGAACGATGCAGTTTGATCAGGCGTATTTTGACCGGGGCATCAGCCGCCGGGGCACCCGGTGCGAAAAGTGGGACGACCCGGGGATGCTGCCGGAGGACGGAATCCCGCTTTGGGTGGCGGATATGGATTTTCCCTGCGCGCCGGCCATTGAGGAGGCGGTGAAAAAGCGGGCAGAGCATCCCTGCTTCGGCTACAACAACGAAGCGGCGGAGGAAACGTGCGCCCGGGCGCTGTGCGCGTTCTGGCGCCGGCGGCACGGTCTGGGCATCCGCCCGGAGCAAACGCTGACGCTGCCCTGCGTGATCACGGGGCTCAAGGCCTGCGTGCGGCTGTTCACCCGGGAGGGGGACGCCGTGGCCATGTTCACCCCGGTGTACGGGCCGTTTTACCAGTCCGTGGTGCTCAACGGCCGCAGGGTAGCCGGCGTTCCGCTGCTGCGGGATGACCGGGGCGCGTATCCCATGAACCTAAACGGTATGGAGGATGCCCTCCGGGACGGCGCGAAGCTGATCATGCTGTGCAATCCCCATAATCCGGTGTCCCGCTGCTGGACGAGGGAAGAACTGGAAGCGCTGTGCGATCTGGCGCAGCGGTACGATGTCCCCATCGTCAGCGATGAGATCCACGCGGACTTTGTGTACAGGCCGGCTGTGTTCACGCCCATTCTGTCCCTGGAAAAGGCCCGGGCCGTGATGCTGTGCGCCGCCAGCAAAACCTTCAACGTGGCGGGGCTGCAGCAGGCCGCCCTGGTGACGCGGGACGACGGCATCCGGCAGGAAATGCAAAAAGCCCTCAGCGCTGCCGGCGTCACCAGCGGCAACACCTTTGCCCTGGCGGCCACGGAAGCGGCTTACGCCCGGTGCGACGACTGGCTGGACGGACTGCTGGCCTACCTGGACGGCAGCCGACGGGAACTGGCCGATTTTGTCCGGCAGCATCTGCCCAGGGCGGTGACGACGCCGGTGGAAGCGACGTACCTGGCCTGGCTGGATCTGCGCGCCTACGGCTTTTCCTGCCAGGAACTGAAAGAAAAATGCTATCGCCACGGGGTGGCCTTTACGGGCGGCACCTTCTTCGGGGAAGCCGGGGAAGGGTTCCTGCGCGTGAATTTCGGCTGCCCCCGGGCGCAGTGGAGAACGGGCATGGAACGGCTGTGCGATGCCCTGAAGGAGGAGTGATCAGCCATGGATCGGATCGATGAAATCCTGGCGTCTTACCGGGAAGAAATGATGGAAACGGTGCAAAAATGGGTGCGCATCCCCAGCGTCAAGGGGAAGCAGGAGATAGGCGCGCCCTTCGGCGCGGAGGCCCGCCGGGCTTTGGATACCGCCATGGCGGACTGCGAAGCCTTCGGGCTGAAAACGGAGGTATTCGACGGGTACGCCGGCCACGCCGATCTGGGCGAAGGCAGCACCCGGGACGCCCTGGCCATCCTGGCTCACCTGGACGTGGTGCCGGTGGGCGACGGCTGGAGCCGGGATCCCTTCGGCGCCCAGCGGATCGACGGCAGGATTTACGGCCGCGGCACCAGCGACGACAAGGGCCCCGCTGTGGCGGCGCTGTACGCTATGCGCGCGGTGAAGGAAGCGGGGATCCCGCTGCGGCGCAAGGTGCGTTTGATCCTGGGCTGCGACGAGGAATGCGGCTCCTCCGATATGGCGTACTACAAAAAAGTGACGGAAATGCCCCGCTCCGGCTTCAGCCCGGACGCCGATTACCCGGTGATCAACATTGAAAAGGGCGGCTCCCACGTGCAGTTTGACGGCGAGCTGAGCGAAGAGGGGCTGCAGGTGCTGTCCATGCAGGTGGGCGAAAGGGCCAACGTGATCCCCGGCTTTGCCTCCGCGCTGGTGGAGGGAAACGAGGAAACCGCGAAGCGGGCCGAGGAAGCGGGGAAAAAGCTGGGCTTCCCGGTGAAAACCACCCTGGGCAACGGCGCGGTGATCATCGAAACCACGGGGCTTACCGGCCATGCGGCTTTCCCGACCCACGGACGCAACGCCATCGGCCAGATGCTGCTGATTTTCAAGGAACTGGGCGTGCAGGGCGCGCTGCTGGAGCTGGCCGACTCTGTGGGGATGACCTGCCATGGGGAAAACCTGGGCATCGCCATGCGGGACGACGTTTCCGGCGAGCTTACCGGCAGCCTGGACATCATCAAAATCGACCAGGGCCATGTGACCGCCCTGATGGACGTGCGTTATCCTGTCCTGTTCCATCCGGACCGGATGTTTGATTTGCTGGGCCAGCGGCTGAAATACCTGACCGCCATCGACGCGGGCACCCGGCCGCCGCATTTTGTCAGCGATCAGACGGAGCTGGTGCAGGAGCTGCTGGAGGCGTATCACGAGGTCACCGGCGGCGAAAAGCGCACCATCGCCATCGGCGGCGGCACCTACGCCCAGTCCATGGAGGAAGGCGTGGCCTTCGGCGCGCTGTTCCCCGGGGAAGTGGAAATGGCGCACCAGGCCGATGAATTCATGAGCGAGGAATCCATTTTCCAGAACGCCCGCATTTTTGCCCGGGCCATCATCCGCCTGGCAGGCGGCAAAGCAGAGAAAGAGGAATGATGCTGTATGGCGACGACTGAAATCATTACATGTATCAACTGCCCGGTAGGCTGCCGTATGGAAGTGACCCACGAAGGGGAAACCGTGCTGTCCGTCAAGGGCAATACCTGCAAACGCGGGGACGCTTATGCCCGGCAGGAATGCGTGGCTCCCCTGCGGATGGTCACGGCCGTGGCGCCGGTTCAGGACCGGGAAATGCCCGTCAGCCTGAAAACCCGCACGCCCATTCCCAAGAAGCTGATCGCTGCGTGCATGGAGGCCATCATGGCCCGTCCCTTTACCGCGCCCATCGCCGCCGGCGACGTGCTGATTGAAAACGTGTGCGGCTGCGGCGTGGATGTGATCGCCACCAAGGCTGTGCCGTGAGGCTGCAGGCGGATTTTTTCCGGCAGGACGTATTGGACGCCGCGCCGCAGCTGGTGGGCGCGCAGGTGTGCCGCCGGCTGCCGGACGGCCGGGTGCTGCGGGGCAGGATCACGGAAACCGAGGCCTACCGCGGACCGGAGGACCGGGCCTGCCACGCCCGGCACGGCCGCACGCCCCGGACGGAGATGCTGTTTCGGGAAGGCGGTTTCAGCTATGTTTATCGGGTTTACGGGCTGCACTGGCTGTTCAACGCGGTGACCGGAAACGCGGACGCGGGCCAGGGCGTGCTGATCCGCGCCATGGAAAAGCCCCTGGACGGCCCGGCCAAATGGACCCGGGCTTTCGGAATCACCGGGGAGCACAACGGGCTGTACTTGCCCGAATCGGAAGAAATCTGGATCGAAAAGGACCGGGACAGCGCGTACCGCACATCGCCCCGGGTTGGCATTGATTTTGCCGGGGAGCCGTGGGTCAGTATGCCCTGGCGTTTTATTCTGAAAACGTGAATGCGAAGGATGATGAGGAAACCATGATGCTTTTGCCGCTTCCGCCGATGCTGATGACGCCTGCGTACCGTTTTGGAGCCGCTACCCCCTGGGGCGGCGACGGACTGATGCGGGTATTTGGAAAGGAAATCCCGGACAGCCGCACCGGGGAAAGCCTGGAGGTCAGCGCCATTCCGGGGCTGGAAAGCCGGGATGCGTCCGGCGCTTCCCTGACCGAGCTGATTGCCCGGTATGGCGAACGGCTGACCGGAAAAGGTCTGGCGTCTCCCTTCCCGCTGCTTTTGAAGCTGCTGGACGCCCGGGAAACGCTGAGCGTGCAGGTACACCCCGACAACGTGTACGCTGCCCAGGCAGAGCACAAACTGGGCAAAACAGAGGCCTGGCACATTCTGTACGCCGCGCCGGGGGCGCAGCTGGTGTACGGCGTCAAGGCCGGCACCGACAAGGAACAATTGATGCAGGCCAGCCTGGCTGGCGCCGCGGTGGAGCAGCTGCTTCGCCGGGTGGATGTGAAGGCGGGGGAAACCTATTACATCCCCGCGGGTATGGTGCACGCCATCGGTGAAGGCATCATGCTGTACGAAATCCAGCAAAGCAGCGACGTCACCTACCGCTTCTACGATTGGGAGCGGACGGATAAAAACGGAAACAAGCGGGAGCTGCACATCCAGAAGGCGGTGGACGTGACCCGCACGGATTTCCAGATGGACGCGGTGCGGGAGGAAGAAATCGCGCCCGGGCATTACGCGCTGCTGCGGAAGGAGTATTTTTGCCTGGACCGGTTCGAAAACGGAACGTTTACGCTGGCGCGGGACAGCAGGCGCTTTGCCTTCCTGACGGCGGTGAAGGACTGCGTTTTGAATTGGCCGGACGGCGAAATGCCCCTGAAGGGCGGGCATACGGCGCTGCTGCCGGCGGACGGGTACGACGTGCAATTGAAGGCCGGCGAAGCGCTGCTGGCGTATCCCACGGTGGTATGACCCGGATTTGGTAAAATCAGCATAAAAATTTACCAAAAAAGATATGATATTTCCCGTAGCGCCTTGCGGTGCCACGGGAAATTTGCTATAATATACAACCGGAGGATGACAGAATATGGTTTCGATGGAGCAAATGCGCACGTGCTGCCGGAACGTGGAGATCCGGGAACATGTGCGGCTGGATGCCTATACAACGCTGCGGGTAGGCGGAGAAGCGGACGGCTTTGCTGAGCCCGAAAATGAAGCGCAGCTATCTTCGCTCTTCCGCGCTGCCCGGGAAACGGCAACACCGGTCCTGCTGCTGGGCAACGGATCCAACACCCTGGTGCGGGATGGCGGTTTCCGCGGCCTGGCGATCCACCTGGGAAAGCGGTTCGCCGCGGTGGAGGTGCGGGGCGATTCCGTAAGCGCCCAGGCGGGCGCGCTGCTGAGCACCCTGGCCCGTACTGCCCGGGATGCCTGCCTGACGGGGCTGGAGTTTGCCCAGGGCATCCCCGGCACCGTGGGCGGCGGCGTATTCATGAATGCCGGCGCGTACGGCGGGGAGCTGGGCGCGCACATCGTTTCCGTGCGGGTGCTGGACGGCGAAGAAATTCGCGATGTGCCGGCGGCTGATATGGCGTTTTCCTACCGCCACAGCCGGGCGATGGAGGAGGGCTGGGTGATCCTGGGCGCCCTGTTCCGCCTGGAAGCGGGGGACGGCGCGGCCATTGACGCGGCCATGCGGGATTATGCCGCCCGCCGCAAGGAAAAGCAGCCGCTGGAATTTCCCAGCGCCGGTTCGTTTTTCAAGCGTCCTGCCGGGCATTTTGCAGGGCAGCTGATCGAGGAAGCCGGGCTGAAGGGCAAGGCCGTCGGCGGCGCCCAGGTAAGCGAAAAGCACGCGGGCTTCCTGATCAACCGGGGCGGCGCCACGGCGGCGGATTTCCTGGCGCTCAAGGAACTGGTGCAGGAAGAGGTGTACCGCCGCTTTGGGGTGCGCCTGGAGCCGGAAGTGCGCATCGTGGGGGAGAAGGCATGAGTTTTTCCGCGCGGGTGAAGGAAGAATTGCTGCGGATCAGGCCGGAAAAGCATTGCTGCATGCTCAGCGAGCTCAGCGCCCTGACCCAGACCTGCGCCTCCCTGCGCCTGAGCGGCGGCGGACGGGTGCGGGTGGTATATGAAGTGGAAAACGCGCCGCTGGCCAAGCGGATCTTTCTGCTGCTGAAAAAGCGCATGGAAATCACCCCGGTGCTGGAATTCAACCGGCACAAGCGGCTGGGCGGACGGCGGCTGGCGGTGCTGACGGTGTCCGAGGGTGACAGCCGGCGGCTGCTGATCGCACTGCGCATGATCCAGGAATCGGACGCCGGCATGATCTACAAGGGCGTGCCCCGGGCCGCCATGACCCGGCGCTGCTGCCGCGCGGCTTTCCTGCGGGCGGCGTTTCTGGGGGCCGGGGCCATGAGCGAGCCGGAAAAGGGATACCATCTGGAGTTCACCTCCTCCGAGGCCCGGGCGGATACGCTGCTGAAGATCCTGGAAAAAAGCGGGATCGAAGGGCACGTGGTCAAGCGGCGGGAGGCGGACGTGGTGTACCTGAAAAAAGGGGACGACGTGGTGTCCTGCCTGGCGCTGATGGGCGCCCATGCCGCGCTGCTGGAAATGGAAAACATCCGCATCCGCCGGGACGGGCGCAACCAGGCCAACCGGGCCCGGAACTGCGACGAAGCCAACCTGAAAAAGCAATTGTCCGCCGGCGAAAAGCAGGCCAAGGCCATTGTGGCCTACTCCCTGGCCCACAGCCTGGCCGCGCTTCCCCGGGAATTGCAGGAGATCGGCCGGCTTCGGATGCTGCATCCGGAAGCTTCGCTGGAGGAATTGGGGCAGATGCTGCCCCAGCCCATCGGAAAATCCGGGGTCAATCACCGCATGCGCCGGCTGATGGCCCTGATCGAATCAGACGAAAGAAAAGGTGAATGAAATGGTTACCTGTACCCTCGATCTGTCCCGGGTGACGCCGATGAACCGTCAGCAGATTGAGCAGCTGGCCTACGTGGCAGGGGGCTTTGAAAGCAGGATCCTGCTGGAACACAACAACCGGGAAATCAACGGTAAATCCATGCTGGGGCTGCTGTCCCTGGGCGTTACGGGCAGCGATCCCGTGATCATGACCGTACAGGGCGAGGACGAGGAGGAAGCCGCTCGGGAAATCAAAAAGCTGCTGGACAGCGGCGTGAAGCCGCCCCAAAATGCGGCCGACGCCGAACAGCTGATGCAGCGGGTGGCAAAGCGCTACAGGGAGATCCTGGGGGAAAACCTGACCGGCGTGTACCTGCACGGTTCCCTGGCCGCGGGCTGCTTCCAGTGGGACCGCAGCGACGTGGATTTTCTGACCGTGGTGCAGGAGCCCCTGACTGCGGAAAAAAAGATCGCCCTGGCGGAAACGCTGTATTCCCTGCGGGACGCTGCGCCGCCATCCGGCTTTGAAATGAGCGTGCTCCGGGCGGCGGACTGCCGCAATCCCAAATATCCCATGCATTTTGACTTGCACGTGTCCAAGCGCTACCAGCAGGATTACGAGCGGGACGCCCGGGGCTTCTGCGAGCGGATGCACGGGGAGGACCCGGACCTGACGGCCCATGTGCTGGCGCTGCACGCGTACGGCATGGCGCTTTGCGGCCCCAGCATTTCCCGGGTATTCGGCAAGGTCCGGCGGGAGGATGCCCTCAGCGCCATCCGTTATGACGCAGCCGACGCGGCGGATCATTTCCAGGCGCATCCCTGCTATTACGTGCTGAACCTGTGCCGGGCGCTGGCCTACCTGCGGGAAGGCCTGGTGCTCAGCAAACGGGACGGCGGGGAATGGGCGCTGCAGAATCTGGATTCCCAGCATCAGCGCGTGATCCAGGCGGCGCTGAACGCCTATGCCAACGGCCGGGACATGGTGTACGATGCCGGCCTGGCGGAGAATTTCTGCTGCGACGCGCTGGAAGAATTGCAGGCATGAAAAAACAGCCGTCTGCATGCGGAGCAGGCGGTTTTGCCCGGATGCGGCGGACGCCGGACGGACAGGCGCGCCGCTTTCGATAATACACGGAAAAACCGAGAAACAGGAGAGATCAGGATGACCCAAGCAGATCCAGGAGCTTCATCCCGGGACAAAACCATTATCCGGACCAGCGTGATCGGTATTCTGGCCAACGTATTCCTGGCGGGCTTCAAGGCGGCGGTGGGATTGCTGTCCAACTCTATTTCGGTGGTGCTGGACGCGGTGAACAACCTGTCCGACGCCGCGTCGTCGGTGATCACCATCATCGGCACCAAGCTGGCCGGCCGGGAACCGGATAAAAAGCATCCCTTCGGCTACGGCCGCATCGAGTATCTGAGCGCCATGATCATTTCCGTGATCGTGCTCTACGCCGGCATCACTTCCTTTGTGGAATCGGTGAAGAAAATCATTTCGCCCGAAACGCCGGATTATTCCGTTCCCGCGCTGATCATCATCGCCGCCGGCGTGGCGGTGAAGATCCTGCTGGGCCGGTACGTCAAGGGCGTGGGGGAAAAGGTGAATTCCGATTCCCTGGTCAATTCCGGGGAGGACGCCACCCTGGACGCCATCATTTCCGCGTCCACCCTGGCGGCCGCCGTGGTGTTCATGCTGTGGGGCGTGTCCCTGGAAGCGTGGCTGGGCGCGGTGATTTCGCTGATCATCATCAAATCCGGCGTGGAAATGCTGCGGGACACCCTGAGCAAGATCCTGGGCGAACGGGCGGACGCCGAACTGGCCCGGGCTATCAAGGAAACGGTGCTGTCCTTTCCCGGCGTTTCCGGGGCGTACGACCTGATCCTGCATAATTACGGCCCGGATGCCTTCAACGGCTCGGTGCACATCGAAGTGCCGGACACGTATTCCGCCGACGAACTGGATGAACTGATCCGGGAAATCACCCTGGCGGTGCTGGAAAAGCACCGGGTGATCCTGACGGCCATCGGCGTGTACTCCATGAACACCCGGGACGACCATGTGGTGGCCATGCGGCAGAAGATCCACGACGCGGTGTTCGCCCATGAGCATGTGACGCAAATGCACGGCTTTTACGTGAATGAGGAAAAGAAAGCCATCCGCTTCGACCTGGTGATTTCCTTTGACGCGCCGGACCGGCATCAGGTATTTGCCCAGGCCGTGCGGGACGCCCAGGCCCTGTACCCGGATTATCAGTTCCAGGTGACCATCGACACCGATTTTGCGGAAACCTGATCGGCCGCTTGGCGGAAAACCGCTTTTCCGGCATCCTGACGCCCCGAGTTCCGGGGCGTTTTTGGGTTTTGTGGATTTTGGCGCGAAAGTATAGTATAATGAATTCATTCCCCCAAGGAAGGAGGCGGACGGTATGCGAAAGGGCCTGGCCATGATCCTGGCGCTTCTTTGCGTGCTTCCGTTTTTTTCCGCCCGGGGGGACGACACGGATACCTCGCTGTCCGCGCCCAAAATGCGGGCGCTGCTGATCGGCTGCGACCATTTTTTGACCCAGCCGGATACTTGGCCCGCGGCGGACAGCAACGTGCATCTGATCAGCGATACCCTGCTGTGCGACAGCCGGGGCTATGACCGCATCCGTCTGTTTTCGGACAGCGTGGGCACGGTGTCCGCCCTGGAGGAAGCTGTGCGGGACACGTTTGCCGGCGCGGGGGAAAGGGATGTGTCCCTGCTGTACATCAGCACTCACGGCGTGTTTGAGGAGCAGACCTCCAATGCCAACGCCGCCCTGGTGCTTTCCGACGGAACAGAGGAAGAAAAACTGTACGCCCCGGCGCTGCAGGATATGCTGGACCGGGTTCCCGGCCGGAAGGTGCTGATCCTGGACGCCTGCAATTCCGGCGCTTTTATCGGCAAAGGGCTCAGCGGCGGCGCCGACCGGGTGTTTTTTACCGGGCCGGATTACAAGGTGCTGTGCAGCGCCGGCGGCAGCGAGGCCAGCTGGTATTTCCAGGGGGCTGATCCCGCTTCCGGCGGGGCCAGCTACTTTGCCACCGTGCTGGCGGACGGCTGCGGCTACCAGGGGGACTATGCTGCCGACGTCAATGCCGACGGGCAGATCACCCTGACGGAAATGATGCGCTACCTGCGGGAAAACTACGCGGCCTCCACGCCCCAGGCCTATCCCCAGAACGACGGGGAATTCGTGCTGTTCTCCTTTGACCCGGAGAATGATACGGACATCCGGAAAGCCGTCACCGACATCACATTCGAGGATACATTGATCACTGCCGGGAAAAAGGACGTGTCCTTTTCCTTCACTGTGCGCAGGCCGGTGGAACTGTATTACCAGATCATTTACCATGAAGAAGGCGCCTGGCGCTTTAGCCAGGCCCAGCAGTTCCTGGACGGGGAGCAGGAGGACGGCACCGTGCTGCCGGGAAGGAAAATGCGCACGCTGGAGGTGGATACCGGCGACGCGTACGGCTACGCCATCATCCAGCTGATCACCCTGGAGGAGGGCCGCCCGGTGCTGCAGGGCGCGCGGCTGCTGTGCGTGCAGCCGGATCAGGGAGAAGTGAAACTGAACGTGGCCACCGATCCGGCGTTTGCGCCGGGTCTGGGGCAGGAGCTTTGCATCCTGGCCCAGCACGACGTGCCCTGCGGCCTGACGGTGAGCATCCTGGACGCGGAGGGAAGGGTGGTGCGCCGCCTGGCGTATGAAGCGCCCAGCCGGCCGCAGCAATTGTCGCCCAACGCCAGCAGCTTCTATTGGGACGGATACACCGCCGCGGGGGAACGGGCGCCGGAAGGGGTTTACACCGTGCAGGTGCGCGTCCGGCTGGGCGGAAGGGCGTTCCTGTGCGAAAGCGGGCCGGTGGCGCTGATCGGCGACGCCCAGGCAGCGGAAGAAACGGAAAACACGCTTTCCGAAGCGGAAAGCGAATAAGGGAAGCCAAACCCGTCACGGGGCCGGAGTCAGACGATTCCGGCTTTTTCCATGAAAAAAAGGACGATCCGGTCAAAAAACGGACAGGAAAGATAAATACATAAATATGCAAAAATTTCTGAATAATGCTTGACATATAGCCAAATAAGGCGTATAATTCATGCATAAAGATTCATGAAGGGGTGAACTATCTGTGAACAAGGCGGACATCAAAAAGGTCGTACTCGCTTATTCGGGCGGTTTGGATACTTCCATTATCATTCCCTGGCTGAAGGAAAACTACAACAATTGCGAAGTCGTCGCCGTTTCCGGCAACGTGGGCCAGGCCGACGAGCTGGAAGGCCTGGAGGAAAAGGCCCTGAAAACGGGCGCCAGCAAGCTGTATGTGCTGGATCTGACGGATGAATATGTGGATGATTACATTATCCCCACCATGAAGGCCGGCGCCGTGTACGAGGATTATCTGCTGGGCACGTCCCACGCCCGTCCCTGCATCGCCAAGGGCCTGGTGGAGATCGCCCTGAAAGAAGGCGCCGACGCCATCTGCCACGGCTGCACCGGCAAGGGCAACGACCAGGTGCGCTTTGAACTGGCCATCAAGCATTTTGCCCCCAACATGCCCATTATCGCCCCCTGGCGGGAGTGGGACATCAAATCCCGGGATGAGGAAATCGACTACGCCGAGGCGCATCACGTTCCCTTGCGGATCAACCGGGAAACCAACTATTCCAAGGA
>CACYGB010000042.1 GCA_902773895.1 uncultured Eubacteriales bacterium
GGTATGCATTGCTGACGTCACGAACTACGGATGGGCTCCCATCAGAAAAACCCATATGACAGTTTATGGCCGCAGCTTCTTCGGTCGTCAGTTTCATAAATTGCTGCACCTGAAAAACAGATTTCGATCCATGTCCTCCGAAGTGGTATTTTCCCTCAACGAAATAATATGGTACTTCCTGCCATTCTCCGTTAATCTTCTGATTGCGTTTATCCTTCTTGTAAAGATTGACCTTACCATATTATTGCCACGCTCAATAAATACAGCAAACAAATCACCTTTATTTGAAGGATAATAATCTTTTACGTATTGCAATAGCCTAGGACTCATTCCGCTATTACCCATATAAGGTGGATTAGTAACAACTGTATGATATTTCTCAGCCATTACTTGCGCTTCCTGCGCCTGCGGGCATGGGACGCGACCAGAGAGCAGGAAAAGAAAAAGCCCCGGCAGCGCTTCATTGATGAAGTCTGGCCGGGGATGAAGCCGGGATAACTGTTATTAAGTAATTGTCAGAATTCCCGCACAGTAAGAAACAGGAGTAAACAGCAGATCGGGAAATGCATTACGCAGTTCTTCTGCGACAAAATAGATTTCCTCATCATCCCATTCATTACCGACTTCTTGCTGACACTTTTCCAACTGAGCACGGGTTTCAAAGGCTACATCACCAATCAGAATCATTCCACTTGGATTCAAGCGCTTACGCAAAGACTTCAGGAAGGCTACTTTCTGATCATCTGTCAGATGATGCAAAGAGTACGTTGCAACGATGAAATCATAGTTTTGTTGTTGCAATGGTTCTGCTAAACCTTCGGAAAAGTCTGCTTGATAAAGATGTGCATCAGGCATTTTTACAGAAGCTAATTCAATCATTCTGGCAGAGAAATCCTGGCCGTACACAGTACATCCGTTTTCATAGAGCTTAGTTGTTAATGTTCCGGTTCCAAACCCAATATCAAGGACAACAGCTTTAGGCTTTTCCATGATGGTCTTGAAAATGCGGCCCAATACTTCCTTGTAGCCCGCGAAAGGATAGCTGTTCTCTTCATCTGATACTCCGACAGTTTTGTCATATCCATCAGCCCACAAATCGAAACCTTTGTTATTCAGCATACTTGCCTCCGTAAATGCGACTTGCCCCTCTGGGCACTTTCATTATATGCCTGCAACCCCAAAACCACAATGGAAAAGAAGGTGAACAATTATGGCTGAAACCCTTCGCGAACTGGTGGTCGCGCTGTCGCTGGATTCCAGCAATTTCTCGCGCAATATGCGCACCATCAACCAGCAGATCAAGGAAGCCGAGTCCACCCTCTGTCTGGCCGGGGCTGGTGTACAGAACTACGAAAAGACCATCGCTGGCACAGAAGCCAAGCAGTCCATGCTGGGTCAAAAGCTCACCCAGCAGCAGCGGGCTGTGGAACAGTACAGTCGGGCACTGGTGGCTGCGAATGATAAGCTGAAGGAAAACTACGACCGCCATCAGGATTTCGCTTCGTAAGTTTGTTTGCTATACTTTTTCTGTAAGTCTCAGCACACTACAGAACCCGTGGAGGAGAGTTGCAAGGCTGTATAGCGGCAAACCCGTCATCATTATAGGATGTCGGCTATCCTAAAGACTTCAATGATCGGCGCAAAACCGTAGCCCGAAAATTCATTTCTTCCGAAGTCGGATCGATTTCGCCGGACAGCCGGTCCCGCCCTTCTTTGCTGCTTCGGCAATCATTATAGCATATAATTTGAAGCGATGTCATCATCCTGTGAATCCTCGGTCTGGGCCGATCCGGCACCATGCGTGCGGAAGGAGGTCTCAAGGACCGGCGTGAACAACGCCCCGGCCCCAGAAGAACCGAAAGGAACAGAAACGCCGTCGCTTGTCCTCCGTGTGGCCGGCCGTATGGGAGGTGATTTCAATGAACAGAGAACAGAAAGATGTGACTGAGAAGAAAGCCTCAGTGACCGTCAGATATGGCAGGACTCTCTATAAGGTCATTTTCCGCTTCGCGGAGAAGGGAAAACCTTCTCCGCCTGATCCGGCCGGTCCTTCGCTGGCAAATTGCCCGTTTTTCCGTGGTTTTCTTGCATTTTTCCCGTTTCAATGGTAGTATAATACAGAAAACGGAAAGAAATACGAAAGGGGACGGGCTGGATGTCGGAGCACGCCGGGCATCGGGAACGGCTGCGGGAGCGGTACAAACGGGAAGGACTGGGCGGCTTTGCCCCGCACGAGGTGCTGGAATTGCTGCTCACCTACGCGATCCCGCGGGTGGACACCAATCCCCTGGCGCACGCGCTGATCCGGCGGTTCGGCTCCCTGCACGCCGTGATGGAGGCTTCGCCCGCAGAGCTGGAGCAGGTGCCGGGCATCGGCCCCGGCGCTTCCACGCTGATCACCCTGCTGCTGCCCCTGCTGCGCATGTACGAGCAGGAAAAGCTGCTGCCCCGGAAAAAGCTGGACACCTGGACGGAACTGACGGCCTACTGCCGTTCCCTGTTTCTGGGTGTAACGGAAGAGCAGTTTTATCTTTTGTGCTTTGACGCCAAGCTGCAATTGAACGCCACGGTGCTCCTTTCTTCCGGAACGCCCAGCGAAGTGGACGTCAATCCCCGGCTGATCATGCAGCAGTTGATGCGGCACAACGCCGTCAGCGCCGTACTGACCCACAACCACCCCAGCGGTTCGCCCCGGCCCTCCAACGAGGACGTGGAAATGACGCTGGAAATCCAGCGCATCCTGTCCGGCGTGGGCATCCGCCTGATCGACCACATCATCATCGCCGGGCCGCTGGATTACAGCATCCTGTCCGGCGTTTCCTCTCCCCCGGCGGACGCGGCTCCTTTTCTGGCCGCAGACCGGCCCCAGCAGAAGCTGAATCACCCCCAAAAGCCCTGAATCGGAAAAAGAGCCCGTTTCCCTTCGGAAACGGGCCTTTGCTTTATTTTTCCGTCACCTGCTCGGATGTGCCGAAGCCGATCAGGCTGTACACGCTGCGGGTGCTGTTGGCGGAGCGGTTGATCTTCTGCCCCATAAAGAGCAGGCACGCCGTGCCGCCGCCATCCAGGTTCATGCCTTCCTGCACGCCTTTTTCCAGCATCCTGTCCGCCAGCCAGGTCAGGTACGCGCCGGTATTGTTCTGCTCGGGCATCCGGCCTTCCACGCAGAGCACCAGGTAATGGTACGGTTCAATCATCCCCAGGGCCATCCGCGGCTCCCGGTAATGATAGTAATCCTTGCGCTGCATATACTCGCTCAGCTTGCCGTCCTGCACCAGGATGGGGCCGAAAGAGAAGGTGTGCACCGCGCCGCGGTCTAGGTATTCCTGGGCCGTGTATTCCTTGTTCAGGTGCGTTTTCATGCTGCCATCGTCATAAACCGCCAGCACGTTCAGGTTGGGCAGGCGTTCCTTTTCCCAGGTGCGCTCCACGATCACTTTCCGGTTGCGGATGATGATGCCCGGCGGAATATCGTTGCCGTTTTCCACGATGCGGAAACCAAAATGATCGTCGCTCATACCCAGTACGATCTGGTTGCGCTGGGCAAAGGTGGTGGGCGGAATCAGGGAGCCGCTGGTGATGCGGCTGCCGTTCACATAGGTGGACAGCGGGGATTCCTCGCTGCAGCGCACGTCGGCCTCATACCACACCAGCTTGTTTTTAATATCCTTCCACCGCTGCACGTCGATATAGAGGGTGGAAGAAATATAAATCCAATGGCCGTCGTTGACGTCGATATGGATAAATTCCTCCATCTTGGCGTTGGGCGCCAGGAAGCCATCCGCCGTCAGCTTGGGCAGCTTCACGCTTTTCAGGGATCCGTGGGCCGGCTCCACCGTGGGCTTGGGCGTTTTGGTGGGCCTGGGCGTCCGGGTCGGCTTGGGCGTAGGGGTCGGCGTGGGCACCGGCGTGGGCGGCGGCACGGGCGACGGGGACGGCGCCGTATCGGTGGGAATGGCCTTGCCAGAGAAAATCAGTTCCTGCAGCGCCGGGTCGGCGATGCCCGTTTCCTCCAGGCCGTTGGCCGCCTGCAGTTGCTTCACGCGCTGGGCCGTGTTTTCGTTGTAGTAATCGGTCAGGTTTTTCTTGTTACTGAAGTAGCCCAGCCAGTACATGGCCGTCTTGAGGCGCATCACGTCCCTGCCTTCCGAGCCCTTCTTCAGCGTCCTGTATTCCTCGGCCCCTGCACAGGCGCAAAGGCTGATGAGCATAACGCACACCAGCCCCGCGGAAATCATTCGTTTGACTGCACTTGTTCGATTACTTCGCATCTTTCACCCGGCCCCAGAACAGATTGTAAACCGTCAGATACTGATCAGGAATATCGTGGAAGAATTCGCACCGGTCAATAATATCCTGGGTGGGATTGATGGTGGGATTCTCCGTGTAGTCTTCTCCCATCAGCTCGATGGCGGCGGTATTGGGAGAGGAGTACCAGATGTATTCGCAGTTCATCTGGGCGATGTCGGGGCGGCAGAGGAAGTTGATCAGCTTTTCGGCGTTTTCCTTGTTTTTGGCCGTGGCGGGAATCACCATGGGGTCGACCCACACGTTGCTGCCTTCCTTGGGCACGGCGTAAGCCAGGTTTTCGTTCTTTTCCATGGCGTACAGGGCGTCGCCGCTCCACATCAGCGCCAGCGCGCCGTTGCCGGCCACCATTTCGTCCTTGGTTTCATCCACATAGTAGGCCTTCACCAGGGGCTTCTGCTCGATCAGCTTGTCGCTGGCGGCCTTCAGTTCCAGCCGGTCCCGGGTGTTCATGGAATAGCCCAGGTATTTCAGGGTGACGCCCATGGTGTCGCGGATGGAATCCAGCATAATGATTTCATCGGCATATTTTTCATTCCACAGGATGCCCCAGGAATCCACCGGATCATCCACCTTGGTGGTGTCGTACAGGATGCCCACGGTGCCCCACATAAAGGGCACGCTGTATTTGTTTTCCGGATCGTAATCCGGATTGATCATCCAGGGTTCAATATTGCTGAAATTGGGTACGCTGTCAAAATTGATTTCGGTGATCAGGCCTTCGGAAATCATGCGCTCCACGCAGTAATCGGAGGGAAACACAAGATCGTAGGCGCCGGGCGTCACCCGCAGGGAGATCATCATTTCCTCGTTGGTGGTGAAAAACATTTCGTTCACGTGAATACCGGTTTCCTGTTCAAAAATCTTGAACACTTCGGGATTCATATAGTCTTCCCAGTTGTATACGTTCACTTCCTCCTGGGCGGCGAAAGCGCCGTTCAGGGGCAGCACGTTCATCATCAGGACCAGAACTGCGACCAGAGAAATCCATTTTTTCATTCTTTTTTTCCTCCAATCCGATAATATGAAAACGCTGAATCAGCGGTTTCAGGCTTTTTCGCTGTCGGTGCGGCGGTTCACCACCAGCAGCAGCGCCAGCAGCACCAAGAACATGAGGGCGCTCAGGGCGTTCATGGTGGGCTTGATGCCCCGGCGGGCCTGGGAATAAATCAGAGTGGACAGGTTCTGCACCAGCGGCGACGTGGTGAAATAGCTGATGGTGAAATCGTCCAGGGACAGGGTGAAGGCCAGCATGGCACCGGTGATCACCCCGGGCATCACCTCGGGCAGAATCACATGGAACAGGGCGTACACCGGCGTGGCGCCCAGGTCCAGCGCCGCCTCGTAGGTGTTCTTGTTCATCTGCTGCAGCTTGGGCATGACGGACAAAATGACGTAGGGCACGTCGAAAGTGATGTGGGCCAGCAGCATGGTCACGTAGCCCCGCTCCACCTTGGTGAAAATGAACAGCAGCATCAGGCTGATACCGGTCACGATGTCCGGCATGGTCATGGGAATATTGTTCAGCGTCAGCATGACGGCCTGGGGCCGGCGGCGCATGGCGTGAATGCCGATGGCAGCCAGGGTGCCAAGGACTGCGGAAAAGAGCGCCGCCAGCACAGCGATGCTCACCGTGATCCACAGGGCGTTCATGATGCTGGGATCATTGAACAATTGGCCGTACCAGGTGAAGGAGAACCCTTCCCACTTGGCCCGGCTCTTGCCGGCGTTGAAGGACTGCACGATCAGCACGATGATGGGCACGTACAGGAACAGCAGGATCAGGCCCAGGTAAACGCGTTTCAGGATCTTGGTCATACCATGCCGCCCCCTTCCCCTTCCGGGTCCACCTTCCGAAGCAGGCCCAAAGAAATCAGGATCAGGATCATCATGATCAGCGACAGCGCGCTGCCCACGTTCCACTCCCGCAAGCTGGTGGACAGGAACTTGGCTTCGATCAGGTCGCCGAACAATTGCACCTTGCCGCCGCCCAGCAGCCGGGAAATGTAGAAAGTGGTCACCGCCGGCATGAACACCATGGTGATGCCGCTGACCACGCCGGGCAACGACAGGGGCAGCGTCACCTTGTAGAAGGTGTGCCACTTATCGCAGCCCAGGTCCATGGCGGCCTCCGACAGCTTGTAGTCCATCTTGTTCAGCACATTGTAAATGGGAAACACCATAAAGGGCAGGAAGTTATACACCATGCCCACCTGCACAGCGGCCACGTTGTTGAGCAGTTTTTGCCTGCCGATCCCGACTGCCTCCAGCAGGGAGTTGATCACGCCGTTATCCTCCAGCAGCGTCATCATAGCAACGGTTCTCAGCAGGAAATTCATCCACATGGGCACAATGAACAGCACCACCAGGGTCGGCCCCAGCTTGAAATCCCGGTTCGCCATGATGTGGGCGGCAGGATAGCCCAGCAGCAGGCAGATCACCGTGCACAGGAACGCCATCCACAGGGAGAACACCAGGGTGTTGATGTTGATGGTGCCGCGCTCCAGGCCCAGGTCCTCCAGCGTCAGGCCCATTTCCTCATACATTTTCATTTCTTCCGGGTCCATGGCCTTGCGGGCGGTGTAGTTGCTGTCCCAGAAGTCCTTGAAATTATCCAGGGTAAAATTGCCCTGGTAATCGGTGAAAGAGAAGTAAGCCACCAGCAGGCAGGGGATCACCGTGAACACCACCAGCCACAAAACGTAGGGCGAGGCGAACAGCGGCCGCTTGAACCCCCGGTTCCTGCGGATGTACATCACCAGCATCACAATGAACGCCGCCAGCCCCACGCCCATGATCCAATAGCCCCACGCGGGCACCCGAAAATCGGTCATTGTGCGTTTTCCTCCTGCATGGGATGCATGATGTGGATATTGAAGGGCACCACGGACAGGCCCACGCGGCTGCCTTCCGGCTGCATGGTGGTGGAGTGCACCTTCCAGATGGAATGGCCGGCGTCGATCATCATTTCGTAATGCACGCCCTTGAACAGCACCGATTTCACCGTGCCGGTCACCTGGCCCACGTCTTCGCCCACCAGCAGGATGTCCTCCGGCCGGATCACCACGTCCACCGGCTTGTCTTCCCCGAAGCCGGAGTCCACGCAGGGGAAATCCGTGCCGCAGAAATGCACCAGCTCATCCCGGATCATGGTGCCGGAGAAAATGTTGCTTTCGCCGATGAAATTGGCCACGAAGGCGTTTTGCGGTTCATCGTAAATGGATTTGGGGGTGCCGATCTGCAGGATATGGCCGCCCCGCATGACCACGATGGTGTCGGACATGGTCAGCGCTTCTTCCTGGTCGTGGGTCACGTACAGGAAGGTGATGCCCAGGCGCTGCTGCATGGATTTGAGCTCCAATTGCATTTCCTTGCGCAGCTTCAGGTCCAGGGCGCCCAGGGGTTCATCCAGCAAAAGCACCTCCGGCTCGTTCACCAGGCTCCGGGCGATGGCGATGCGCTGCTGCTGCCCGCCGGACAGGGAATCCACGCTGCGTTTTCCGTACCCGGTCATGTTCACCAGGTCCAGCATGTAATCCACCTTGCGGGCGATTTCGTCCTTGCTCATTTTCTTCAGCTTCAGGCCGAAGGCGATGTTGTCCTGCACGTTCAGATGGGGAAACAGCGCGTACTTCTGAAACACCGTATTCACCCGGCGCTTGTAGGGCGGCAGGGCGGAAATATCCTGGCCGTCAAACATCACCCGGCCGCTGTCCGCCATTTCAAAGCCGCCGATGATGCGCAGGGTGGTGGTTTTGCCGCAGCCGGAAGGGCCCAGCAGGGTCACAAATTCCTTTTTGCGGATGTACAGATTAATGTTGGAAAGCACGGTCACGCCGTCATACTGCTTGCTGATGTTCTCCAGGGTGATCAATCGCTGTTCTTCCATAACGCTCTCCTCCACGGATCAAAAGTTGGGCGGCGTGGAAACCCACAGGAAGCGGGCCTCCCGTTTTCCGTCATTGGCAATGCAGTGGTTTTCCCGGGGATGCAGGCAAAAGCTTTCCCCCGCGCGAACGCGGTAACGCTTGCTGCCCACGCGCAGTGTCACCGTACCCTGCAGGACGAAGCCGAATTCCTCCCCTTCGTGGGGCGGCATTTCCTGGGTCACGCCGCCTTCCCCCAGCGCCACCAGGATGGGCTCCATCCGGTTTTTCTGGGCGTCGGGCACCAGCCAGGTGATGCTGCCCCGTAGCTGCTCTTCGTCCTCCTTGACGAACATATCGCCCTGGGAAAAGACCAGCTTTTCATCTCCCCGTTCGGAGAAAAACTCCGTCAGGCTGCTGCCCAGGGCCTCCAGCATGTCCGTCAGCGTGGCGATGGACGGGGAGGCCAGGTTCCTTTCCACCTGGGAAATGAAGCCCTTGCTCAGTTCGCACCGGTCGGCCATCTCCTCCTGGGTCAGGTTCCGCTGCAGCCGCAGGGTGCGCAGCTTTTCACCGATGTCCAATCCGCCGTCCTCCCTTCGTCCTTGGTTTACTTTTACTAAACCGCCGGTCAAGGCCGGAAGTTTAGAATCACTAAACTCTCAAACAGGAAACATTAAACCACAGGAAACGCCCCGTGTCAATACTTTTCCGCAAATTCTTCGGCAAAATCCGTTTCAAATTTCGCCGGCGTTTTTCATGAAATTTCACCAGTTTTTTTCGGGCTGCCTTCCGGCGGTTTTCCGGCCTTTTCCGGCCTTCCCTGCAAAAGGATTCGCCGTAAAAAGTCAGAGGGTATGTTGCCAACGGTCCACCTCATCACCGCCTGCGGCGGAGCCTCCCCTCTCCAGGGGGAAGAATTTTTAGCCTTCCCCGCTTTGGTTGGGAAGGGGAACCGCTTGCGGTGGATGAGGTTCCGCCGCAGCGGGACGGATGAGGGAAACCGATCAGCAAAATGCCCTGAAAAAACGAAAAGAACCAACTGAAAAAGCCTGCGGAAATTTCTTTCCGCAGGCTTTGCGATCCGGGCAGCGCCCGGCAATTCGGATTACTTCTTCTGCAGGTAGCTCTTCATCATGTAGCCGTAGTAGTAGCCGTCGCCCTGCAGGGCCTCGTCCACCATGTACTTCTTGGCTACCTTCACGTAGCACCAGCCGTCACCGGCATCCGCCGCCAGAACGGACGCGCCGACCTTGACGTAGCAGATCCGGCTGCCGCCGGCGCTCCTGCGCAGGGCCAGATTGCCTTTGATGACCTTCATGCTCACGTTGGGGGTGGGCTTTTCAGTATCGGTGGAGGTGGAGGAGCTGCTGACGTCCTTGAGGAACTTGAGCATCATGTAGCCGCTCTGTCCACCCACAGTCACCTTGGCCCAGGCCTTGTTGGTGGCGTGCAGGCCGGTGACCGTCACCTTGGTGCCGTCCTTGACGAACTTGATCAGGGTGCCGTTGGGGGCCTTGCGCAGCGCCAGCGCGCCGCCGGTGACCTGCATGGTCTTGGGATAGGGGTTCTTGGTCACGGTCACTTTGGCGGTCAGGGTGTGGGCGCCGCCCGCGGGATCGTTGAACGTGGCGGTGATGGTCACATATTCGCCCTTGGCGGTGGCTTTTTTACCGGTCACCTGGCCCTTGCTGCTCACGGTGGCCAGTTCGGTCTTGTTGCTGCTCCAGGTCACGGGGGTGTCGGTGGGCAGGTTCAGGATGGACAGCTTCACGGACTTGCCGGTGTACACGGTGGGCTTTTCCTGGCTCATGGCGTACACAATGATATTCACAGACTTTGACTGGCCAAAGGCCTTCAGGGTGACGGTGGTTTTGCCGCCGGCAATGCCCTTGATCTTGGCGCTGGAAGTGCCCTTGGTGGCGGTGGCGATCTTCTTGTTGCCAGAAATCCAGGTGATGGCCTTCATTTCCGCGGGAGTGCCTTTGGTATAATCCGAAGTCAGGGTCTTGGTCTGGCCCTTGTGCAGGTACAGCTTCTTGGGGGTCACTTTGATTTCATAGGAGCCCTTCACGGTCACTTTCCAGGTGACGGTGTCGGTTTCGTCATAAGCGTTGACCTTCACCTGATAGGAGCCTTTTTTCACATTGGTCAAAGTCCAGGTCTGCTTGCCGGTGGCCTCAAAATGCTTCCGCTCCGTTTCGGGGTGGTCCGCAGTCTTGGGGATATTGGGCTTGATGGCCACGTCACAGTCATCGGTGTCATCTTCGGAGTCGATGGCAGCAACCTCGGCGATAATGGTCACGCTGGCGGCATCATAGTCCAGGGTGAAGGGGAACGTATCGCTGCCTTCGCCGTCAATAACCTGCTTGCCGGAAGTTTTGGAGAACGCGTTCTTGGTGTCGGCCAGTGCGGTGGTGGTCAGGCCCAGCAGCACGACGGCCAGCAGGCTGACGACCAGGATTTTCCATACCTTGTTCATTGTATTTCCTCCCATTCTTATTGGAGCGCGGCCCCGGCGCGCCGGAAAGGGGCCTGCCGCGCCTCCGAATATCATAGCGGCAGGAACGGCCGCCCTTGGGCAGCCATCCACAGTGCCATTATACAACCAGTTTATGCCGTTGCCAACCCCTTCCAGCCTTTTTACACACCTTAAATTTCCGTTAAAAATGCCCGGCGGATGAAACATTTTTCGGCTCAGCGGCGCGGAAGATCCGGGCCGCCGTAACATTTTTTGCAGGCAGATCCCGGTACTAGCGCCGCCTATTTAGGGGGTAAACAGCTTCCCCTGGCGGGGAAACCACAGCATATGGTTTCCGGATCAAACGGCGGAAAATATCTCCATTATTTTACGGAAAACGCATAGACCGTGGTGCTCTGGAAAGTGTCCCCCGCCTTGAGCACGGTGGTGGGGAATTCGGGATGGTTGGGGCTGTCGGGATAATGCTGGGTTTCCAGCGCCACGCCGGAATAGGGATGGTATTCCTGGCCGCCGTGGCCGGTGCCGCCCAGGCCCTGGCCGGTGTACATCTGGATGCCCGGCTCGGTGGTGAGCACGGTCATGGCCCGGCCGCTTTCGGGGTCGTACAGCTCCGCGGCTTCCTTCAGCCCTTCGCCGTCCAGCACGAAGTTGCAGTCAAAGCCGTCCACGCCGTCCAGCAGGCGGTGTTCCTTTTTCCGGGCGATCCTTTCGCCGATGACGGCGCCCTGGGTCAGGTCCATGGCGGTGCCGGCCACGGACAGCATTTCGCCCGTGGGGATCAGGCCCGCGTCCACATCGGTAACGGTGGAGGAATGCACCGTGATGCGGTGGTTCAGCATGGTGCCGCGGCCGGCCAGGTTGTAATAAGCATGGTTGGTCAGGTTCACCACGGTATCCTGGTCGCACTGGGCCAGGTAGCGGATGGACAGGCGGCACTGGTCGTCCCAGGCATAGGTCACCTGCACGTGCATTTTGCCCGGGAAGCCCTCTTCCATATCGTGGGCCACGTAGGTGAAGATCACGGCATCCTCGGTGTCCGCCTCCAGCACCTGCCCCTTCCACCATTTCTTGTCAAATCCTTCGCGGCCGCCGTGCAACGTGTTGCCGCCGTCGTTATGGAACAGGGTGTATTCCTTGCCGTTCAGGGTAAAGCGGCCGCCGCCGATGCGGTTGGCGTAACGGCCCACCGTGGCGCCCAGGAAGCCGGGCTTCTGGTCGTATTCCTCCAGGGTGTCAAAGCCCAGGCACACATCCGCCAGGCGGCCGTCCCGGTCCGGCACCCGGATGGACACCAGATGCGCCCCGAAATCCAGCACGGACACGGACGCGCCCCCGCGGTTGGTCATGGTATACAACGTCATCTGCCTGCCGATCTGGTCGATGCCGAACGGCCGATACGATACGCTCATGTTTCTTTCCTCCCCCGTGTTTTTTCATTCTGTTATTATATGATAAATTTCCTGAAATGGAAAGGATAATTTTTCTTTTTCCGGGCCATATTTCCATTGAAGGGAGGAAAACGCCATGCATCTTTCCATACAGCGCCGTCCGCTGCCCAACCTGGCCGCGGCCTTCCTGGCCTTCCTGCTGGCCGCGGCCTTCCTGGCCGGCCTGCTTTTGAAGGGCAAAACACCCCAAAGCGCCCCCGGGTCCCTGGCGGAATGGATGGATTACGCCGTGCTGCCCGGCGCCCCGGAGCCGGACGGAAAAACCGAAACGGTGTCCCGGGAGCGCCTTTCCCTGCGAAGGGGAGTTGGCCTTCCGGGTGCCGGAGGGTACGAACGCCCAGTACAGCGCCGACAACACCGGCTGGGCCGCCGTGCTGCCGGAAGTGAACCGCTGAAAACGCCTTGATTTCAAAAAAGATTGATGTATAATGAAAAGGCATCTCATCAAGGAGGAAACACGGAAGATGAACATGCTTCTGGACCTGTACTGGACGTTCGTCAAAATCGGGTGCGTCACCTTCGGCGGCGGCTACGCCATGCTGCCCATTCTGGAAAGAGAACTGGTGGACAAGCGGCACTGGACCACCATGGACGATCTGCGGGATTATTTTTCCATCGGCCAATGCACGCCGGGCATCATCGCCCTGAACGTATCCACCTTTATCGGGGAAAAACGCCGGGGCATCCCCGGGGCGCTGGCGGCCACCGTGGGCTTCCTGACCGGGCCCATCGTGATCATCCTGATCATCGCGGCCTTCCTGACCAATTTCGCCACGCTGCCCCTGGTGCAGCACGCCTTCGCGGGCATCCGCGTCTGCGTGTGCGTGCTGATCGTGCAGGCCGTGCTGCGGCTGTGGAAAAAATCGGTGGTGGACGCCTGCGCCCTGGGCATTTACCTGGTGGTGTTCGTGCTGAACGCCTTCTCCGGCGTGCTGCCCGTACGCATCCCCGCCGCGGTGCTGGTGATCCTGGCCGGCGCCGTGGGGATCTTCATTTCCCTGCGCCGCGCAGCGCGCGCTGGAAAGGCAGGTGATCAGGCATGACCCTGCTTCGCCTGATGCTGGAATTTGCCAAAACCGGGCTGTTTTCCGTGGGCGGCGGCCTGGCCACGCTGCCTTTCCTGTATGAAATGTCCAACACCACCGGCTGGTTCTCCCATGCCGATATTGCCGACATGATCGCCGTTTCGGAATCCACCCCCGGCGCCATCGGCATCAACATGTCCACCTACGCGGGCTTCAAAACCGCCGGCATCCCGGGCGGCATCCTGGCCTCCCTGGCGCTGGCGCTGCCGTCGGTGATTGTGATCCTGATCATCGCCAAATTCCTGAGCAAGTTCCGCAGCAACCGCTTTGTGGAGGGTGCGTTTTACGGCCTGCGCCCCGCTTCCATCGCCATGATCACCGCCGCCGGGCTGAATGTGGCCAAGGTGGCGCTGGTGGACCTGAACGCTTTCCAGGCCTCCGGCAGCGTGGGCGATCTGTTCATCTGGAAAGCGCTGATCCTGGCGGTGATCCTGTTCATCGGCCAGCGGAAGCTGAAATGGAGCCCGGTGATCTTCATCGCCATTTCCGCCGTGATCGGTGTTCTCTTCAGCTTTTGAATCCGGCAAAAAACAGGAAAGCGAAAACCCGCTTCCCTGTTTTTTATGTGAATGGTTATCCCAGGGGCACAGCAGCCGCGGCCTTCACCAGGAGCTTGCGGTTCATGCCCGGAATAGAGCCGGTGATCAGCGTATGATCGCCGATCCAGCCCAGGATCGTGTCCATCGCCGATCCTGAACAGGAAGCAGCCGGTCATCCCGGTGGGCAGCACACCCAGGCAGGTGGCGGCCGGGATGATCACGGTCACGATTGCAAAGATCGGCAGCAGCTTGACGTATTCTTCACGCGTAAATAGTTTGGGGCCGTTTTTTCCATCATAACGGCTCCCATTTCTTCTTGTTTCTTCCTGTTTACAGTCGGGCGACCCCGCTGTCCCGGGCGGCTTTGGCCACGGCTGCGGCCACCGCCGGGCCGATGCGTTTGTCAAAGGCCAGGGGCAGGATGTACTGGGCAGTCAATTCATCGGGGGCCACCAGATTCGCCAGGGCATGGGACGCGGCCTGCTTCATTTCCTCGTTGATGTCCCGGGCACGGACGTCCAGCGCGCCGCGGAACAGGCCGGGGAAGCACATCACGTTGTTGATCTGGTTGGGATGGTCGCTGCGGCCGGTGCCCACCACGGCGGCGCCCGCTTCCAGGGCTTCGTCGGGCTCGATCTCCGGCACGGGATTGGCCATGGGGAACACGATAGCGTCCTTTGCCATGGACCGGATCATTTCCTTGCTGACGATGTGAGGCGCGCTGACGCCGATGAACACATCCGCACCCTCCATAGCGTCCGCCAGCTTGCCGGAGAACTTTTCGGGATTGGTGATTTTCGCCATTTCCTCCTGCGCCGGATTCATCTGTTCTCCCTCGCACAGGATCCCAAAACGGTCCACCATTTTCAGGTGCTTCACGCCCAGGTTCATCAGGTGTTTGCCGATGGCGATGCCGGCGCTGCCCGCACCGTTGATGACCACTTTGGCTTCGCCGATTTCCTTTTTCACCACCCGCAGGGCGTTGATCAGCGCCGCGCCCACCACCACGGCGGTGCCGTGCTGGTCGTCGTGGAACACGGGAATATCGCACAGTTCTTTCAGCCTGCGCTCGATTTCAAAGCACCGAGGCGCGGCGATGTCCTCCAGGTTGATGCCGCCGAAGGATCCGGAGATCAGGTACACCGTGCGCACGATCTCGTCCACGTCCTTGCTGCGGATGCACAGCGGGAACGCGTCCACGTCGCCAAAAGCCTTGAACAGGGCACATTTCCCCTCCATCACGGGCATGCCGGCTTCCGGCCCGATGTCGCCCAGGCCCAGCACGGCGGTGCCGTCAGTGATCACCGCCACCAGGTTGTGCCGGCGGGTCAGGGTGAATGATTTATCATAATCCTTCTGGATTTCCAGGCAGGGCTGGGCCACGCCGGGGGTGTAGGCCAACGACAGGTCTTCCTTGTTTTTCACCGGGACGCGGGAAACGACCTCGATCTTGCCTTTCCACTCGCCGTGCAGGCGCAGGGATTCTTCCGCATAGTTCACCGGGGAGCACCTCCTCAAATATTTGTGCTGATATTGCATTTTACATGGAAAGATCGGAAAATCAACACTAAAATTTTCGTCCGGAATTCATCCTTATTTCCCCTTATACCCAAAGCATGCAGAAAATACCGGGCGTTATCAAGTCCGGCATGCGGGAAAACTGGCTTGATTCATTACGGCGCGGCGCTCAGGGCATCCAGGGCGTCGTTGGAAACGTAGAACCGGCAGACCCCGTCCACCGCCATGGCGCTGTGCAGCGCGTCATAGGGGTAAAACGCGATTTCCCTTGTCAGGCTGTCGTTTTCCAGGCGGATCACCGTCCGGGGCTCCCCGCCGGGCGCGCTTTTTCCTTCCGGCAGCCGGCCGTCCGGCGTCAGCGCGGCCAGGCGCTGATACCAGTTCAGGAACTCCGCCGCATCCATGGGCTGGGCGTCCCCGGATCGCTGCACCTGGGCGTCGTACAGGATCCGGCCGTATTCATCCGTGGCGATCTGGTTGTTTTCGGTCACGGTTTCCACCATGCGCACCTCATACACGCGGGTCTGTCCGCCGCAGGTGAAGCTGACCCGGTTCAGGTCGTTCACCAGCAGGTTCACCGGATTGCGGAGCAGCAGATCCTCCACATTCAGCGTCTTCCAAAAGCCCAGCAGGAAATTGCTGGCTTTGTATACCGCGTGGTCCCACCACAGGTACACGCCGCTTTTTCCCGTTTCCCGGCCAAGCAGCAGCGTCATGCGGCTTTCCGGCACATCCAGGGAAACCTGCTCCCCGCTTTGGGTTTCCCCGGTGATCACCGTTTTGGCCTGGGTCAGCGTCACGGTCAGCGTCGGCTGATCCAGCCCGTAATCGACAAGGTTCACCTCCTCCTCCGTGCCCAGGCAGGCTTCAAAGGCCATGCTCTCGATGGACGACAGCAGGCTGTCCGTGCGCAGGGTCGACAGGGGGTAGCGGTACGGCGCGGTCATGATCCAGCCGCTGGGGGTATAATCCGCCGAAAAGGTGACGTCGCCGCTGACCTCGATCCGGTCCAGCAAATCCCCCCGGATGCTGGGCTGCGCAAATTCCCGCAGATATTCCAGTTCGTGAAAAAACACGTCGGTGTGCACCGCCAGCACTTCATAGATCACCGGGTCGCCGCCGATCATGCAGTACCGCATGGGCGTTTCCTCCGGGGTCATCTCCCCGATGCGCAGTTCCTTTTTATATCCGTCCCGATAGGTGATCACCGCGCGCACGACGGCGGGTTCCAGGCCAAAGTCCGCCAGGGAAACCGTTTCCCGGCCGGTGTCCGCCACCGTGCCCTCCGCCTGCAGGGAGGACGCCACGCCGATGATTTCATCCACCACATCACTTCGCAGCGGCAGGCTTTCCCTGCCCAGCAGCCGGAAGCCGTTTTCCGTGCGCACCAGCGGGTACGAAAGCCCTTCCCGGGGCTCCACGGCCACGGCGGCCACATCCTCCGTTTCGCGGTCCAGCAGCATGGGCTGCTCCGCCCTTTCCGGCACCGGCGGCAGCACGGCGCGGCGCGCCCACAGCACCCCGCCGCCGGCCGCCAGCAGCAACAGCAGCAGGATCAGGGCGATCCATCGTTTTTTCAGCCCCTTCCGGGCCGTTTTTTTCGGCACTCTTTCCATACGATCACAGATTCTTTCTGGGGATCAGCACCAGCAGCGCGCCCAGCAGCACCAGCAGGGGCAGCGCCGCTGTGACCACCGCGGCCGGGGTCAGGGAGCCCAGGCTCAGCCCGCTGCGCAGCGCCGTTTTGGGCAGGATGTCCAGGTTCACGGGGTCCTGGCCCTGCAGGGAGCGGATCATCTGCAGCAGGAAGGCGTTGGCGTCCGTGCTGCTTTGCACCCAGTAATCCAGGAACATGCTCATGTTCCCCACGGCAAAGGCCCGGGACACCGTGCCGTCCGCGAACATCTTGTCCGACCACAGCGCCAGGGCAAACGTTCCTTCCCGGTCGCCGGGCTGCTGGTCGCTGAGGCTGACGCCGTCCTCAAAATTGCGGATATAGGCTTCCCCCGTCAGCAGCACAGGCGAAAGCATGACGCCTTCAGCCACCGTTTCGGGCAGCTGAAACGCCCGGGCGCCGCCCAGCAGCAAAATATCCTTGCCGGCGGCGATCAAAGGGGCCGTAACGTCCGTTTCCTGCATGTAAGGCATCAGGTACACCGGAGAATCGGCGTAATAGCTGGCGGTGTCGCTTTCCTTGGCGATCACCAGTCCGGGACAGGCCTCGATGCTGTACAGCCGCATCAGGGCGTTGAAGTTTTCCAGGTTCACGGGATCGGTGTACTGGGAAACAAAGAAGAAATCGCCGCCGGCCCGGGCATACGCCGTCAGGGTGTCCAGCTCCGCGCCGCTCAGGTCGTACCGGGGCGACAGGATCATCAGCGGGCTGTCCGGATCCAGGGTGTCCCCGGCAGCCAGGCTGACCCGCTTCACCGCGTAGTTGGCGCAGACCAGGGTGTTTTCCAGGGCGGCGGTGTCCGTTTGGCCCAGTTCCCCGTGGCCGGACAGGATCTGGATCACCGGCAGCTCCTCCTGGGACACATACAGGATCGCTTCGGTCAGGCTTTTTTCATAGGTGAAATACGCTTCGTTGAAGGTACCGGTGTCCGTATTGTAGGAATACACGTAATAGTCGTTTTCGTTCAGGATGCGGGTTCGTCCGGTGGCGGCGCAGTGCACGATCAGGCAGTCGTCCGTTACGCTCCGGTTCCCCGCAGCGTCGGTAAACTGGGTCTGCAGCACCGGATTGCGCACCAGGCTTTCCCGGCTCCAGGCGATATGCCTGCTGGCCGCGCCGTATCTTTCCAGCAGGGACAGCAGCGTGGCGTCGCCCCCGTCCGCGGGCACCACGGCGTAAATGTGCACATCCCGGGTCAGCTGGGAAAGCACCGCGTTGGTCACCTCGCTTTGGGTGGTGGCTCCGTTGAAGGAAAGATCGGCCTTCAGGGCATACCGATCCTCCAGGCCGTCCGCCAGGGCGCCCAGCAGCAGGGCCAGCGCCACCACGGCTGCCGTCAGCGCCGCCGACAGCCCTCCGCAGCGGAATTTCCGGTTCCGCTTCAGCCGCTCCCATCCGTTCTTCCATCGCTTCATCATCGTCAGGCCTCACTCCAGCGCCGGCTGTCGATCACCCGAACGCTTAAAAACAGCATGATGCCGATAAACAGGCAGTAAAACAGCACATTGGAAAAGCTCAGCTGGCCCCGGGCGAACGGCGCGAAGCGCTGGTACAGGCTGATGAATTTCAGCCCGTCGCCGATCCAGCGCACCGTAACGGCGCTGGCCACCACGTCGCTGAACCACACCAGCAGGTTCATGCCCACCCCGGCCACCGCCGCCGTCATCTGGCTGCGGGCAAAACAGGAAATGAACAGATCCAGCGCGATGAAGGCGCAGCCCTGCAAAATCAATCCCAGGTACCCGACCATGGTTTCCCCCAGGTACAGCGTGCCGTAAACCGCCACGATCAGGCAGTAGACAAAGGAAACCGCCGCCGTCATAAGCAGCACCGTGCACGCCGCCAGGTATTTCCCGCCGATCAGCGCCCCCAGGGAGCAAGGCGAGGAATACAGCAGTTGATCCGTGTGCTGCCGCCTTTCCCCCGCCAGCAGCCGCATGGTGAGCACCGGCGAAAGCAGCATCCACAAATAGCTCAGCTGTGCCAGCAGTTTCAAAAGGTTTCCGCTGCGCGCGCTCAGATTGCCTACAGCGAAAAAAATGCTGGCCAGCGTCAGGAACACGCCCATGAAAACATAAGCCGCCGGCGTGTAAAAATAACTTTGCATTTCCCGCCGATAAATGGCCCGCATCCGTTTCATCCCCTTCTCTTCATTGGCTGTACATCAAAGCGCATCGCTGGTAGCGCGCAGGAAAATATCTTCCAGGCTGTCCTCCACCGGGGCCAGGCGCAGCAGCGGCGTCTGCATGGAGCTGAGCAGGGTGAATAATTCCCGCTCGATGGGCGCGTTCCCGTCAGCGGTCAGCACCACCTGCGTGGTGCCCGGCTCGCCGCCGCGCTCCGTATCCACCTTTTTCACGCTCCGCAGCTGCTGCAGGGCCGGCATCAGCGCGCCCTCGCCGCAGGCGATCACCGCCCGCAGCCGTTTCTCCCCCTGCCGCAGGGACTGCAGCGCGCTGTCGCAGATGATCCTGCCGTGATGCAGGATCACCACCCGGTCGCACACCGACTGGACCTCGCTGAGGATATGGGAGGAAAACAGCACGGTATGTTCCCCGGCCAGCGCGCGGATCAGCGTGCGCAGCTCGCTGCTTTGCCGGGGATCCATCCCCGCGGTCGGCTCATCCAGCACGATCACCTCCGGCGCGCCGCACAGCGCCTGCGCCAGGCCCACACGCTGGCGGTAGCCTTTGGACAGGTTGCCGATCTTCCGGTCCAGCACCTCCGTCAATCCCGTTTTCCCCGCCACGTCCTCCACGTGGCCGGGAACGGAAGCGCGCAGCACCTCTTTCAGCTCGCAGGCAAAACGCAGGAAGGAACGCACCGTCATTTCATCGTACAGGGGTGCCTGCTCCGGCAGATAGCCCAGCAGCCGCTTGGCCTGCCTGGGCTGGTTCATCACATCATACCCGCCGATGGACACGCTGCCGCCGCTGGGTGCCAGGCAGCCCGTCAGGATATTCATGGCGGTGGTTTTTCCCGCGCCGTTCTGGCCCAGCAGCCCCAGGATCTGCCCCTTGGGCACAGAAAAGCTGACGCCGTTCAGCGCCAGATGCGTGCCGTACCGCTTGGTAACCCCGTCAAAGGTGATCATGATCCGCCTCCGGATGTACAAGAAAAAATCCCTGCCGGTTTCCCGGCTTGACGGTATTATAGCACAGCGGCCGCCAAATTTCGTGAACAAATTGTAAAGCCTTTCAGGCCGCGCTTGTGCCCCGGGCTTTACGGATGAGCGGAATCTGTGCTATAATCGGATCATGCCCGCCGCTTCCGGGCAAAAAAACAGGGGCCGGCGCAGTCCGGCTTCCGCCAAACCGCAGGAGAAAACCGCCATGATGTATCGCGACACGTCCTTTAAGGTTCATATGAACAACGGCAACCTGCGCCTGCAGCGCCGGGTGCTGGCCATTCTGTGCGTGCTGCTGCTGGCCGCCGCCATCGTGCTGGGTACCATCGCCGTCCGCGCTTCCGCTTACCGCCGCCAGGCCAATGCCCAAATGGTCCAGCGCATGATCAGCGCCACCGCCTCCGCCATCGACGAAGTGAACCGGATGAACAGCATCGTCACCAGCAACACGCCCTCCCGCCTTTCCCGGGTGCGGCAGTATGTGTATCACATGGAGCAGTTAAACAACCTGAGCATCACCCTGGCCGGCGGCGAAAGCGGACGCCTGGCGCCCAGCGACGCCTTTACCGCCCTGTTCGCCGACCTGGATTCCCTGGACAGCATCATCCAGGCCTCCAAATCCTCCACCCAGGACGGCCGCACCGCCCTGCTGGCCCATCTGGTGATGCTGCAGAATTACCTGACCGGGCAGTGAGGGGGACGCGGCAGTCGGAGCCGCGGGGGCTTCTTCAGCCCCCGGCCCCCCGAACCAGGGACATCGGTCCGCAACCTCAATCGGCGCAACTCCCCACAGGGGAGATTGCTTGTTTCGGTTGATCTCACCGCAGGCAAAGCATCCGCCACAGGCGGTTGCC
>CACYGB010000043.1 GCA_902773895.1 uncultured Eubacteriales bacterium
CTGCTGGCTCTGCACAAACAATTGGCTCACCAGCCCGTTCAGCGCCGTCTGCGCGTCCTCGCCGCCCTGCATGTCCCGCAGGTATTCCGCCACGGTTTCTATCTCCCGGGCGCTGCGGGTGGCGCCTTCCTGGGCCTGGCGGTAGTTTTCGCTGGCCGCCTGCTTCATGTGGTTCCTCCACGCTCTTGGACACGTCCTCGTCCTTCATGCTGGATTGTTTTTGTTATTTTTTATTTTTTCTCTTGACAAACCCTGCAGATTGCAGTATGATACGTTCCGCAAGTTTGCTTGCGCCATTAGCTCAGTTGGTAGAGCACCTGACTCTTAATCAGGGTGTCCCGGGTTCGAGTCCCTGATGGCGCACCATTTTGCGATGATCCGAACCGGTTCCCGGTTCGGATTTTTGATTATTGGAATTTTTCCGGTTTTTTTCGGCGTTTGCGCAAAAGTTATGGCCGTTTTGCGATGCTTTTGGGCGAAGAATATGATAGAATGAGGGTATGGTCCGGTTCCGTCCGCCTGCCGCTGAACGCCGGAAAGCCGGGGACGGATCCGCCCGCATTTCGGCATAGAGAAACAGAAACAAAGCGCTTTGACGCAGCGGCGTCCCAAAGGACGGAAAAACCGATTATTTGTGAAAGCCAACGGAAGGAGCATCCGGATGAAAAAACAATTCCTTATTTTTCTGGCGGCCCTGCTGATTTTTTCCGTTGTCCCGGCCTGCGCCGGAACGGAAATCACGCATCCAGGACAATTGAACGCGCCGGGAATCATCGTGGGCATTTCCCAGGGCAGCGCCGCGGAAGGAATCGTGCAGGCCGAACTGCCCCGGGCAGGCATAGCCTATTTCACGGACAACACCTCGGCCTATATGGCGGTGGCCCAGGGCAAGATCGACGCTTATGTGTTCGATCTGAAACAGATGCGCCTGGCCATAGAAAGCGGGGTTTCCGGAGTCCACCTGCTGGATGAAACCATGGGCGAGCCCGTCCGGGTGGCCGCCGGCATCTCCCCCGCGTCGAAAATCCCCAAGCTGCAGGAAAAGCTCAACCGGTTCATCGGTGAAATCAAAGCGGACGGCACGCTGGACGATATGCTCCGCCGCTGGCTTTCGAATGGCGAAAAAAAGATGCCGGACATTGCGCAGCCGGAAAAGCCGGCCCTGCGCCTGACGGTGGGCACCTCCGGCATCGTGCCGCCTTACAGCTATTACGAGGGCACGTCGCTGACGGGCTTCGACATTGAACTGGCCCGCCGCTTCGCCGCCTGGCTGGGGGCCGATGTGCAGTTCAAGGTTTATGATTACGGCGCCATCATCCCCGCGGCCGTCACCGGCGACGTGGACTGCATCATGGCCAACCTGAACATCACCCCGGAGCGGCAGGAAGTGCTGCCCTTCTCCGATCTTCTGTACGAGGAAAAGCTGGGCGTGATGGTACGCGGGGAAAAACAGGCTGTCCCCGCCTGGCGGGCGTATAACGGCAAGCGCATCGGCGTGGTCACCGGCGGCATGATGGAGGCCGTGGCGCAGACCTATTTCCCCGACAGCGAATATGTTTACCTGAACGGCTATCCGGACTGCATCGCCGCGCTGATGGCCGGCAAAATCGACGCCTACCTGGGGGATGAGCCGGAGCTGAAATCCGTTCGCGCGGAGCAGCCGCAGATCGGCTACATCCTGCCCAGGATCACCAACCAGGAATACAGCTTCGCCTTCCGGAAAAACGATCCCCGGAGCGCCGAGCTGTGCCGGGAGCTGAACGCCTTTCTGGCGCGCTGCCGGGAGGACGGCACCCTGCAGGAGCTGGACGACATCTGGTTCGGCACGGACGAAAGCCGGAAAACGGTGGACATGTCCGACCTGACCGGTGAAAAAGGCTCCATCCGGGTGGTGACCACCTCCACGGACATGCCCTTCTCCTACATCAAGGACGGCAAAAACGTGGGCTACGACATTGACCTGGTGGTGCGCTTCTGCCGGTACGCCGGGTATCAGCTGGTGCTGGGCGACGTGGACTTTGCCGCCCGCATCCCGGCCGTCCAGTCCGGCAAGTTTGACTTTACCACCGATATGAACGTGACGGAAGAACGCAAGGAACAGGTGCTGTTCTCCGATCCCACCAGCTCCGGCGGCGTGGTGCTGGCGGTCCTGAGCGGCGATCCGGCTCAGCAGGCTGACGGTCAGGGCACCGGGAGCGCCTCGCAGGAGATCCGCAGCCTGGCGGATCTGGACGGCAAGCGCATCGGCATTCCCTCAGGTTCCAGCTTTGACCTGCTGGTGAAGAATCGCCTGCCCAACGCCACGCTGCACTACCTGAACAGCCAGAGCGATCTCCTGATCGCCCTGGCCGACGGCAAGATCGACGCCTTCCCCTCGGACGAGCCCGCGATCCGGTACATCATGAATCAGAACCAGGATGTCACCTATCTTTCAGAATACCTGGATACCTTTGAGTTCGCCTACTGCTTTGACAAAACCGAGGAAGGCCGGCGCCTGTGCGACCAGTTCAGCGCGTTTATCGTCGAGCTGAAGGAAAGCGGAGAGCTGGACAGATTGGCGGGGAAGTGGTTCTCCGACGACGAGAGCGAAAAACCGCTGCCGGACCTGTCATCTCTCTCCGCGGAAAACGGCGTGCTGAGAATGGCGACGGAAGGCAACTACATGCCCTTTGAATATGTGCGCAACGGACAAGTGGTCGGCTATGATGTGGAGATCGCCGTGCTCTTCTGCCAGGCCTATGGCTACGGGCTGAAGATCGACATCATGAACCTGGACGCGGTCCTTCCGGCCGTGCAATCCGGGAAATGCGATTTCGGCGGCTCCGCCCTCACGATCACGCCGGAGCGGGCGGAGAGCGTGCTCTTTTCCGAGCCGAACTACTCAGGCGGCACCGTGATGGTGATCCCGGCTGAAGGGCGCATCGCGGATCAGTTCAACCCGCTCAGCCAGCTGAACGGCAAACGCATCGGCGTACAGACCGGCAGCAATTTTGATGAGCTGGCAACGCTGTATCTGCCGGACGCGGAGATTGAGTTTTACAACACGAAAGCGGATCTGGTGGCGGCGCTGACCGGGAAAAAAGTGGACGCCTTCATCGTTGACGAGCCCGTGGGGCGGCTGATCATGCAGGAGGACAGCCGCATTTCCTGCCTGCCGGATTACCTGGGAAACTATTTGTTCGCCCTGGTGTTTGACAAGGATGAGGCCGGGAAAGCGCTGCGGGATCAGTTCAACGCTTTCCTCAGGCAGCTGCCCGACGGAACGCTGGAGGCCCTGGCAGCCAAGTGGTTTGGCGAAAACGAAGAGGCAAAGACCATGCCGGATGTTGCCGCTCTCCCCGCCACGAACGGGGTGCTCCGGCTGGCGACGGAATCGGGCTACGCGCCCTTTGAATATGTCCGCGACGGCCGGATCGTGGGATACGACATGGAGCTGGCCGCCCTGTTCTGTGAAGCCTGCGGGTACGGCCTGGAAATTGTGGACATGAATTTCGACGGCGTTCTGCCCGCCGTCCAGACAGGGAAATGCGATTTTGCGGCGGCCGGCATCAGCATTACGCCCGAGCGGGCTGAAAACGTGCTGTTTTCCGATCCCAACTATTCCGCCGGCATCGTTGCCATGGTGCTGAAAGCAGACGAGGCCGCCCCCGATGCACAGGCCGAAACCTTCTGGGACGGCATCGCCGCCAGCTTCCGCAAAACCTTCCTTCGCGAGGGTCGCTGGAAGCTGTTCCTGGAGGGCGTGGGCAACACCACGCTGATCACCCTGCTGTCCATCCTGTGCGGCACGGCGCTGGGCTTCCTGCTGTTCATGCTGTGCCGCAACGGCAATCCCGCCGCCAACGCCGTCACCCGTTTTTCCATGTGGCTGGTAACGGGCACGCCCATGGTGGTGCTGCTGATGATCCTGTACTACATCATCTTCGGCCGCGTGGAAATCAGCGGCATCGCCGTGGCGGTGATCGGCTTCACGCTGACCTTCGGCGCATCGGTGTTCGGGCTCCTCAAAATGGGCGTGGGCACCATTGATCCCGGGCAGTACGAAGCGGCCTATGCCCTGGGCCACAGCAACCGCCGCACCTTCTTCAAAATCATCCTGCCCCAGGCCATCCCCCACGTGCTGCCCGCCTATCAGGGCGAGATCGTGGGGCTCATCAAGGCCACGGCCATCGTGGGCTATATCGCCGTACAGGATCTGACCAAGATGGGCGACATCGTGCGCAGCCGCACGTACGAGGCCTTCTTCCCCCTGATCGCCGTCACCGTCATTTACTTCGTGCTGGAAGGGCTGTTCAGCTTCCTGGTCAGCCGCATCCGCATCCGGATCGACCCCAAAAAGCGCAGCCCGGAACGCATCCTGAAAGGGGTGAACCGCCATGATTAAAATCGAGCATCTGAAAAAGGAATACCCCAACATCACCCCCTTAAAGGACGTGACCGCGGACATCCGCGACGGCGACGTGATCGCCGTCATCGGCCCCTCGGGCACCGGCAAGAGCACCCTGCTCCGATGCATCAACCTGCTGGAAAAGCCCACCTCCGGCCGCATCTGGGTGGACGGTACCGAGATCACGGACAAGAAGTGCGACATCAGTAAGGTGCGCCGGAAGATGGGCATGGTATTCCAGTCCTTCAATCTGTTCGGGCATTTGACGGTGATCGAAAACATCATGCTCTCCCCCATGGAGCTGCTGGGCAAAAGCAAGCAGGAGGCCTACGACGAGGGCATGCGCCTGCTTCGCACCGTGGGCCTGGCGGAAAAGGCGCTGAACTACCCGGACGAATTGTCCGGCGGGCAAAAGCAGCGCATTGCCATCGCCCGCACCCTGGCCATGGACCCGGAAGTGATATTGCTGGACGAACCTACCAGCGCCCTGGACCCCACCATGGTGGGCGAGGTGCAGGCCGTCATCCGCGACCTGGCCAAAACCGGCAAAACCATGATGATCGTCACCCATGAAATGAGCTTTGCCCGGGCCATCAGCAACCGCGTTTTCTATATGGACGAAGGCGGCATTTACGAGGACGGCACGCCGGAGCAGATCTTCGGGCATCCCCGGCGGGAAAACACCCGGCGATTCATCCAAAAGCTGAAGGTGCTGGAGCTGACCATCGAAAGCCGGGATTACGATTTTCTGGGCATGGCCGGGCAGATCGAAGCCTGGTGCAATAAAAACCAGGTTTCCCCCCGGAACGCCGGCCGCATCCAGCTGGTATTTGAGGAAACGACGCAGATGCTCCTTCCCCTGCTGGCCGGGCCGCGCATCCAGGCCGTGTGCGAATATTCCGAAGCCACGGAGCAGGCGGAATGGACCATTTGCTACGGCGGCCCCCGGCTGGATGCCACAGAATCAGCTGACGCGCTTTCCCTGGCCGTGCTGAAAGGCGCGGCGGAAACCCTGTCGTACGCCTGGGTGGAAGGGGACGAATTCCCCAACCGGCTGACCATCCAGGTAAAAAACCAGCAAAAAGCCTGACGCTGCCCGGCCGGTGATCTCCGTCCCGGATAAAATCCCCGAAAAGCCGGCAGCCATCCGGCGGCCGCGCTTTTTCGGGAAACAGGAGGAACCCATGATGAACCATCCCCTTCCGCTGAACCGCGTCCGCGTGCTGGATCCTTTCTGGACCCGGGAAATGGATCTGGTGCGCCAGGCCGTGATCCCCTATCAATGGGAAGCGCTGAACGACCGGGTACCCGGCGCCGCGCCCAGCTATTGGATGCGCAACATGCGCACGGCCGCCCGGGCCATCGCGGCCAAAAAACTGGGAAAATACGTGCCTCCCCGGCAGAACATGAACATCGTCATCGAGCCTGCGTCCGGCGAACAGCCCCAGGAGAACGGTTTTTACGGCTGGGTGTTCCAGGACAGCGACGGGTACAAGTGGATCGAGGCCGTGGCGTACCAATTGATGCGCCAGCCGGATGAAACGCTGCAGGCCCAGGCCCAGCAGGCGGTGGACGCCATCTGCGCCGCCCAGGAGGAGGACGGCTACCTGGACACCTATTACACCATCCTGGGCCGGGAAAAAGCCTTCACGTACCTGAAGGATCACCATGAGCTCTACTGCTTCGGCCATCTGACGGAAGCCGCCGTGGCCTGGCATCAGGCCACCGGGAAAAGCGATTTGCTGGACGCCGCCCGGCGCTTCGGGCAGTGCATCATGAACCGGTTCGGCCCCGGAAAGGAACGGGGCTGCCCCGGGCATGAAATCGCCGAAATGGCGCTGATCCGCCTGTACGAAGAAACCGGCGAACAGGCGTGGCTGGATCTGGCCCGCTTCTTCCTGGATGTGCGCGGCACCGACCCCAACACCTTCGCCCTGGAGGAAAACCGCCGCCGCCAGGCCCAGGGCCAGCCGCCGCTGCCCGTCACGTCGGACCGGTATATGTACTACCAGGCCCACAAGCCCGTGCGGCAGATGGACGAAGCCGTGGGCCACGCCGTGCGGCAGATGTACCTGTGCAGCGGCATGGCGGACGCCGCCCGGCTCACCGGCGACGACGAAATGTGGCAGGCCTGCCGGCGTCTTTGGCAATCCACAGTGCGGGAAAAAATGTATGTGACCGGCGGCGTAGGCGGCACCCATGACGGCGAAGCCTTCTCCCGGCCCTACGACCTGCCCTCCGACACCGCGTATTCCGAAACCTGCGCCGCCATCGGCCTGGCCTTTTTCGCCCGGCGGATGCTGCAGGCCGATCCACAAAGCGAATACGCAGACGTTCTGGAGCAGGCGCTGTACAACACCGTACTGGCCGGCATGGCGCTGGACGGCCGGAGCTTTTTCTACGTCAACCCCCTGGAGGTGGATCCCGCAGCCTGCGAAACGGACAGCCGGCTGCGCCACGTGAAGCCCGTGCGGCAGAAGTGGTTCAGCTGCTCCTGCTGTCCGCCCAACATCGCCCGCATCGTATCCTCCCTGCCGGCGTACATGATGACCCGGGCGGAGGACACCCTCTATATCCACCTGTACATCGGCTGCGAAGCGGAAACACAGCTGAACGGGCAGCCCCTGACGATCCGGCTGGACGCCGATCTGATGCGGGACGGCAGCGTCAAAGCAACCGTGCTGGCCGGCCGGGCGGCAGGCCGCCTGGCGTTCCGCAAGCCCGGCTGGAGCCGCGTCAGCCGCTGCACCTGCGAGGGGAAAGCGGCGTCGGAGGAAAACGGGTATTGGGTGCTTTCCGGCCTGTGGCAGCCCGGCGATACGGTGACGCTCTCCCTGGACCTGAGCGTGCGCGTCCTGAGTGCCTCTCCCCTGGTGCGGGAAACCGCCGGACAGATCTGCTTTGCCCGGGGCCCCTTCGTTTACTGCGCGGAGGAATGCGATAACGGCGGGCAGCTTCATCTGCTCCGCGTGTCGCCCCAGGCGGAAGCCCGGGTGGAAAGCCGTTCCGTGGGCGGCTGCCCCGTGCCGGCGCTGCGCATCCCGGCCCGGCGCATCCTGCCGTCCGGGCAGTCTGCCCTCTACGCCCCCTGGCAGCCGCCCCGGCAGGAGGACACGGTGCTGACCCTGATCCCCTATTTTGCCTGGAGCAACCGGGGCAAGGGCGAAATGCGGGTGTGGCTCGCGGAATAAGATCCGGATGACAAAAAACGCGCTGCCGGCTGAAACTGCCGGCAGCCTTTTTACGGCCGTCCGAATTCTTTTCATTTTTCATCAAAGGGTTTGACGGCGGCTGTATTTTATTGTATAATGACTTGTCGTGCCTTCCGGCACGTAAGTTTTGATTTTCTTCACACGGGATTCATTTTTCCCGGCTATGATCTTCGAAAAAGGAGGTGTGCACATGGATCAGGAAGTATTCGCCCGGGTGGAAAAAAAGTACCTGGTTTCCCGGGCGCAGGCGAAAGCCATGACGGACGCCCTGCGTATGCGCTCCTTCTACATGCTGGATTTCGGCGACCCCGCCGTTCAGAGCCTGTACTACGACACCAGCGATTTTCTGCTGATCCGCCTGTCCATGGAGCGGCCCAACTACAAGGAGAAGCTGCGGCTGCGGGCCTACGCCCAGCCGGACCTGAACAGCCGATCCTACGTGGAAATCAAGAAAAAATACCAGGGCGTTGTGTACAAACGCCGGGTGCAGCTGCCGCTGGGCCAGTCGGTGCAGGGCCTGGAAATGGGCAAAATGCCCCCTACCTGCGGCCAGATCGGCCGGGAAATCGACCGGTGCATGGCCTTTTACCAGCTGCAGCCCAAGTGCGTGATCCGCTACGACCGGGACGCCTGGACCAGCGACCGGGATCTGGACGTGCGCATCACCTTTGACAGCAACATCCGCTGCCGCTTTGACCATTTGGATTTGACCTACCGGCAGGAGGGCCACCTGATCGTGCCGGAGGACAAATTGATCATGGAGGTCAAAACCCCGGGGGTCTATCCCCTGTGGCTGGTGCGGCTGCTAGACACCATCGAGGCCAAACGCATCCATTTTTCCAAATACGGCACGGCCTATACCCAGCATATCTTCAAGGGCGCGCAACAAGCGCCTGAACATACGAAGGAGGCGTATTCCATTGCTTGAATCCCTGTTTACCCGCGGCGCCACACCCCTGGTTCCCGTGCTGCTGTGCATGGGCGCAGCCATTCTGCTGGGTGTGCTGTCCTCTCTGCTTTACATGAAGAAAAACCCCTGCACGCCTTCCTTCGCCATGACCCTGGCCCTGCTGCCCCTGATTTCAGCCGGCGTCATCCTGGCCGTGAACGGCAACCTGGGCACCGGCATCGCCGTGGCCGGCGCGTTCAGCCTGGTGCGCTTCCGCAGCGTGCAGGGCAGCGCCCGGGAGATCCTGGCTGTTTTCCTGTCCGTGGTGATGGGCATGTGCCTGGGTGTCGGCTATCTGGGGCTGGCCGCGCTGCTGTTCGTGCTCTACGCGGTCATGAGCCTGCTGCTTGGCGCTGTCCATTTTGGCCAGACCAGCGTGATGTACCGGGAGCTGAGGATCTGCGTGCCCGAATCCCTGGACTATGACGGCATGTTCGACGATCTGCTGGACGCCAACACCAAGGAATGGCATCTGGAGCGGGTGCGCACCATCGAAATGGGCAGCGTGTACCAGCTGTCCTTCCACGTGACGCTGCCGGAAAACTTCAAGTCCCGTCCCCTGCTGGATGAAATCCGCACCCGCAACGGCAATCTGCCCGTGGCCCTGGGCCGCATCACCACCATGAACGAAATGTGATCCCGCGCGATGGCGGCGGAGGCTTTTCCCAAGCCTTGACATTCTCCGCCGCCGCGCATATAATGATACCGTGCGATGAACGGGGAAAAAACCGGAACTCGGCGGCGGAAGAGAGGGCGCACCACCGGCTGCAAGTGCGCTTCACCGTCTCCGGCAGTGCCCCCGGGAGCCAGCGGCGCGGAAAGGCGGAAACGCCCGGTATGCGCTGCCGCAGGCGCTGCGTTACGGCGCGTCCATGCAAGTAAGAGTGGATTTTTGCTGGCTAATATGCCGTTCTCTGAAGGGAGAACGGCATTTTTGTTAGGAGGCGTTCCTTTGTTTGACGAACTGAAGCGGGAAATCGACACCGTGCTGGCACGGGACCCGGCGGCCCATTCCCGGTGGGAGGTTTTCTTCTGTTATCCCGGGTTCAAGGCCGTGCGTTCCCACCGGTGGGCGCACAGGGCTTACCTGAAGGGCCACTATTTCCTGGCACGGCTCATCAATTTTCATTCCTACCGCCGCACCGGCATCGACATTCACCCCGGGGCCAAGCTGGGCAGGGGCGTGTTTATCGACCATGGCACCGGCGTGGTGATCGGCGAAACGGCGGAGGTGGGCGACGACGTGACCATCTACCAGGGCGCCACCCTGGGCGGCACCGGCAAGGACACCGGCAAGCGCCATCCCACCATCGGCCGGGGCGTCACCGTGGGCGCCGGGGCCAAGGTGCTGGGCCCCATCACCATCGGCGATCACGTCAAAATCGGCGCCGGGGCCATCGTGCTCAAGGACGTGCCGGATCACTGCACTGTGGTAGGCAATCCGGGTCGCATCGTGCGCACGCCGGCCGGACGCCCCGACATCGACCTGAACCACGGCGACCTGCCCGATCCCATGCTGGAAAAGGTCCGGGCCATCGACAGCCGCCTGGACCAGCTGGAAATGGAGGAAAAAAGCCATCACCCCAACTGCGACGCCTGCAGCGTGCAGGATTGTCCGTCCCGGAAAGAGAATCCATAATCCAAACAGCAACATAAGCAGAAAAGAGGAAAGGAACCATGCTGATTTATAACAGCCAGACCCGGAAAAAGGAAGAATTCGTCCCGGTGCATCCCGGAAAAGTGGGCATTTACGCCTGCGGTCCCACGGTGTACGATTATTTTCACATCGGCAACGCCCGGCCCTTCATCACCTTCGACGTGCTGCGCCGGTATTTTGAGCACCGGGGGTACGAAGTGACCTTCGTGCAGAACTTCACCGACATCGACGACAAAATGATCCGCCGGGCCAACGAGGAGGGCATCACCGTCAAGGAACTGGGCGACCGGTTCATCGGCGAATACTACAAGGACGCCGGCGCGCTGGGCATCCGTCCCGCCACGGTGCATCCCCGGGCCACGGAGCATATCGGGGAAATCATCCGCCTGGTCAAAACCCTGCAGGACAAGGGCTATGCCTACGAGGTCAACGGCGACGTGTATTTCGACACCAAAAAGGACGCCGGCTACGGCAAGCTGTCCGGCCAGAACCTGGAGGACCTGGAGGCGGGCGCCCGCATCGACGTGGACGACGTGAAAAAGAACCCGGCGGACTTTGCCCTGTGGAAGGCGCAAAAGCCCAACGAACCGGCATGGAAATCCCCCTGGGGCATGGGCCGGCCCGGCTGGCATATTGAATGCTCCGCCATGAGCATGAAATACCTGGGCGAAACGTTCGACATCCACTGCGGCGGCAAGGATCTTTTGTTCCCGCACCACGAAAACGAAGTGGCCCAGTCCGAATGCGCCACCGGCAAGCCCTTTGCCCGTTACTGGATGCACAACGGCTTCATCAATATCGACAACGAAAAAATGAGCAAATCCCTGGGCAATTTCTTCACCGTGCGGGACATCCTGAAGGAATACGACCCCGAGGACGTGCGCATGTTCATGCTGTCCGCCCATTACCGCAGCCCCATCAATTTCAGCCGGGAAATGGTGGCCCAGGCCCATGCCTCCCTGCAGCGTCTTTACACCGCCCGGGACCAGATGATGTTCCTGCTGAAAACGGCCAAGGATCAGCCTCTGAGCGAAGAGGAAAACAGCCTGCTGCAGCGCGTGGCCGAGGACGCGAAGCGCTTTGACGACGCCATGGACGACGACCTGAACACCGCCGACGCCCTCAGCGCCATCTTTGAACTGGTGAAGGACGCCAACGTATCCCTGACCAGCAACAGCAGCCGGGAAGCGGTGGAAAAGAGCCTGAACGCGCTGACGGAGCTGACCAACGTGCTGGGGCTGCTGTCCCGGAAGGCGGAGGAAGCGCTGCCCCAGGACATCCAGGCCCTGGCCGACGAGCGCGCCCAGGCCCGCAAGGACAAAAACTGGAGCCGCAGCGACGAACTGCGCGACGCCCTCAAGGCTGCCGGCTACCAGGTGGAGGACACCAAGCAGGGCCAGAAAATCACCAAACTGGCGTAAAGGCAAAGAGGGGAATCGTCCCCTCTTTTTTAGGGAGGTTTCCATGACAGTGGATCGTTTCGGCACCCCGGCAGATGAGGAAAATATTCTGGATTTCATTAACCTGGTGTTCAGCCAGTCGGCCCGGCCCCATCATTTCGACCGTCTGCTGCCCAAGGTGTACGCCCATCCGGGGTATGGCCCGCTGCACGCGCTGGCCGTCGCCGACGGCCGTATCCGCGGCGCCGTGGCCCTGCTGCCCCTGGAGGTCAGCCTGGCCGGAAACCCGCTTCGCTGCGGCTACATCGGCTCCGTCTCCGTGCATGAAAAAGCCCGGGGCGAGGGCCACATGAAGCGGCTGATGGCCATGCAGATCGAATCCGCCAAGCGGCAGGGCATGGATTTCATGGCGCTGGGCGGCCGGCGGCAGCGGTACGGCTACTACGGCTTTGAAACAGTGGGCGGATTGCTGGAATTTTCCGTGAACGCCGATAACGTCCGCCACGCGCTGGCAGACGCGGACGACAGCCGGATCACCCTGCGGCCCATCGAAAACGAGCAGGATCCGGCGCTGTCCGCCATCGCGGAGCTGCACGGCGCGCAGCTGTTTTTCTGCGTGCGGAACCGGGAAAGGCTGCTGGACATCCTGCGCAGCTGGGAGGCGCAGCCCTTCGCCGTCACCGACGGCGCTTCCGTTCTGGGGTACCTGGTCGCCCAGGGCGACACGCTGTTTGAAATGGTGCTGGACGATTGGAGCAACCTGCCCGCGGTCATCAAGGCCTGGATGCGGGGCAGAAAACGCGGCAGCGTCATGGCGCCCCTTTGGGAAAAGGAAGAAGCGGACGCCCTCAACGCTTTTTGCGAATGCTGCTCCACCGGCGATACCGAAATGCTGAAGGTGCTGAACTGGCCCCGGGTGCTGCAGGCTGCGCTGAACCAGAAATGGGTATGCCAGGCCCTGGCGGAAGGCCGCCGGGTGCTGGAAATTGACGGGCAGCGCCTGGCCGTCACGGTGGATGCCGAGGCGGGCGTCACGGTGGAGGAAACCGCGGAAGAGCCCGACCGGACGCTGGATGAAAAAGCAGCCGTGAGCCTGTTCTTCACCCCCTATGCCGCCCTGACGGAGATGGACCCGGTGCTGCGCTCCTGGCTGCCGCTGACGCTTTATATTCCGATGCCGGACCGGTTCTGACAGATCGTATTCCCCTTTGCCCCATCAAAAAAGCCAGACATCCGTCTGGTCTTTTTTTGCGTGCGCCGCCGTACAATCAAAAAGAAAGCCGCCTTACCGGCAGCTTTCAAACGAGGATCAAACCTCTTTTTTCAGTTCTTCCAGGCAGCGTTTGCAGATCAGCTTATCCTTATATCGCACCACATCCCGCGCGTCGTTGCAGAAAATACAGGCAGGATGGTATTTTTGCAAAATAATCTTTTCGTCTTCCACAAAAATTTCCAACGTATCCCGTAGGCCGATGTCCATGGTCCTGCGCAATTCGATGGGAATAACGATCCTTCCCAGATCGTCCAGCTTCCGTACAACACCTGTCGATTTCATATGATCATCTTCCCCCCTCTTCCAGGCGATTTTTCCACCGCCAAGCCTTATTTTACATTTTTCACTCTTTTCTGTCAAGGTTCATTGAACTGTTTTGACAAAAAATGATCTTTTATATGTAAAAAATATACAATTTTGTCAATTATTTAAAAAGAAGGAAATTTATGCTGCAAGCAATATTCGGCCTGCTGCTGGGCCTTCCGTTTTTGTGGGGCCTGGCGCACGGCACCGGCGATCAGGCGGCGGCGTCCGTGCCGGCCGCGGCGGCAGAGGGCGTGAACGCCGCGCTGGGCATGGCCGGCGGCTTTGCCTTCTTCTGTAGGCTGATGAACATCCTCAAAAGCGCGGGGACCCTGGAAAAGCTGTCCTGGCGGCTGCAGCCCGGGAAGGGCTATCCACTGCCCTGCAGATCCTGCCGTCCATGATCGCCATGCTGTGCGCCATCCGGGCGTTTTCCGCCTGCGGATGGACGGACGCGGTGTGCGGCCTTTTTGCGCCCCTGGCGCAGCTGGCGGGCAGTATCGCCGCCGGACTGCTGACGTGAAGCGGTTACATTTCCAGGCCTTCGTATATCAAATCCCGGATAGCGGGGTGGAACTCGTAGTAGGTGCGGGCGTAATCCAGCACGTGCTGGGCATAAAACGCCGCGATGTGATGGTCCTCGTCCATCATCACCCAGGCGCCGGCGGCGCCGTCCCAGCCGAATTCCCCCACGGGGCTGCGGGAGGACGCGGGGTCAATCAGGGTACGCACGCCCAGGCCGTAGCCGTAGCCAACCTTATGGCGCACCTTTTTGAAATCCTCCGCTGCCGGGCCGGTTTGCCGGTTGGTGCGCAGGGCGTCGATGGACGCGCGGCTCAGGATCCGCGCGCCGTTTTTGCCCACGCCGTCGTTGGCCAGGGCATCGGCCAGCAGGATGTAGCTGTCCACGCTGCCCATCAGGCCGCCGCCGCCGCTTTCATACCGGGGCATGGAGCACACGGCGTTCAGCCCCTGCGGCAGGGAAACCAGGTTTTTGTTTTCGTCCAGGCCGTAATACGGCGCCAGGCGGGCCCTCTGATCCCCCGTGGGGTGAAAGGTCAAATCGCCGATCCCCAGGGGATCCAGCACCTGTTCCTGCGCCAGGCGGCTCAGGGGTTTCCCGGCAGCCACCTCCATCACCGCTCCCAGCACATCATGGCAAAGGCTGTAGCGGAACCCCAGGCCCGGGTCAAAATGCAGGGGCTTGACGGCGTAGCATTGGGCCATCTGCACCGTGTCGGCGTCCCCATGGCTGTCCCGGAGAAGCCGCTGAATGGCCGGCGCTTCAAAATCGTAGTCCAGGCCGCCCTGCATGGCCATCAGGTGCTGCACGGTCATCACCGTTTTGGCCGGGCGCACCCGGTCGCCGTCCTGAACGGTCACATGGGCGAAGGCAGGCAGATAGCGGGCCACGGGATCCTCCAAACGCAGCTTTCCCTGCTCCATCAGCTGCATGGCCACCGTCATGGTCAGCACCTTGGTGGCGGAATGAAGCCAGTAGGTTTCGTTTCCTTTCAGGCATCCGGTCCAATGGCGGTACACCGGCGCATGATCCACCCACACGGCCAGATCGCAGTCCGGCACCTTTTCCTCCCGGAGCTGCTCCAGGTAATTGGTCAGCTTTTCAAAACGCATAACGGTTCCTTCTTTCCGGAAAATGGACTGATCCATTATACACCCCGGCGGCGCAAAAAGCCAGACCAGGATTTCTGCGTTCGCCCGCTTGAAAACCGGGCGATTTTTTGATACCATGGAGGCAACGATCAGAAAAGGGGGATCAGATCCTTATGCAGTATCATGTTTCAGCCCGCGCGGCGGCAAACGGCAACGGCAGCGCGGCGCAGCCTTTCCGCACCATTTCCCAGGCGGCGGCGCTGGCCCAGCCCGGGGACGAAGTGCTGGTGCAGCCCGGCGTTTATCGGGAATATGTGAATCCGCAGCATGCAGGCACGCCGGACAAGCCCATCGTTTACCGCTCGGCGGTGCCGCTGGGCGCGGTGATCACCGGCGCGGAGGAAGTGAAAAACTGGATTCCCTACGGGGACAAGCCCGGCGTCTGGCGGACGGAAATCTCCAACGCGCTGTTTGGCGCCTACAATCCCTACACCACGCTGGTGGAGGGCGACTGGTTCATCGCGTTTTTCAAGGCGCACACGGGGGAAGTGTACCTGAATGACAAATCCCTGTACGAAGTGACCTCTCTGGAGGAGGTGCTGTCTCCCCGGCCCAACACCCTGTCCTGGGATCCCGATTTTACGGTGTACACCTGGTACACCGAACAGCAGGGAAACAGCACCGTGCTGTACGCCAACTTCCACGAATATGATCCCAACCGGGAGAATGTGGAAATCAACGTGCGGCGCAACTGCTTCTATCCGGACCGGGAAGGCGTCGGCTTCATCACCCTGTCCGGCTTCAAGGTGTGCAAGGCGGCCACTCAGTGGGCTCCCCCCACGGCGTACCAGGAAGGCATGGTCGGCCCGCACTGGAGCAAAGGCTGGATCATCGAGGACTGCGAAATCAGCCACGCCAAATGCTCCGGCATTTCCCTGGGGAAATACCTCCAGCCCAACAACGACAATAAATGGCTGCACTGGAAATACAAGGACGGCACCCAGACGGAGCGCGACTGCATCTGCCAGGCCCAGACGGAGGGCTGGTGCAAGGAAAACATCGGCTCCCACATCATCCGCCGCTGCAATATCCACGACTGCGGCCAGACGGGCATCGTGGGCCATCTGGGCGGCGTGTTTTCCATCATCGAAAACAACCACATCCACCACATCAACAACAAGCAGAACCTGGCCGGCGCGGAAATCGGCGGCATCAAAATGCACGCCGCCATCGACGTGATCATCCGCGGCAACCATTTCCACCACTGCACCCGGGGCCTTTGGCTGGACTGGCAGGCCCAGGGAACGCGGGTGACGCGGAACATTTTCCACGATAACACGCTGCCCTTCGACCATTTGATGCAGGAAAAAGCCCTGCAGGCCCTGGGCGAGGATATTTTTGTGGAGGTGTCCCACGGCCCCACGCTGATCGACCATAACCTGCTTTTGTCCGACCGGGCGCTGAAGCTGCCCACCCAGGGCGTCGCCGTGGTGCACAACCTGATTGCCGGCTCCTTTGCCTGCGTGGGCACCGGCGTGGAAAACGGGGCCAAGACCCTGCGTTCGCCCCGCTACACGCCCTATCACGTGCCGCACCGCACGGAAATCGCCGGCTTCATGTCCATCCTGCACGGCGATATGCGCTTCTACAACAACATTTTTGTGCAAAAGCCCGTTCGTCCCCTGCTGATGAAACTGCACGAAGCCATGGAACACAAGCACAACGACTGGGACACCTACAACATCCTCACCGGCACCGCGCCCTACAGCGGCTACCAGACCGAGGAAGAATGGAAGCGGGAATTCGAAGGCTACTGCGGCATGGGCTCCGACCCCAGCGACCGCTACTACATTCCCCTGCCCGTCTGGACCGGCGGCAACGTATTCTTCAACGGCGCCAAGCCCTGCGACAAGGAAAAGGACTATGCCGTGTCTGACCAGCAAGTGTCGCTGGCCCTGGAAGAGCAGGACGGCCGTACCGTGCTGGTGACGGACCTGTACCGGCATCTGCCGCAGGCCAAAACCGCCATCGTCACCACCGAAACCCTGGGCATGGCGTTTGAGCCGGAGGAAAAGTACGAGCAGCCGGACGGCTCCCCCATCGTGATGGATACCGACTTTTTCGGCTGCTCCCGCGGAAGCCAGCCCTTGCCCGGGCCCTTTGAGCAGGTCAAAGGGGAACGCATCGCTTTCTGATGGGAAACAGAGCCGCCGGTCCTCACCAGCGGCTCATGTTTCTCTCGAATTTCTGCGTATAAGCGCGTTTCAGTTCCTCCGCGGTGATCCCGCAGCACAGCATCACGTCGTGATAGTACATCATGACGTCCGCCATTTCCTCCACCAGCGCCGCCCGCAGGGCCGGATCGCTGACGGCCCGCCGGCTTCCGTTCTTCTTCACGATGTCGATGACCTCGCCGATCTCCCCCACCATCCAAAGCAGCTTATGCGGAATATTCTCCACCGACATTTCTTCCCAGCGCTCCCGGTATTTTTCCTGCAGTTTTTCCTGCATGGCCAGCATTTCATTCACCGAAAAATCCGTCATGGCTGCACGCCTCCTTTGTTTCTCCCAGTATACCCTCTTTCCCGCGCCGGGGCAAGGGATGCGATTGCTCTTTTCCCGTGCCTGTGCTATAATGTATTTCAGCCTTTGCAAGGAGGACAGCCATGAAGCTGATTTCGTGGAATGTGAACGGCCTGAGGGCCGTGATGGGCAAAAACTTCATGGAGGCGTTCCAAACGCTGGACGCCGACATCTTCTGCCTGCAGGAAACCAAGCTGCAGGCGGGGCAAATCACCATGGACCTGCCCGGCTATCACCAGTACTGGAACTACGCCGAAAAGAAGGGCTACTCCGGAACGGCCGTCTTTACCCGGCAGGAGCCGCTGTCCGTACGCTTGGGCCTGGGCATTCCGGAACACGACCATGAAGGGCGCGTCATTACCCTGGAATATCCCGATTTCCATTTTCTCACCGTGTACACGCCCAATTCCCAGGACGGCCTGGCCAGGCTGTCCTACCGGATGCAGTGGGAGGACGATTTCCTGGCGTACCTGAAGGAACTGGAAAAAACAAAGCCCGTTATTTTCTGCGGCGACCTGAATGTGGCGCACACGGAAATGGACATCAAGAACCCCAAATCCAACCTGCGCAACGCCGGCTTTACCCAGGAGGAACGGGACAAAATGACCGCCCTGCTGGCCAGCGGCTTCACCGACACCTTCCGCTTTCTGCATCCCGACGCGACTGGCGCCTACTCCTGGTGGAGCTACCGTTTCCACGCCCGGGAAAACAACGCCGGCTGGCGCATCGACTACTTCATCGTGTCAGACGCGCTGAAAGAGCGCGTGCAAAGCGCCGCGATCCACAGCGAGATTTTCGGTTCCGACCATTGTCCGGTGGAACTGGTGATCCAATAAAGGAGGAAATCAATCATGGTCAAGCATATCATTCTCTGGCAGCTGAAAGATGAATTCTCCGCCGAGCAGAAAGCCGAGATCCGCGCCGGCATCAAGGCCGGCCTGGAGGGCCTGCAGGGCCGCATCCCCGGCCTGACGGACATCCACGTGAACGTGGACGGCCTGCTCCCCACCTCCAACGCCGACGCCATGCTGGACTGCACGCTGGAATCCTTTGACGATCTGAAAAACTACGCCGTGCATCCCCTGCATGTGGCCGTGGCGGACAGCAAGGTGCGCCCCTTCACCAAGAACCGGGTGTGCATTGATTACGAAGTGTAAACCCCGTACAGCGCAGCAAACGCTTTCCCGCGCCGCTGCGCTGATTTATTTGGAACAGGAAGCGAACGATGGATGGATGGATGATTGCCCGTTCTGCAAAATCGCGCGGGGAGAACGCCGGGGCGCTGCCCCGAACCCCGTCGGGGAGGGTGTCCCTCCCCGAACCCCGCCGGCTGCGGATGGTGCGCGGCTACATTTTCCAGCGGTGTTCCGCAACAGCAAAGAGAACGAAAACATGCCACTTCCGGGCAGGCCGGCTTTGCCGGCCCGCCTGTGCGCAAGCGCACAGGAGAAAACGGCGGGGATTTCCGGAAAAACGAACAAGCTCGTTTTTCGGAAATCCCCGCCGTTTTCTTTTTGCCCGGGAGCTCTCCTGTCGTCATAAGAAGCTCCAGGCGCTCATTGCTTGTTTTTTATGATTGCGGCATCGCCAGAGTGGGTCCAGGGACAATGTCCCTGGTTCAGGGGTCCGGGGGATACACTCAGTTAGCGATAAGAGCTCAATGTACCCACGCTTACAATACACCCAATATCACATCGCTGTGTCAAGAAAACACAAAGTCATAATCCACCATTGACAATATGAATCTTATTGTAATTCGAAAATCTTATCGGATTCTGGAGGGTTTTTCACCCTGACTAAGCTGAATGGAGGGAGGCGTAGCAGCGCCGCGTTGACCGGAACAAAGCAACGTCAGAATGGAAAAGCCCCCAGAAGATAGAAGATTTGGAATTGAAATAGTATTATTCGATATACTCTGCGCTTCTGCGCCGCATCCGCTTCCTTTGCTTAGCTCCTCCACTGAAACAGGCCATACCAATTGGCTTGATATGGCCTGCTTCGTTGTTGTTTATGAGTTTCAGCTGTGCTTTCTGCGTTTCGCGATGAAACCGATACCACCCAGCAGGGTCAGGCTGGCCAGAATGCAACCAATCCACAGGATCGGGTTCGCGTCATCGCCCGTCTTGGGCACCGGGTAGTTGATAATCGTTCCGCCATTATAGCAGCGATCCGTCACATCCGCATATTTGCCCACATTCTGATAGCGCACCGTGTAGCCGGCCGGCACATCTTCAATGATATAGTAATCGGGCATGGCCTTGAACCACTTTTCGTAACGCCACTCGTTTTTGCTAACCACCGTCTTCTTGAACCCTTTCAGGCGTGCCTCCTTGCCGTCAAGGGTATACGACTTCCAGTTAATGCTGTCTCCCGGCGTCCCTGCCCAACGCTTGGTGAAGGTAAATACGTAGTCATAGGGATCGGGCGGCGTGGTACGCGGGTTTTTGATCTTGAAGCCCGTTTCGGCATTGCCTGTGATCACAGGCGCGTCATAGTTCGCAACCGCTTTTTCCTTCACCGTGTAGGTAATCTTCTTGCCGTCCGCATAGACGGGCAGCTTGTCAAAGGTGAAGGTCCAGCCGTCTTCCGCGGTGATCTCCTGCTCCGCCGCAGATTCGCCGTTGGCCATCAGCGTCACCTTGATGCTTTCGGGGCGTACCTTACCTGCGTCGTTGTCGTCGTCCCAGATCTTGGTGACGGTGACCGCGGTTTCTTCAGGCTCATACTTGTTCGTAATGGTGATCGTGCCGTCTTCATCCGCGATTGCGCTTAACACGTCAGGATTGGCCAGGGCGATCAGTTCATTCCACATCTGATAATGCGTGGAATTGGCATTGTTCATACCGCTGGCATTGCGATCGGTTGCGATAAAGCTGAAGCGGTTCTGCTGACCCAAGCCATCCTTACTCAAGGAGAAATATCTGCCTTCCTGGCGGTAACGGTAAATCACATCCCAAATGTTATAATCCATTTGGGGATAATAAAGCGTATTGTCACTCTTGTTTCCGGGTTTCCAATCATAGGGCGCGCCGGAGGGGCATGTGTAACGGGAATCCAGCAAACCGTCAAAGGAAACATAAATTACCGCCGGCTCCTTTTCATCATTGCTGCTGATAAAGCTAAAATAATCATACAGGCCGGTATAAATACTCAGGCCCCAATGCGCGCCGGCGGTATTCCAGTTACTGGCTGGAATCTTGGTGTTGAGGACATC
>CACYGB010000044.1 GCA_902773895.1 uncultured Eubacteriales bacterium
GAAAAGGTGAAACGGTCGCTGCCGGAAACGAAGGTGCCGATATAGCTGCCCAGGTACGCGCTGACCATGACGATGAACATGGCAACCATGGCCAGGTCGCCAAAGCCGCCCTGCTTCTTCTGCTCAGGGGAGCGGCCCTGCAGCTTGTGCAGGTACTTGCGGTTAAAGAGCGCGGAGAGGATCATGCCCCACATGATGCAAACGCTCATCAGCAGCGCAATGGTGGAAAACGCCTGGGCGGTCATGGGATCGGCGCCCAGCCGGATGCCCGCCTGCTCCGCGGCGGCGCTGGCCACCTGGGTTTCGTAGTGGAGCGCGCCGATCACGCTGAGCCGCAGCCACGGCCAGGGCAGCCCCAGGCTGCCGCTCAGGGCCAGCACGCCCAGCAGGATGCCCACACTGGGCAGAACGGAGAAGGTGGCGCTGGACGTAATGGCGCGCTTCATACGCACTGTGTCCATGCCCAGGGCTTTGCCCGCTTTCCACGCGCGGACCAGGAATAGAACGCAAATCAGGGCGATCAGCGCGACGATGCCTCCGCAGATCAGGTACATGCCGCTGCTGTTCAGCTGTTCCAGAACAGTCACGATTCCAGCCTCCTGTCCATCAAAAAATCCGTTGCCATTATAGCACCGGATGAAAGAAAACACAATGCGGAAGGGCTTTTGTTCCTGTCAATTGCTATGATGTATGCTGCAACGGGTGATTTAAAACGATTTGCATACGGGAAGCTGACTGCCATTTGCGGCAGCCTATGAAAAAAAGCGTGCAGGTTGCTGGATACTCGTTGACGTGATATACTTGCCTTGAATCAACAACTCGGGATTTGCGGAGATGACAAAAATGAACAAGATCAGGATGATCGCCGGTCGCGAAGCCAATTACATCTATCACATGCTTTCTGTCGCCCGATGCGGATATGATAATGATTACGGCGAAAAATACCGCGGGGATTATCCGCAGGAAGACCTTGCCCTGCTGAAAAAGCATGAGGGTCTGATCACCTGCGCGGGAGGCTCGCACTGGGGCGAACTGTACACCCTGATGATCTGCTGGCCGATTGCGGAATGGACCGGGGACGCAAAATCCTTCTATCAGGAGATCATCGATCAGGCTGACCGCGGGGAGGTGCCGGAACACTATCTCGCCCTTGCTCCTGCGGCGCGTGAGATTGCGGAAGTCATGGTTCGGAACTATGATCACTATGTCCGTGAGATCTGGCCGGAGGACAGGAAGCTTCTGGGGGACTATATCGCCCGGGTGATGCCGCTCTTTGAGCAGGACGGCTTCACAGAACGGGCGGAAGCGGCTGTTGGCTGCCAGTTGCCTGTGGAAGCGTTCTGCCCGACGATGGTCACATCGATCCAGCATGGAGCCGAAGCGATCGATATCTCCGGCACGCAGGATATTTTCGGGATCAGCCGGAGCCCTGAGGACAGTTTTCTTTTCATCGGGCATGAGTTTATCATCTATCTGCTGAAGCAGGCTTTGCGCGAGGAGGATGCCTTCAGACGCTTTGAGACCTGGGAACCCACGGAAGGGCTGGCGGAATACTATCTGAAGGAGCTGACCGGAAGAACAGTTTTTGCCGGGGCCGGAAAATGGATCGATTTGTATGCCCGGTATGCCCGTGAAGGCAATCCGTCTGCCGCTGAGATGTACAGGAAAGCGCTGGCCCGGAACGGCTTTTGAGAGAGAAATTCCAGTTTGTCAAAATGAAGGGCGCACTTACTCACCACCTTACAGACGGTGAAAGTGCGCCTTTCATTGTTCCTCGAATAAGATGAAGGTTCATCCCTGACAGCATCCGCTGTGAGGAAGGACAAAACAAAAAAACCGCCGGACGAGCCGGCGGGTTTTTCTCCCTGGGTTGAAAACTTAACCCGTGCCTGATCAGCGATTATTCCTGAGCAGGGGCACCCACGGGGCAAGTGTCGGCGCAAACGCCACATTCGATGCACTTTTCAGGATCGATGACGAACTTGCCTTCGCCTTCAGAGATAGCTTCCTGGGGGCATTCGGCAGCGCAAGCGCCGCAGCTGATGCAAGCGTCAGAAATTTTGTATGCCATATCAATACACCTCCGAATATGATCGTGTTTTTCACGTCACAAATATCATATCATTTTCGTGTAAAAAATGCAAGAGGGGGCATAAAAATTTGGATATTTTGCTGCAAGAATGGGGAAAAAATAGTGAGATTCGTTCGTTAGAAAAATCTTACTCCAGGCATTCTTTCGCAGGATTCAGGCGGATATGGGAAGGAAATGTACAGGTTAACCCAGGTGAACAACGGCCGGATGAATCCGCCGGAATGGAAGCTGCCGCACATTTTTACGCATAAAAATGGGTTTTGTCCTTTCGCGGGACAAAACCCATGCGGCAAGCGGGCGATCAGAAGCCGTTGGCCCGGTTGATGGCGTCGATTTCGGATTTGCGCTGGATCTCGTGAACGCAGGAGGGGCAGGGGGACAGCTTGGCGAAAGCGCCGGTGTCCAGTTCGCCGTAGGTAAAACCGGTCAAAGGCAGGAAGCGGTTTTTCACGGAAGGGCAGTTCTGGTTTTCGTGGAAATACTTGCCGCCGCTGGGATTGTAATACAGGGGCGTATCGTCGTCCGGATAATCCAGGAACCGTCCCGTGTCGTCCCAGATCAGCACCTTGGTGTATTTCTTGATGTTGTCCCACAGCCATTTGATGTTCTGGCCCTGGGGATTGGCCGCCTTCTGCACCCGGATGCAGCCGTGGCTGGCTTTGGAGCCCAGGAATTTGACCGTGGAGGAATAATCCCGGCGGTCGGAGGGCGTATCCTCGTTGCCGATGTAGGGCACCTCATGGATAGCGCAGCCGCCGTTGACGCGCATGCCGTAGGCGCACCACAGGTTGCCTGCGGCAAATCCGCCCATTTTGCTGATCATGACGTATTCGCCGGAGGGAGTTTCGTTCCAGGATTGCTTGTCATTGTTCAGCCCGGTGGACACCAGCAATTCGCCGATGCATTTTCCTTCGGAGAAGATGTACATCTTCTGCTCCAGCTTGTCGATCAGCAGGCCGTAATCGGTGCGGGGGTTGATGGTTTTCAGCAGCGATGTTTTGACATAGCCCTGGATCAGGTCGTCGGTGACGCCGTAACCCCTGCGGGATTTGCAGTCGGGGCCGTAGGAGGAATTGTAGGCCTCCACCAGCGTCCAGCCGCTGTCCAGCGTTTTCAGCACGTGGACCCCCTGGGAAGCATAGGTGATTTCGCCCACGATATTGTCCTTTTTGCTGGAATTGTCGGGGTTCTTCCGAAGCCGGTACACGTCCTTTTCGTTGCCGTCGATGACGGTCATGGGCTGCATCATGATGTCCCAGATGGCTTTTTCGTTCAGGATGCCCACAGGCAGCGTCCAATAGCTGGTTTCATCCTTCTGGGTCTTTACCTGGCTGGGGATCACGATGCGGGGCGTGGGCTTGGGCGTGGCGGTGGGAACGGGCGTGGGGGTGATGGCGTGCGTGCGCACCAGGGTGGTTTGCCTGGCGGTGCCGGCATAGCCGTTTTCATCGGTCAGGCGTACCTGAACGGAATATTCCCCGTTGGGGATTTCGCTGCCTTCACAGACGCCGTCCCAGGTGTGGGTGCTTTCGCCGGGTGCCACGGGCGTTTCCAGGATGGTGTGCCACGCGTTGTCGTTCAATCTGATTCTCACCAGCAGCGTGCCGGCCATGTTGGCGTCCACCGTCAGGGACCAGGGCTTGTCATCCAGCAGCGCTTCGGAGGCGGCCATCGACAGGATCTGCGGGCTTTCCTGGCCCACCGTCAGCGCTGCTTTTACGCTGTCGCCGTTGAGCGCCAGATTCAAAAAATAATCTCCGGCGGGCACGGGCGTGTCATTTTCGTCCAGGCCGTCCCACGTCAGGTGGTTTTCGCCGGCAGTTACATCCAGCCGTTCCATGATCACGGCCACGGTTTCGTCGCTTTCATTCAGCAGAGACAGGCGTGCTTCCCCGTCCGCGGGGACGGAAACGCTGATCCTTTCCGTTTTCCCGGGACGCAGAACTGCGGGCACCACGGTGAAGGAAAGGTCTTCCGCCAAAGCGGAAAGGGGCAGGAGAAGCAAAAGAAGAAAAAGGAAAACTCGCTTGAACATAACCGGAACTCCTCCAGATAATCATACGCCATTATCATACCACGTTTTTGACCTGCTGCCAAGGATAAAATGTAACAAAAATGTAAACAAATGAAAGTCCATCGTTTTTGGCTGTTATCCATGCTATAATGGACAAAAGCAAAACGAGGGAGGAATGAACCGTGAAGAAGATCTGTTTGCTGCTGGCGCTGCTGCTGGCCGCCGCTGCGGGCATGGCGCAGGGAGAGGAAATCTCCTCCGCGGATCTGCAGCAGGAAATCAACGGAAACATTTATATCAACCTGTTCGACATACGCGATGCCGACGCATTCAGCCATGGAGCACTGCCGGGCGCCATGTCCCTGCCCCTGGATGAACTGCGGGAACAACTGCAAACCGCCCTGGACAACGGCTTTTCCAACATGGCGCTGCCCCTGTATGTTTACGGGGAAACGGAGGAGGAGAGCCTGCAGGCGGCGCAGATCATGAAGGACCTGGGCTTTACCAACGTGCATTATCTTCCGTCCATGGCGGCCTGGGAAGGGGAAATCGTACGGCCGGGCCAGCTGCTGGGCAGCCTGCAGACGGTGGATATTTACGGCCGGCAGGTGGACGCCTCCCTGATCGCCGGAAAAAAGCTGATCATGGTGAACGTGTGGGCCACGTACTGCAATCCCTGCATCGGCGAAATGGGGGATCTGGGCAAACTGGCCCGGGAAATGGAAGCGGAGGGCGTTATGATCCTCGGCCTGGTCAGCGACTGCAGCAACGAGGATCTGTCCGCCGATGAGAAGCAGACAGAGCAGGCCCGCGCCATCGCGGAAAACACCGGCGCGGCTTACCCGCACCTGCTGCCCTCCCTGGAAATGTACCGCAACGTGATCGCCCAGATCCAGGCGGTGCCCACTACTTTCTTTTTGAACGGAGAAGGGGAAATGGTGGGTCAGGCCTACGTGGGCGCCCGGGATTACAGCGCCTGGAAGGAAATCATTCAGGAGCAGCTGAACGGCCTGTAAGGAAACAAACGGAAAAACAAAGGAGCGGATCGACCGGATCCGCTCCTTTTTTAATACTTGCTTCAGATGTGGGTGTGAACGCTTTCTTCCCGGGCGCAGGAGGCGATGTTCATGGCGTGGTCCGAAACGCGCTCCAGGTTGGTGAGGGTTTCCAGGAAAATCACGCCGCTCTTGGGGGAGCATTTATGCTCCTTCAGCCGGTCGATGTGCTTCTGGCGCAGGGCCTCGGTGTCGTCGTCCACCGATTGCTCCGTGGCCTCGATCAGGGTCATGATGGAGTCGGGAATGTTCCATTCCTCCAGGCCTTCCAGGGAAGAGGACAGCACCTCCAGCACCTTCCTGGACAGGGCGCTCAGCTCCTCCGCCGCTTTATCGGACAGCCTGGCGTTCCTTCTCTCTCTTTCGTGGGCCAGGTCCAGCAGGTTCATGGCGTGGTCGCTGATGCGCTCCAGGTCCGTGACCACGTGGAACAGGGAGGCGATGCGGCGGCTTTCATGCTCGCTCAATTCCAGCGGCATGACGGCCACCAGGCCTTCCGTGATCGCTTCCTCCAGGTAATCGGACAGCTCCTCGTGATAATTGATGTCCTTTTCCCTGGAAAAATCCTGGTTGTGCAGGGCCTCCATGGCCAGGCGGATGTGCTCGAAGGTTTCCCGCCCCATGCGGCACACCTCTTTGTACAGCTGCGTCGCCGCCAGGGAAGGCGTTTTCAGCAAGCGCTCGTCGTAGTACTGCAGCTTGATGGGGGCGTCCTGAACGTCCTCGCCGGGCAGGATCACCTTGGTGAGCTTCACCAGCAGATCGCTGATGGGCAGCTGGATGGCCGTGCACAGGATGGCGATGGAAATGTGCATGAAGGAAATGCACAGCTTGGGATTGCCGGGCACCAGGAGCTCGGCCCAGTGGGCCAGGGGCAGGAAAATGCTCAGGATCAGGATCAGCACGGCGCCGATGACGTTGAAAAGCAGGTGGATCAGGGCGGTGCGCTTGGCGGAAACGCTGGAATTGGCCATGGCCAGAAGGGACGGCGTGCAGGCGCCGATTTTGGCGCCCAGCACCAGATAAAGCGCCGCGTCTATGCTGACCAGCCCCGCGCCGGCCAGCACCTGGATGATACCGACGGAAACGGAGGAGGACTGCAGCAGCGCCGTAATCCCGATGCCGATCAGCACGCCCAGCACCGGGTTGCGCACGCCCTGCATCAGATCCAGAAACACGGGCCATTCGCGCAGCGGCTCCATGGAGGCGCTCATCAGATCCATGCCCACAAACAGGATGCCCAGGCCCATGAACACGAAGCCGGACTGCTTCACCGTTTCGTTCTTGTCAAACAGCATGATCATCAGGATGCCGACAAAGGCGAAAATGGGGCCGGGCTCAATGGTGACGGACAGCAGAAGCGAGGTAACGGTGGTACCGATATTGGCGCCCATGATGACGCCGACCGCCTGGGCCAGGGACAGCAGATGAGCGTTCACAAAGCCCACCACCATCACCGTGGTGGCCCCGGAGGACTGGATCAGCGCCGTAACCAGCAAGCCGGTCAGCATGGCGATGAACTTGTTCTTCGTCATCAGGGACAGCAAATGCTTCAGCCGGGGGCCGGCGGCGCGTTCCAGGCCTTCGCCCATGGTGCGCATGCCGAACAGGAACATGGCCAGGCCGCCAAACAGGGACAGGACGGTTTGAATGCTCATGGATGTCTCCTTTCGCGGGAGCGGGGTTTTATCGGATGGTATGATACAGGCAGCGGCCGGCCGCCTGCGTTTTGGCACCGCGCAGGGGACGGGCTGTGCTGCGGGGAACGGTACCGGCGGATACGTACGTCCGCAGGCTGTCAAACCGACGGGTGACAATGTATTGATAAGCGGCAATCCCGTTGTTTTCGATGGGACCGCGCAGCTTGTGGGGCAGGGCCATGGCCTGCAGCAGCGCCCGGATCAGGGGCTGGGCCCCGTACCGTTCCATCAGGAGGGAAACGCGCTTTTCATAAGGAACCAGCAAATCCTCCGGCAGCGCGCCGCCTGTCAGCTGGGCATAGGTGGCTTCGGCATGGCGGATCAGGAATTGCACAAGCTGGTCCGCCCGGCCGCCCAGCGCGGCCAGCAGCCGGTCCGGCAGCATTTTGCCCAGCACGCTGCCCAGCGCCAGGGCCGATTCCCGGTCCGGCAGCTTCATCAGGGCCCGCAGCAGGGCAATGCCGTAGAGCACGGTGGCTTCGTTGCGGTAACAGGCGGAAAGCAGGTGCATGGCGTCCCGGAAAGCGGGGGTTTTTCCAATGTTTCCGTAGCAGGCGGAACGCATAGCACTGTCCGGCTGAAGGATTTTGCACCGGCCCACATGCAGCACCGCGCCGACGCGGGGAATGGGGTCGTCGGCATTCAGGATATGGAACAAAGGAATGCTGCCGGGATCGCACCCCGGGCTGCGGTACAGCACGCTGGGGGAGGCAAAGCCGTAGCCGATCATGTTCTGCCGCAGCAGGCCCTTGCTGATTTCCCGCAGGGCAAACAGCTGCATGATGGCGCTGCCCTGGCTGTGGCCGGCCATCCACAAACGGAAGCGGCTGCCGGGACGGCGGCACTCCGCCAGGATGTCCGAAAGCGTCAGCTTTTCCAGCCCCAGCTCCCGGGCCGTCTGAGGAAATTCGATCAGCGGGCAGTTTTTTTCAAATTCCTGCGTCAGCTGCAAAAACCCCTTGTGCACGCCGTCTTCCTGCACCATGCGGAAATTGGAGATCCAGTCGTAAATCTGCTTTCCGGTGCCCATGAACCCGATGGCCGCCACGAACCGCCCGCCGGGCAGACGATGGATCATCACCAGGCTTTTGCAGGTGTCGCTGCCGTCGCGCTGCCGCAGCGTGCCCCGCAGCTGGGTGATGGGGTTCCGGCGGCGCAGCATGGCGGATGCCGTGCGCTGGTAAGCGTCGGCCAGGGCTTCGGAAAGCCCTTTTTCCGTTTCGCCGTTGACGGCCGGGCCGGTGAACAGGGTGTTGTCGATCTGGTAGGTGATGTCGTGCCAGTCCGCCTGCCGCCAGGCGGCGGTTTGCATGTCGTAGGCGGTGGAGGCCAGTTCAAAGGACAGCAGGGCGGCATCCCGGGAGAATTCCGGCGTCAGCAGATGATTCACTTCCCGCCAGGGCATGCAAAGCGGCGTGATGGCGCTCAAATCATATCCTGTGTAAGGTCCTGCAGTCATCCGGTGTTCCTCCTCGGTGTTGTCCCAACCCATCCCACACTATCATATCATAGTTGATTCCCGGATTGCAAGCCGTTTTCGGCTGCAAGGGGAAGAAAAGAAAACCAGCTCAGGAAATAAATAAAATTGTAACAATTTTGAAACTTTTGTTTACATTTTCGGCTTTCTGTGGTATCGTAAAGGTACGATTTTTGTGGGATCACGGAGGAGGGCGTTCCCTTGAAACACGCATGGACTCGCTTGATTTCCCTTTGTCTGGCCCTGCTGCTGGCCGCGCCGCAGGCGCTGGCCTACAGCAAGCTGCAAAAAGGCGCCAAGGGTGTGGAAGTGCTCGCGATGCAGGATGCCCTGAAAAAGCTGGGCTTTTCCATCACGGCCGACGGGAAATACGGCGACGCAACGGTGAAAGCGGTGAAAGCGTTTCAGAAGCAGTACGGCCTGACGGTGGACGGCGTGGCCGGCAACAAGACGCTGACGCTGCTGTATTCCCTGGCGGATATGACGGCGCCCCGGGCTGTGACGACGCCGACGCCCGACGTGCCGACCGCGGTGGTGACTACCGGCGGCGGCAGCCTGAAGCTGCGGGCCAAGGCCAGCACCGCATCCAGCGTAGTGGTGTACGCCTACATACCGGAAGGCGAACGCATTGAAATCAAGAAGAAAGGCACTACCTGGTGCACTGCCGTTTATAAAGGAAAGACCGGTTATGTGATGACCCAGTACCTGCGGTTTGATACGACGCCCGCAGCGACCCCCAAAAAGACGAATAAACCCACGGCTACGCCCAAGGTATCCGGCACAGCGGCCACGGTCAGCACGAAAAACGGCGGCAGCCTGAATATGCGCTCCGCCATGACCACCAGCGGCAACAACATCGTGGCGGTGATTCCCAATGGGGCGAAGATCGTTGTCACGGCCCGGGGAAGCGTCTGGTGCGCCGTCACCTACGGCGGCTACTCCGGCTATGTGATGACCCAGCATTTGAAATTCAGCGCCGCGACAGCCAAGCCTACGGCTACGCCCAAAGCGACCAAAACACCGAAGCCCACCGCGACGCCCAAAGCCGACGCCGCCAATATCGCGTACGTCACCACGTCCAACGGAAAATCCCTGAACCTGCGTTCCGCGGCCAACAGCACCCGGGACAACGTGGTGGCCACCATTCCCAACGGCACCCGGCTGGTGATCGCCAGCAAGGGGAAAACCTGGTGCAAAACCAGCTATAACGGGAAAACGGGCTATGTGATGACCGCGTTCCTCAGCTTCCCGGTTTCGGAAACGGCTACGCCCAAACCCACGGCTACGCCTAAAAAATCCGGCGCCGCGGTCAAGGGCTATGTGAACACCAGCAACGGCAGCGCCCTGAACCTGCGCAAGTCCGCCAGTGATTCCGTGGCGGTGCTGGCTACCATTCCCAACGGCGCGGAAGTGACCGTGACGAACAGGGGAACCACCTGGTGCGCCGTGACCTACAACGGCGTTTCGGGCTATGTGATGACCAAGTTCCTGTATATCCCCGCGGCGGCGACGGCCACGCCCAAGGCGGCCAAGGCCACCGCAACGCCCAAGCCGCAAAGCGGCGTGTTCACCCGGGTGCTGCGCAGCGGCGACACGGGCAGCGACGTGCGATGGGTGCAGACGCGGCTGGCGGAGCTGGGATATTCGGTGAACATCAACAGCGCTTACGATTCCGCCACAGTCAACGCGGTAAAGGCTTTCCAGCGCCAGAACGGCCTGACGGCGGACGGCCTGGCCGGCGAACAGACCTTTGCCGTGCTGGGCAGCGACGCCGCCCGGCGGGCCGCGGACAGCGCGGTATCCTATTCCACCCTGCGCATCGACAACACCGGCAGCGAAGTGACCGCTATGCAGAACGCGCTGAAAAAACTGGGCTATCCCGTGACGGTCAACGGCACGTACGATACCGACACGCACAACGCCGTGGTGGCGTTCCAGGTGCGCAATCACCTGGTGATCAGCGGCATCGCCGACGGGCTGACCCGAACCGCCATCTTGAGCGGCAGCGGCAAGCCCTATTCCACCAAAGTGACGGAGCTTCCGGCAAACACCGGCCGGATGGCGACGCCGAAAAAGATCCAGCTGCTGCATTGGCAAAACGACATCAAGCCCACCGTCAAAGCCGGGGAAACCATCCTGGTTTTCGATCCGCAGACCAACCTGAGCTGGAACCTGGTGTTCTATTCCCTGGGCCGCCATGCCGACAGCCAGCCGGCCACCTGGCAGGATACGCAGATCATGAACCGTTCCTTCGGCAGCACGTCCTGGACCATCCACCCGGTGTATGTGAAGCTGCCCAGCGGCGTATGGACCATCGCCACCATGCACAACCGGCCGCATCTGTACGGCTCCATCACCGCCAACGGCTTTGGGGGACATTTGTGCGTTCACTTCCTGCGCACCATGACCGAGGCGCAGCAAAACGACCCGGAGTACGGTGTGCAGAACCAGATTACGCTGCGCAACGCCTGGAAGGCGCTGACCGGGGAAACGATCCGCGATTGAGCCCCTGGATTCAACCCCCGATCCAAACAGTCCATGCCCGGCATGGGCTGTTTTTTATGATCAACTTTTGCTTTTCATTTGTTTCGTTTTGTGCTATAATAAAGCATCAAAGCATAACGACAGTGAGGAGATGCGCATGAAACATGACGACACCACCCATCTGCTGGACGCCATTCTGTCCATGCGGAACAGGGAGGAATTGCAGTGCCTGCTGGACGATTTGTGCACGATTCCGGAAATCAACGCCATGGCCCAGCGGTTTGAAGTGGCGCAGTACCTGGAAAAGGGCCTGACCTACGCGCAGATCGCGGAAATCACCCACGCCAGCACCGCCACCATCAGCCGGGTGAACCGGTGCCTGGTGTACGGGGAAGACGGATACCAATTGGCGCTGCAGCGCATGCGCAGAGAAGAGGAAAAAGAATAAGATGGATTTGAATATACTGAACCCCATGCAGCGCAAGGCCGCGGAAACCCTGGAAGGCCCTGTGCTCATTTTGGCGGGCGCCGGCAGCGGCAAGACCCGCACGCTGACCTACCGCATCGCCAACCTGATCGACCACGGCGTCAAGCCCTGGAACATCCTGGCCCTGACGTTCACCAACAAAGCCGCCCGGGAAATGCAGGAGCGGGTGGAACATCTGGTGGGTGCCGACGCCCGGGATATGACGCTGGGCACGTTCCATTCCGTATGCGTGCGCATCCTGCGGCGGGATATTGAAAAGCTGGGCTATCAGCGCTCCTTCACCATCTATGACGAGGACGACCAGAACCGCGTGATCAAGGACGCGCTGAAAACGCTGGGCCTGGACGAAAGCAAAATGCCCGTGCGGGAGATCCGGGGCAAAATCTCCGACGCGAAAAACAAAATGCTGACGCCGGATGAATGGTTCCAGGAATCCGGCAGGGATTACCGCAGCCAGCAGATCCACGACGTGTTTTCCTACTATGAAGAACGGCTGAAGGCCGCCAATGCCCTGGATTTTGACGATCTGCTGCTGCGCACGCTGCAATTGTTTGTGGATCATCCGCCGGTGCTGGATTATTACCGCCAGCGCTACCAGTACGTCCACGTGGACGAATACCAGGACACCAACGCCGCCCAGTACACCTTTATCCGGCTGCTGACCCAGGACAGCCGCAACCTGTGCGTGGTGGGCGATGACGACCAGTCCATTTACGGCTGGCGCGGGGCCGACATCCGCAACATCCTGGACTTTGAAAAGGATTTCCCGGACGCGGCGGTGATCAAGCTGGAGCAGAATTACCGTTCCACCGCCAACATTCTGGACGCCGCCAACCAGGTGATCGCCCACAATACGGGAAGAAAAGAAAAAGTGCTGTGGACGGACGCGGGAGAGGGCGAAAAGATCCGCCTGTACAGCGCGGGGGACGAACGCGAGGAGGCCGCCTGGATCTGCGACCAGATCCGCAAGCTGCAGCGCAGCGAACAATTGCCCTATTCCCAGATCGCCGTGCTGTACCGCATGCACGCCCAAAGCCGTGTCATTGAAGAAATGTTCATGCGCGCCGGCATCCCCTACAAGGTGTTCGGCGGCACCCGGTTCTATGACCGCAAGGAAGTGCGCGACGCCCTGGCGTACCTGCGCCTGGTGGTGAACCCGGCGGACGACGTGTCGCTGGTGCGTATCATCAACACCCCCAAGCGCTCCATCGGGGACAGCACCGTGGCGGCGCTGCAGGAATATGCCCGGCAGGAGGAACTGCCGCTGTTTTCCGTGATCAACGATCCGCCGGAAAGCCTGTCCTCCCGGCCTCGGAAATGCATCGGGGAATTCGCCCTGCTGCTGATGAAACTGACGGCCATGAAGGACACCCTGCCCCTTTCCGAATTTGTGGAAAAAATGCTGACGGAAACGGGCCTGAAGGCGCAGTTTGAAATCGAAGGCAGCGACGAAGCCATGACCCGGCTGGAAAACCTGATGGAATTTGCCGGCGCCGCCAAGGAATTTGAAAGCAAGAACGACGACAAATCCCTGGAAGCGTTTCTGGAAAACGTATCCCTGGTCACCGATCTGGACCGGCAGGAGGAAGCGCCCCAGTACGTGACGCTGATGACGCTGCATTCCGCCAAGGGCCTGGAGTACGACGCGGTGTTCCTGTGCGGCCTGGAGGAGGGCGTTTTCCCCTCCATGCGGTCGGCCATGGAAGAAAAGAAAATGGAGGAGGAGCGACGGCTGTGCTACGTGGGCATCACCCGGGCCAGAAAGAGGCTGTATTTGTCCTTTGCCCGGCGAAGGATGCTGTTCAACCAGATCACCCACAACCCGCCTTCCGTTTTCCTCAAGGAAATCCCGGACCGGCTGCTGGTGGATGAGTGGGCGGAAGCCAGCCGCGGCACCTTCCAATCCACGGAAAGCGCCCGTCCGCTGCCGCCACGGCGGGAAAGAACGCGGGACCTGAGCTTCGGCACGCCCGGCATGGCCGCGCAGTCCCGGGGCGCCGCGCTGAATATTCCCGGCGTGCAAAAGGGCTTTGTGCCGTCCGCGGCCCGAAGCGGGGCTTCCGGGGCGGTGGGCCAGCTGTTCCGCACCGGCGACCATGTGCTGCACCGTAAATTCGGGGAAGGCGTGGTGCAGGAGGTAAAAGGCAGCGGCAGCGACGCCCGGATCGTGATCGCCTTTACCGCTTACGGTACCAAGGAATTTTCCCTGGCCATCGCACCCATTGTGAAAATTGAAGCGTAACCCCCAAAAGGGTTCTTTCGGGAACCCTTTTTTGCTGGAAGCGGGAAAAGGGGAGGAGTAACCATGGAAAAACAGTTCTCTGACATGCGTTCCCTGGTGGACTATCTGAACGAAACCGCCCGGGCTTATTACGTGCTGGATAATCCCTTGATTTCCGATGCGGAGTGGGACCGGCTGTACAACCGATTGCTGGCCATGGAAAAAGAAACGGGCACCGTACTGCCGGATTCCCCGTCCCTGCGGGTAGGCGGGGAACCGCTGGCGGCCTTTCGCCAGCATCGGCATATCACCCGGCTCTGGAGCATGGATAAAACCCAGAGCGAGGAAGAACTGAACGCCTGGTTTGACCGCACGGAGAAGCTGCATGACCAGGATCCGACGCTGCCGCCCCTGGCCTACGCGGTGGAATACAAGCTGGACGGCCTGACGCTGAACCTGACCTACGAAAACGGCGTGCTGACCCAGGCGGCCACCCGGGGAAACGGCGAGGTGGGCGAAGCGATCCTGCCCCAGGCCCGTACCATCCGGGACATTCCCCTGTCCATTCCGTGGAAGGGGCGCATCGAGGTCCACGGCGAGTGCATCATGCGGCTGAGCGTGCTGGAAAAGTATAACCGGACGGCGGAGGAACCGCTGAAAAACGCCCGCAACGCCGCCGCCGGCGCGCTGCGCAACCTGGATCCCGCGGTGACGGCGTCCCGGAACCTGTCCGCCTTCTTTTATACGGTGGGCACCATCGATAACCCGCCCTATACCGATGAACAGGGCATGATCGCCTTTATCCGGGACCAGGGCTTTCCCGTGAGCCCCTATTTTGAAGTGGCCCGGAACCGGCAGGACGTGATGGCCCTGATCCGGAAAATCGAAGAGGACCGGCCCCATTTGGATTTTCTTATTGACGGCGCCGTGGTGAAGGTGATGGACGACCGTACCCGGGCGGCGCTGGGCTTCACCGATAAATTTCCCCGGGGGGAAGTGGCGTTCAAATTTGCCGCCGAGGAAAACACCGCAACGCTGGAGAAGGTCACCTGGGAACTGGGCCGCACCGGAAAACTGACGCCGCTGGCCCACGTGTCCCCGGTGGATTTTGCCGGCGTTACCGTGAAAAAAGCCACGCTGAATAACCTGGGCGACATCCAGCGCAAATCCCTGACCCTGGGCTGCACGGTGTGGATCCGCCGCTCCAACGACGTGATCCCCGAAATCATGGGCCGGGTGGAAGACGGCATCGAAGGCGCGCCGATCCTGCCGCCGGCGGTGTGCCCTGCCTGCGGAGGGCCCGTCACCGTCCGCGGCGCCAATCTGTACTGCCTGAACCGGGAAAACTGCAAGCCCCAGGCGGTGGCCCGGCTGGCCCATTTCGCTTCCCGGGACGCCATGGACATTACCGGGTTTTCCGAAAAAACGGCGGAGCTGCTCTATGATTCCCTGGGCGTGCGGGACGCCGCCGATTTGTACCATCTGACGGTGAACGAGCTGCAGGCCCTGGACGGCTTCCAGGATAAGCGCGCCCAGAACCTGATCGATTCCCTGGAGGGAAGCAAGCACTGCGGCCTGTCCCGGTTTTTGCTGGCCATCGGCATCCCCAACATCGGCAGGCGCACTGCCCGGGACCTGTCGGCGGCCTTCGGGACGCTGGACAGGGTGCGTACCGCCACGCTGGAGGAACTGCTGGCCATTGACGAAGTCGGCGACGTCGTGGCGCAAAGCGTGATCGACTTTTTCTCTTTCCCGGAAAATATCCAGATGATCGACCGGCTGCTGCAGTCCGGCGTTTCGCCCCAGGAGGAAAAGCAATCCGCCGGCGGCGCGTTCAGCGGCATGACGCTGGTGGTGACCGGTACGCTGCCCACGTTCTCCCGGCAGGAAGCGGAGAATTTTATCCGGGAAAACGGCGGCACGGCCTCCGGCAGCGTCAGCCGGAAAACGGCCTATGTGGTGGCCGGGGAAAACGCGGGCAGCAAGCTGACCAAAGCGCAGGCCCTGGGCATCCCGGTGATCACGGAAGAAGAAATGATCCGCATGGCGCAAAACGGGTGAATTGCCATTCCCTTGAAAAAGGCTTGACAGGGCCGCAAATGACGGTATAATTTTTTTGTGGATTCACAATCAAACGGGGAACCGACGGGGAGATGAGGATTTGCTGAGAATGAACACGAGCCGGCAGGAACGCTGGTGCGACAAAACCATGAGCGTCATGCGGGAAAGGCAGCTGGAGGCGTGTCAGGACAGGCTGTCCCGTTGCCCCGAAACGGGGATTTTCGGCGAACTGTGCCAGGATGAACTGGAAAAACTGTTTCGCTTTTCCTTTTATGCCCAGGAAAAGCGCTTTCCGTTTCCCACGCAGGCCGAATTGTGCCGCCGGGTGCTGGAGCAGGTGAGCCTGGAAGCCTGTTTTCTTTCTCCCCGGGAAGATGAACTGGTGAAGCGGATGCTGATGAACGGCGGGGATACCTTCCTGGCCGATTGGGACGAGATCAGCGCCGCTGAAGGGCTGATTTCCAGGCTGTGGTGCGTGCTGCGCATCCAGGATGAGGATAACGCGGTTTTGCATCTGGAGGACAGTCTGGCCGGGCTGATCACCCAGGCGATGCTGACGGAAAAATACGCCCGGATCCGGGAAAAGCTGTTTTCCTTTGACGCCACGCTGCACAGCCTGCTGTACCTGGCCGGTTTTCTGCATGCCGGGGTGCCCGCGTCGCATTTTGCGCAGCAATTGCAGCCGGAAGAAATCGAGAGGCCCGAGGTTTACATTTCCCGGTATCTGAAAACGTCCTTTGATTACGTGCAGACGGGACAGGGAGAAATTTTGCTGCTGCATCCGGGGCTGGCGGACCCCGATCACCTGATCCGCACCCTGTCGCAGATGCAGCCGGCGGAAACCCACCTGACAAGGGAAATGATGCTGGGCGGCATGAACGGCATGCTGCCGGAAGAAGTGGCCTGCAGCGAGGCCATGCGCGGGGCATTGACCGGGGCCGTGCGACCGGAATACGGCGAGGACGAGGCCCTGGAGGATCTGCGCATGATGGCCAAGCAGGGGGCGACGCTGACGGAAATGCGGGAAGTGATGGAGAGCATGCTGTGCGTGCTGCCCACGCCCCGGATGACGGATGCCCTGACCCAGCTGCACTTGCAGACGGTGCGGTGGATGGGCATGCCCTCGGCGGTGCTGAACTGATGCGGGTGTACGAAGCGGCGGTGACGCCGCGGGCGGCGGGCCTGTCCATGCGGACGTACGCCGCGCTGGCTTTTCCGCTGCTGCCGGAACGCGTGATCCGGGACGCTTTCAGCGCCCGGGACGTGAAAATGGACGGAAAGCGGATCAAGGCGGACGCAAAAGCGGCGCCGGGCGCGAAAGTACAGCTGTACACGGATTATCCGGTGGAATTGCCCGTCGTGTACGAGGACGATCGGATCCTTTTGATCAATAAGCCCGCCGGTATCAGCTGCGGGGAAGACGAGTACGGCGGCATGACGGTATTGTCCCTTTTGACGGAGCGGGCAAAGGGGAGCTTCATCCCCCGGCTGTGCCACCGGCTGGACAACCAGACAAGCGGACTGCTGCTGCTGTGCAAGGATGACGAGGCGGAAGCGCTGCTGCTGGACGCGTTCAAAAACCGGGCGCTGACCAAGATCTACCAGTGCCTGGTGCGGGGAGAAATGCGCCCCGCGGCGGATACCAAAACCGCATTCCTGATTAAGGACGCGGAAAAGGCCCGGGTCCGGATCGTGACCCACGAAACGCCCGGCGCCCTTCCGATTGCCACTCAGTATGAAACGCTGTCGTTTGACGGCACGCTTTCCCGCCTGCGGGTGCGCCTGATCACTGGGCGGACGCATCAGATCCGGGCCCACATGAGCTTTCTGTCCCATCCCATTTTGGGGGACGACAAATACGGGGACCGGGAATTGAACAAGCGCTTGAAATCGGTGGGCAGCCTGAAGCTGTGCGCTGCGGAGCTGTCGCTGTGCGCGGGTGGAAGCCTTTCGTATCTGGACGGTAAAACGTTTCAGATCGATCCGCCATTCTGAAGAAAAAGGAGCGGTTGAGCCTGCATGCCGGTTCGTTTGATTGCAACGGATATTGACGGGACCTTGCTGAACAATGCTTCCGATATTCCCCGGGAAAACGTGGAAATCATCCGGGAATCGCAGCGGCGCGGCATCCCGGTGGTGATTGCGTCCGGACGGTTTCCGGAAAATGTGTTCGTTAAGCTGGAGGAGTACGGGCTGAATTGCCCCATCATCGGCACCAACGGCGCGCAGATCACGGATCAGCATCTTCATTCGCTGGCGTCCCGGCCCATGGACAGAAAAGCCGCGGAACGGGTGCTGGACGTTCTGGAAGCGTTTCAAGCCGACTATTTTATTTTTGGCAACAAAGCGGTGTGCACCGGCACGGCCGGATTGCGGCACCATTCCGAAATCTCCTGCGGCGACCGCATCCGTTCGCTGGGGGTCGTCTACACGCACGGACGGGACGCGGCCCGGGACATGGTGCGGGGGCAGACCGTTTACAAGTTCTTCGTTTGCAACAATCAGCCGCTTCCGCCGATCCGGGAAGCGCTGCTGAAGGAAGAAGATATTCTGGTGACCCAGTCCAACCCCCACAATGTGGAAGTGATGCCCGCCGGCGTGGACAAGGCCCTGGGCATACGCACCTATGCCGGTTTGCTGGGGATTCCGCTTTCCGACGTGATGGCGCTGGGGGATGAAGAAAACGACCTGCCCATGCTGACGGCGGTGGGCTGGGGCGTGGCCATGGGCAACGGTTCGGAAGCCACCCGGGCTGCCGCGCGGTTTGTAACTGATACCAATGAGCACTGCGGGTTTGCCGCGGCCATCCGGAAGTACGCGTTTCAGGAGGGATAAGGTGCCTACCAAGCGCAGCCAGGGGATGCTGGGCCTGATCAGGAGCCACAAACGGTTCGCCACGGGCATCGGCAACAATGTGATGCAGATCGAGCCATCGGCGAAAACGGTGGCCCGGCTGCGCATGTACGGCACCAGGGCGGTGGAAACGCCGTCCCTTGGCATGCCCGGGCTGATGGTGTATCCCCATACCCGGCTGATTTCCCGGGGAGCCATCCTGCATTTGCACGGCGGAGCCTACGTGTCCGGCGGGCTGATGCAGTGCCGGGCCATTATTTCGCCCATTTGCGCGGCGGCCGGCACGCCGGCGCTGACGTTTTCCTACCGCCTTGCGCCGGAATACCCGTATCCGGCGCAGCTGGAGGACGCGCTTCGGGCGTGGCGTTATTTGCGGGACGCGGGATTTGAAAACATCGTGTTCGTCGGGGAAAGCGCCGGCGGAAATCTGGCGCTGGCGCTGGCGCTGAAACTGCGGGACCTGGGGGAAAGGCTGCCCTGCGGCATCGCGCTGATGTCCCCGTGGGTGGATTTGGCCCAGCGCGGGGACAGTTACCGCACGCTTGCCCAATTGGACGCCACCCTGAACGCGGAGGAACTGCTGACCAGCGCCATCGCTTTTGCGGGATCAAAGGAGCGCCTGGCTGATCCGGCCGTATCCCCGCTGTACGCCGATTTCCACGGCTTTCCGCCGGTGGAAATCCACTGCGGCACCCACGAGATCCTGCTCAGCGATTCCGAAACGCTGGAAAAATACATGCTCCGGGATGGGGTGGATGTCCACCTGATCCGCTGGGCCGGCATGTGCCACGTGTTTCAGGCGTTCGGGTTTGATGAAAGCAGGGCCTCCAACCAGCATCTGGGGGCGTTTGTGCTCCGCTGTCTGGCGGGAAAAGAAGAAAACTGAAAAATATCGGCCGAAAGGCGCTGAAATCCCCGGAAAATGCTTGCAATCCCGGGGATTTTATGTTAAGATATAAGGTAGTGCTTTATGCATGGCATGGGCACAAGGCTGCCGAACAAGGCAAAATTGGAGGGTGTTCCTGATGGGTTACACGGTTGAAAAAATCTCTGGCAATCAAGTGAAAATCGCTTTTGAAATCGCTGCCGAAAAATTCGACGAGGCGATGCAGAAAGCCTATCTGAAAGCGCGCGGCGGCATCAACATGCCCGGATTCCGCAAGGGCAAGGCGCCCCGGAAGCTGATCGAAGGCAAGTACGGCGAAGGCGTTTTCTATGACGACGCTTTGGAAATCCTTTTTCCCGACGAATATGAAGCCGCTGTGAAGGAAAACGATCTGCAGGTGGTGGACGTTCCCAAAATGGACGATATTGCCCAGATCGGCTCCGGCAAGGACCTGAAATTCACCGTCAAGGTGTTTGTGAAGCCCGAAATCACCCTGGGCGAATACAAGGGCCTGAAGGCCACTAAGTATGTGCACAGGGTGACGGACGAAGAAATCGACGCCCGCATCCAGCAGGATGTGGACAAGGCCACCACCATGGCGGACGTGGAAGACCGGCCTGTGCAGACGGGCGACACCGT
>CACYGB010000045.1 GCA_902773895.1 uncultured Eubacteriales bacterium
CAGCAGGCCCTGGGAAGCGGTGAAGGTGGTGGTCAGGGCGCCGGCGGCCAGAGAGCCGTGCACAGCGCCGGCCGCGCCGGCTTCACTCTGCATTTCCGCTACGTGCACCGTCTGGCCAAACAGGTTCTTGCGGCCCTGGGCGGCCCACTCGTCCACGTACTCAGCCATGGTGGAGGACGGCGTGATGGGGTAAATGGCGGCTACGTCGCTGAACGCATACGCGACGTGGCTAACAGCCCCATTACCGTCAATGGTCAATTTGGTAGCCATGGGGATATTCCTCCTTTTGCCTTCTATGGGAGCGAAAAACGCGCTGGTTTTCCGCTTCTTCTCCAATTAAATATTATACGGCCTGTCAAGGGCTCCTGTCAAGCGAAGAACCAACGAAAGTAGGCAAAAAATGAAAGAAATAGGGAATGAAATAAGAAATCCCGCACAGCAAGGAATGAAAAAGCCGCCTGCTGCTTGCTGTGCAAATCAACGGGCGGCCGCCGAAGCCGATCATTCGAAAAGAGGATGCCGCGGCGGGATTTTCAGCGAAACGAGGACTTTTCATAGAATACAGTTCATGGAAAAAGATAAAGAATATTAAAAAAACGGGAAAATTTGGCAATTTAACAGAATAATGACATAATTGTGACACAATTTATAGATACAATGTATTTGTCCAAGGAGGCCAAAACTGCCGAAAAACTGCCCCCTCGGTTTTTTGAGCGTTATTATCTATTATCCGACCTTCTTGGAAGCTCGCCGCACCCCTCGCGGCGAGTCTTCTTTTTTTGCAGGAAATCGGGGCGGAAAAAGCGAATTAGACGGAAAAACCAACGGGGAGGCCATGGAACATGAAAGCGGAGAAACGGGCGGAGGCCTGGCGCGCGCTGAAATTTTTGCTGATCTCCATTTCCGCCGGGGCCATCCAGATCGCATCCTTTACGCTGCTGAAGGAGGCACTCGGCCTGGTGTACTGGCAAAGCTACCTGATTTCGCTGGTGCTGAGCGTGTTGTGGAATTTCACCTTCAACCGGCGCTACACCTTCCGTTCCGCCGCCAATATTCCCCGGGCTATGGCCCTGGTGGCCCTGTTTTACGCGGTGTTCACGCCGCTGAGCACCTGGTGGGGCCACGCGCTGGACCGGGCCGGCGTCAACAATTACCTGATCGAAGGCGGCACCATGATCGTCAATTTCATCACGGAATTCGTGTACCAGCGCTTCGTGGTTTTCCGCCGTTCGCTGGACACCAACGACCTGGCCAGGAAAAAGACCGAATAAATAAAAAGGAAGAATGACGTAAAAAAACAGCAAAAACACAGGAAAATTGCTTGATTGTAAGCCCGTTCCTGCGTATAATGGCTCTATTCAAAGCGCGCTTTTCTTTCAAAAAAGCCGCGGAGAACAGAAGCCTATTTTTTTCGGATGAAGGAGGATACGCACATGAAAAAGATGTTTGCCTTGATGCTGGCGCTGGCGATGATGCTGGCCTGCACTGCCGCCTTTGCTGAAGACGACGTGATCACCCTGAAGGTGGCCCATATCGGTCCCACCACCGGCGCTGCCGCCCTGTACGGCCAGGCCACCCGCAACGGCGCCGAGCTGGCTGCCCAGGAAATTAACGAAATGGGCGGCAAGTACCGCATCGAAATGATCAACGAAGACGACGAACACAACGTGGAAAAGGCCATCAACGCCTACAACGCCGCCCTGGACGCCGGCGCGCAGATGATCGTCGGCAACACCACTTCCAAGCCCTGCGAAGCGGTGGGCGCCCAGGCCATGATCGATCGGGTGTTCATGATCACCCCCTCCGCCTCCTCGGAAGCCGCCATCGGCATGGACGGCAACGGGGACGACAGCGTGGACAACGTGTTCCAGGTGTGCTTCACCGACCCCAACCAGGGCGCTGCCTCCGCCCAGTATATTGCCGGCCACGCGCTGGGCAAGAAGATCGCCATCATCTATAACAACGCCGACGTGTACTCCACCGGCATCCGCGACACCTTTGTGAAGGAAGCCGCCGCCCTGGACCTGGAAATCGTCAGCGAAACGACTTTCACCGATGAAACCACCGACTTCACCGTGCAGGTGGCCGACGCCCAGAACAACGGCGCCGAAATCGTGTTCCTGCCCATGTATTACACCCCCGCTTCCATGATCCTGCAGACCGCCGCCGCCAAGGAATACAAGCCCGTCTTCTTCGGCGTGGACGGCATGGACGGCATCCTGGACGTGGAAGGCTTTGACACCTCCCTGGCCGAGGGCGTGATGCTGCTGACCCCCTTCGTGGCCACCGGCACCGATGAAAAGACGGTGAACTTCGTAACCAAGTATCAGGCCGCTTACGGCGTCAAGCCCATCCAGTTTGCCGCCGACGCGTATGACGCGGTGTACATCCTGGTGGCTGCCGCCGAAAAAGCCGGCATCACCGCTGAAATGACGGAAAAGGGCGATGAAGGCACCGCCGAAATCTGCGAAGCGCTGATTGCCGCCATGACGGAAATCCAGGTGGAAGGCCTCACCGGCACCATGACCTGGGAAGCCTCCGGCCGCGTGACCAAGACGCCTTTGGCCGCCACCATCGTCAACGGCGAATATGTGTTTGAAAACTGACCGGTAACGGTCCCAAAGCGGGCTGGCTCCCCGAAAACGGGAGCCAGTCCCGCGTTTTCGTTTCAAGACCAAAGCAAACGTGGGGGAAACCGACATGATTTTTCTCGATAACCTGATCAACGGCATCAGCCTTGGCAGTATATACGCCATCATCGCCCTGGGCTACACGATGGTGTACGGGATTGCCAAAATGCTGAACTTTGCCCACGGCGACGTCATCATGGTGGGCGCGTACGTGGCCTTCTGCGGCCTGCAGTACTGGGGGCTGCCGCCGGTGGCGGCGATCCTGGTGTCCATGGCGGTGTGCACCGTGCTGGGCGTCACCATTGAAGGCCTGGCCTATCGGCCGCTGCGCCAGGCGGCCAGCCTGGCGGTGCTGATCACCGCCATCGGCATGAGCTACCTGCTGCAGAACCTGGCCCTGATGATCTGGGGCGCCAATCCCAAATCCTTTCCCCGCACGTTTATCAACAGCTCCATCATCAATATCGGGCAGCTGAACGTGTCCAGCGCCACACTGATCACCATCCTGGCCAACGTCGTCATCATGGTGGCGCTGACACTGTTCACTGCCAAAACCAAGCTGGGCAAGGCCATGCGCTGCGTGTCGGAGGACCGGGGCGCGGCGGAGCTGATGGGCATCCACGTGAACCGCACCATCTCCTTCACCTTTGCCATCGGCTCGGCCCTGGCGGCCATCGCCGGCGTGCTGCTGTGTTCCTCGTATCCCATCCTGCAGCCCACCACCGGCTCCATGCCGGGCATCAAGGCCTTCACTGCGGCCGTGTTCGGCGGCATCGGGTCCATTCCCGGGGCCATGCTGGGCGGCATCCTGCTGGGCGTCATTGAAATCTTCGGCAAAGCGTACATTTCCACCGAATTGGGGGACGCCATCGTGTTCGCGGTGCTGATCGTGGTGCTGCTGGTGAAGCCTTCCGGCCTGCTGGGGAAACCCATGCGGGAGAAAGTGTGAGGTGAGGGGCATGACGAAAGCGAAAAGAAAACGCCTGATTCTCAACCTGGTCACCTTCGCCCTGGTGATCGCGGCTTACATCATTCTGCAGTCCATGATCGCGGGCAAATCCATCAGCCGTTCCCTGCGCGGCCAGCTGGTGCCGATCTGCGCCTGGATCGTGATGGCCGTGTCGCTGAACCTGGTCATCGGCTTTTCCGGGGAACTGAGCCTGGGCCACGCGGGGTTCATGAGCGTGGGGGCCTACACCGGCGCGGTGGTCAGCGGCTGGCTGCTGCACGCGCAGAACATGCAGGACACCACGCTGCGCCTGGTGCTGGCGCTGGCAGCCGGCGGCGTCATGGCCGGCGTCGCCGGCGTGCTGATCGGCATTCCGGTGCTGCGGCTGCGGGGCGACTACCTGGCCATTGTGACCCTGGCCTTCGGTGAAATCATCCGAAGCCTGGTGAACGTGCTGTATATCGGCACGGCGGAGGGCAGGCTGCATCTGTCCTTCCTGAACAAAGAAATGCCCGAAGGCGTGCAGATGCTGGTGGACGGGGCCAAGGGCGCGGTGAAGATCAAGCCCATCGCCACCTTTACGGCGGGCTTCGTGCTGATCCTGATCACCCTGGTGGTGGTGCTGAACCTGGTCAACTCCAGGGCCGGCCGGGCCATCCAGGCCACCCGGGACAACCGCATCGCCGCCGAGTCCATGGGCGTTCCGGTGACCAAATACAAGATGATGGCGTTCGTCACTGCCGCTGTGCTGGCCGGCATGGCCGGGGCGCTGTACGGCCTCAACTCCTCCACGGTGGTGCCGACGCAGTTTACGTTCAACCAGTCCATCAACGTATTGGTGTTCGTGGTGCTGGGCGGCCTGGGCAACGTGCTGGGCAGCGTCATTTCCGCCACGTTCCTGACCGTGCTGCCGGAAATGCTGCGGGAATTTTCCGATTACCGGATGCTGGTGTACGCGGTGGTGCTGATCCTGGTGATGATCTTCACCAACAACCCCACCATCCGCGCCTTTGCGGACCGGCTGTTCGCCCCCTTGAAGCAGCTGTTCCGGGGGAAAAAGCAGGCGGGAGGTGACGCGAAATGACGGAAATCAGAAAGCATCGTTCCGACACTAAGATGGTGCCCGTTCCGTCCCATTCCATTGTTCCCGAGCGCGATGTGAACGAGATCCCCGTGCTGGAAACCCGGCATCTGGGCATTGAATTCGGCGGCCTGAAGGCGGTGGACGATTTTAACCTGACCATCGGCAAAACGGAAATCGCCGGCCTGATCGGCCCCAACGGCGCGGGTAAAACCACGGTGTTCAATATGCTCACCAAGGTGTACGAGCCCACCACCGGCGCGGTGCTGATCAACGGCCGCGATTTGCACGGCATGAACATCGTCCAGGCCAGCAAGCTGGGTATCGCCCGCACGTTCCAGAACATCCGCCTGTTTGATAAAATGACGGTGGAGGAAAACGTGCGCATCGGGCTGCACAACCGGATCAAGTACGATATGTTTTCCGGGATGCTCCGGCTGCCCCGGTACTGGATCCAGGAAAAGCGGCAGCACGAAAAAGCGCTGGAGCTGCTGGGCATTTTCGGAATGCAGGATCTGGCGGACGAGGAAGCGGGCTCCCTGCCCTACGGCGCCCAGCGCCGGCTGGAGATCGTGCGCGCCCTGGCCACCGACCCCAAACTGCTGCTGCTGGATGAGCCGGCGGCCGGCATGAACCCCCGGGAAACCGAGGAACTGATGGAAAATATCGCCAAGATCCGGGATCAATTTCAGATCGCCATTTTGCTGATCGAGCACGATATGAGCCTGGTAATGGGCGTATGCGAGGGGATTTGCGTGCTGAATTTCGGCAAGGTCATCGCCAAAGGAACGGCCGACGAGATCCAGTCCAACCCCGTGGTGATCGAAGCCTATCTGGGCAAAAAGAAGGAGGGCTGACCATGACGCAGAATACGCAGGCGGCCCCGCTGCTGAAAGTCAGCGATATTCACGTGTATTACGGCGCTATCCACGCCATCAAGGGCATTTCCCTGGAGGTGAACGACGGGGAAATCGTGACGCTGATCGGCGCTAACGGCGCAGGCAAATCCACCACGCTGAACACCATTGCCGGGCTGCTCAAGCCCCGGCAGGGCACCATCGCCCTCAACGGCGTGCCGATCCAGGGTGTCGGCGCCTCCCGGATGGTCAGCAAGGGCCTGGCCCTTTGCCCGGAAGGCCGCAGGATCTTTCAGCAAATGACAGTGAAGGAAAACCTGGAAATGGGCGCGTACAGCCGTCCGGCAGCGGAAATCGCCGGCTCGCTGGAGGAAATGTTTCAGCGTTTCCCGCGCCTGAAGGAGCGCGAAAAGCAGGTGGCGGGCACCCTGTCCGGCGGCGAGCAGCAGATGCTGGCTATGGCCCGGGCGCTGATGAGCCGGCCCCGGCTGCTGATGCTGGACGAGCCCAGCATGGGCCTGGCCCCGATCCTGGTAGAGCAGATTTTTTCGATCATTACCGAGCTGCACGGCTCCGGCGTGACGGTGCTGCTGGTGGAGCAAAACGCGCAGATGGCGCTGCAGGTGGCGGACCGGGCCTACGTGATGGAAACGGGCCTGATCACCATGCAGGGCGACGCGTCTGACCTGCTGCATAACGACGCGGTGCAGAAGGCGTACCTGGGCTCCTGATAAAACAATGGAAAAACGGCTGACGGGTGTTCCCGCGGCCGTTTTCTTTTTTCGGGCGGAGGGACAGGATTGACAAGCGGGAAGGATTCCCCGTATAATGCAGGCAGAAGAAAACGAACGCTGCACAAAAAAAGATCGGGAAAACGATGCCCGGGAAGAGGAGGAACCTATGAAGAAGCTGCTGTGGCTGGCGCTCCTGCTGGCTGCCACGTCGGCGCTGGCCCAGGAAACGGCGCCGGAAACGCTTTTGCAGGTGGGTGAACGCACGTACGCCCTGGGCGTCAGCACGGTCCTGGATTTTGCGGACGGCGGCTGGACGTACACGGTGGAGGAGGACGGCACCTTCGCCTTTTTCAGCCCGGAAAACGAAAGCTGGTTCTATGCGCGGACGGCCGGCGGCGCGCCGGAGGAGCCGGTGGTGTTCATCGACCTGACGGCGGCGGACGGGGTTCCGGTCCGGTACGCCGGGTATTCCGGGGTGGAGGACGCCGGCGCTTTCTGGGCCTGGCTGCAGGATGCCTATCAGGCGGAGGAGAACGAGGAAGGCACCCTGACGGCGGTGATCCCGCTGGCGGACGCGGACGCGCTGCGGGTGGAAACCAAGGGCGTCCGCTTCTGCCTGATGCTGGAGCAGGGCACGGATGAGCGCTGACGCATGAAAAAGAATGAATTTCGGAAGAAATGAAACGGAGGAAATAATATGCTGCTGAACACGCCGCCCATGGGCTGGAACAGCTGGAACACCTTTGGCGCGGAGATCTCGGATGAATTGATCCGCCAAACGGCCCGGACGATGAAAGAAAAGGGCTACCTGGACGCGGGGTACCGCTACATTGTCATTGACGATTGCTGGAGCCTGAAGGAGCGGGACAGCCAGGGCCGCCTGGTGCCGGATCCGGCGAAATTTCCCCATGGCATGAAGGCGCTGGCCGATTATGTGCATGGGCTGGGTTTCCGGTTCGGCATGTATTCCTGCGCCGGCGTGCAGACTTGCGCCGGATACCCTGCCTCCTTTGACCATGAATTCATCGACGCCCAAACCTTCGCCGATTGGGGCGTGGATTACCTGAAATACGATTTTTGCAATTTTCCGTCCAGCGCCGACGGCAAAAACCGGTATGCCACCATGTCCATGGCCCTGAAAGCCACGGGCCGGGACATCCTGTTTGCCGCCTGCAACTGGGGCACCGACGCGCCCTGGATGTGGATGAAGTCCCTGGGGGTTCATATGTACCGCTCCACCGGGGATATTCAGGACAACTACAAGTCCTTTACGGACATCGCCCACTCCCAGCTGGATCACTTCTGCATGAGCGGAGCCAACTGCTTCAACGACATCGACATGCTCACCGTGGGCATGTACGGCAAGGGCAACGTAGCCCTGGGCCAGGCCTGCAACGACGCTGAGTACCAGACCCAATTCGCCCTGTGGTGCATGCTGGGCGCGCCGCTGATGGTGGGCGGCGACGTGCGGAATATGGCGCCCTTTGCCGAGCAGCTGCTGTTGAACAAGGGGCTGCTGCGCATCAATCAGGATACGGAGGGCCGTCCGCCGCAGTGCGTGTACCGGGGCAGGGTGATCCACATCGAATATGATCCGGTGGACGGCTGGTGGCACGAATACCCGGATGCGGGCCTGACGCTGTTCAAGCACCTGAGCGATCACGAATTCGGCGTGGGGTATTTCAACTTCGCGCCAAAGTCTGGCGAGATCCCCTTCATTTTTGCCGATGCCGGCCTGCCCTATGGCAGCGGCGCGGCCCTGCACCTGACCGACGCCGTAACCGGCGAGGATTTGGGCGTCCACCGGGATTATTATCACCAGAACCTGGAAGGTCACGCCTGCCGCGTGCTGCTGGCCCGCCTGGTGAAGCTGTGAGCCCGGCCTGCTGCGTCTGCGGCTGCGCCCTGACGGCGGATGAAGTCGCCGTCACGAAAAAACTGGTCAATCGCGGCGCCGTGTCCTTTTACTGCGTCCGGTGCCTGGCGGAGCGGTTCGAGGTAACGCCCCGGGACATCCGGGAACGCATCGACTATTTCCGAAAGACGGGCTGCACCCTGTTCCTGCCGCAAAAAGAAACGCCGGCGGATGAAAGCATGCCGCCGGACGTATAAGATTCTGTTTTCAGCCGCTTTTTCCGGTCACATTCCGGTCCATTGGACGCGGAAGCCGGAAAAGGCGGCTTTTCCTTTGCCCAGGGCCGCCAGCCCCAGCAGCGCGCCGGTGAAGCGTTTTCCGCCGGAAACGCCTTCGTCGCTCAGGTATTCGGCCCGGATCACGCCGATGGGCTGCCGTTTTCCGGCATAGTCCATCTCCAGGCGGCGTTCCAGCCCGTTTCCTTCCACGGACAGCACCGCCTGCGGGCCGTCCAGCGCCTGGAACACGGTTTCCTTCCGTTCATCGCCGATTTGTTCGATCAGCACTGCCTGGCACCCCGCGCCAGTTTTCCGCAGGCCGAACAGGAAAAAGCTGCGCTCGTCGTAATACCCGGCGATACCCGCCAGGCTGCCTTCCGCCGCTTCTTCCAGGTTCACGCAGACGGATTGGGCAAAGCCTGCCTCCGCCTGACGGCACAGCAGCAGGCTGCAGGACCCGATCCCGGCCGGGTCGCCGCCGCAGCGCAGCGCGATGTCTCCGCCGCTGATCTGCGCAAAGGCCCGGGGGTCGGCGCGGGGAGAAATGAATTCCATGTTGTAGCAGGGCGCTGTTTCCCCGCTGCCCGCGGGCACACGCTGCAGGCAGCTGGGGCCTTTCAGCGTGTTCACCATGGGCCAGCCGTCCTTGGTCCAGGTCAGGGGGTCCAGGGCTGTTTCCCGGCCCATGACGGTTTTGCCTTCCACCTTCCGGCCGCACAGGTACACCATGTACCATTGTCCGTCGGGGGTGGAAACCGGCTTTCCGTGGCCGCTGCGCTGGATGGGGGACAGGGGGTTCCGCCGGCCCAGAATGGGGTTGAAGGGGCAGCTTTCGTAGGGCCCCTTCAGCTGCTTGCTGCGCATGACCGTTTCCATGTGTCCTTCGCCGGTGCCGCCTTCCGCCAGGAACAGGTAGTACCAGCCGTCCTTTTTCAGCAGGTGCGGCCCTTCGGGCTTGATGCGGGCGGAGCCGAAGAAAATCATTTCCGGCGCGGAGATCAATTCCCCCGTTTCACTGATCTGCGCCAGGATGGCGCCGGGGTTCAGCAGGATGTAGCGCTTCCCGTCGTCGTCGGTAAACAGGGAAGGGTCGATGCCGTCCAGGGGCAGGAACCGGGGCTTTTCCCACGGTCCCCGGGGATCGGCGGCCGAGGTGATCATTTGCAGGCGGTAGGGCGGCGTGTTCCGCCGCAGGGTGGCAACCACCCAGAACCTGCCCTGATAATACGAAATATCCGGCGCCCAATAGCCGAACCCGCCGGGCAGTCCTTCCAGTCCGGAGGCGGCCAGGTCCTCCGCCGCATGGCCGATCACGCGCCAGTGCACCAGGTCCCGGGAGTGGGAAACGGGCAGGCCGGGAAAATGAACGAAGGAGGAATTGACCAGATAATAATCCGTTCCCACGCGCACCACGGAGGGGTCCGGGTGGAAGCCCCGCAGCACGGGGTTGCGGTAGCAGTCTGCCAGGGAAAAACCCAGCTGCGCCGTCAGCGCATCATAGGCGTCGGAACGGGGAGCCTGGGCGGCGTAATCCAGGGCGGTTTTGCCCTGCGCGTCCCCGGCCATGGGATCAAAGCCCAGCACGTCCCGGGCGAAGCGCACCGCTTCCGCGTCGCCGGACATGGCGGCAAAGTGCAGCACCGTGCGGCCCTGGCCGTCCGGGTCTGTGGCGTACAGGTGATGCCGCTCAAACAAATGCCTCAGCACCCCGGCCTGTCCGGCCCGGGCGGCGGTGCGGGTCAGTATGTTTTTTTCATCGCCCGGGATGCCTTCCAGCTTGCCGGAGGCTGCCAGGGCGTCCAGACCGGCCGTATCACCGGCTTCGGCCAAACGAAGCGCTTCCTGAAAAATCATGTTTCCTCCTCCTGTATCCATCCGCTGGCGGCGCCGTCGTAGCCCGCCGTGACGGGATCTGCGGAGCGTCGGCACTGCACCGTGACGCTGCGGCCCGCAAAGGAAAGCAGCATATCAAAGCCGCAGGGGGCGCTGCCCACGGCAAAGCACCGGATGCGCAAAAGCCCCTCCTCCACCCAGCCGGCGGATACCAGCGCCGGAACGCCGGGCCACCCGGGCCAGACCGTCTCCAGCACACGGCCGCGCGAAAAAGGCAGGTCCACATCCCCGCGGGCGTTCCGGTAATGCAGGCAGCTTTCCGTCAGGCGCAGGGACTGCAGTTGCAGCGCGTTGTCCTCCGGGAAGCGGTAAACCCCCGTTTCCGGGGAAGACACGTCTGCACGATCCGGCAAAGGGGAGACCGTTGGATTCAGAACGGTGAAGGGCATATCCTCCGTGCCCAGAAAGGGCTCGATCTCGTCAAAAAACGCGTCATAGATCCGCTGCACGCCCACGGGATCCAGCCGGGTATCGGCAATGGTGGACAGGACGGCCCGCTTTTCCGGGCAGATTACCGACAATTGGCCGCCCATGCCGTACATGGCCCATCCGCTGCGGGTGCGCCAGCATTGCCACCCGTAGCCGTAACGCTCCTCCTCCTTGTCCTGCAGCAGCGTTTCGATGTGCTTGCGCGCCATGTCCCGGGCATACCAGGCAGGCACGATGCCCTGGCCGCCCTCCATCAGGCATTGGGCCACCCGGTGCAGATCCCGCAGGCTCATGCACAATCCGGTGCCGCCCTGGCAGCAGCCGGAGGGGTCCCGCAGCCAGAACCGCTCATCCTGGCAGCCCAGCGGCGCAAATAGCCTTTCCTCTAAAAAATCAATCACTTCCCGGCCGCTCAGCCGCTTCACCAGCGCTGCCAGCACCTGGGAACAGCCGGTATCGTAGAAGAAAACGCTGCCCGGCTCGTGGTCCGGCACGGAGGTGAAAAAGGCCCGGGCCCAGTTGTCGTCAACGCCTTCCCGGTAGGCGGTGCGCCGGTAGCAGGTGGCCATGCGCAGCATGTCCCGGATGCGCAGGCGCAGCAGGCGCCTGTCCGGCTGCGGCGGCAGCCAGTCGGAAAAAAAGTCCGTGATACGGCTGTCCAGCGACAGTTTTCCTTCGTCGATCAGCATCCCAATGGCGATGCCCGTCAGGGTTTTGCTGACGGAATACATCCGGTGGGGCTGGCCTTCCCGGAACGGCGCGTAATAGGCTTTCACCTTTTCCCGGCCGTTTACGGACAGGAGAAAGCCGTGCATGTTCACATCCTCTTTTTTCAGCCGGGCAACGAAGCGGTCGACCCGTTCCGCCAGGCGCTGATCCGCAGGCAACGAAAACGCCTCCTTTGTTCCCACCGGCAGCGGAGCCGCCCGGAGGGAGCGAAATGATGGTTTCACTTTTATTTTATTCAGGAAGGGCCGCCTGTCAAGGCGAGCGCTGTCCCGATTTTCGCTGTTTATCCCAAAACGCGGAAGCGGTCTTCCTCAGGCAGCAGGGGGATCTCTTCGATCGCGGTTTTGACGATATGCAAGTGCGGCTGGCTTTTCAGCCGGATCAGGAATTGACGCAGACTAGCCGTGCCGCCCTGGGCTTCCAGCAGCACGCTGCCGTCCGGCAGGTTCCGCACCCAGCCTGTTACGCCCAGACGCCTGGCCAGATAAAACGCCGTATACCGGAAGCCTACCTGCTGCACTTTTCCGTCGCAGCGGAGGCGCCATCGCTTTTTGTTCATGGCATTTCAAAGGAAAGCCCGTCCGGGCAGCATGCGCCGGACGGGCTGGGTCGAATGGGTCAGATGGTGTTTTCGTCGCTGAGCAGGTCCGCCAGGATCTTTTCCCGGACCTTGGACACGTCGGTTTCCCGGATCTTCTGCCGCAGCGGCAGCACGGAACGGGGGGATACGCTGAGCTCGTCAATGCCGATGGACAGGAAGGTTTCCGTCAGGCTCAGATCGGCCCCTAATTCGCCGCAGATGCCCACCCACACGCCGTTTTTATGGGCGTTGTCGCACACCATTTTCAGGGCGCGGAGCACGGCGGGATGATGCGGGTTATAGAAGCGGCCCAGGTCGGCGTTCTGCCGGTCGCAGGCCAGGGTATACTGGGTCAGGTCGTTGGTGCCGCAGGAGAAGAAATCCACTTCCTTGGCCAGGCGGTCGCTCATCAGCACGGCGGCGGGGGTTTCGATCATGATGCCGATTTCCACATCGTCGCTGAAGGGAATGCCTTCTTTGGTCAGCTCCTGCTTCACCCGTTCGCACATCTTTTTGGCTTCCTTCACTTCCCATACGCTGGTAACCATGGGGAACATGATGCCTAAGCGCCCGAAGGCGGAAGCCCTGAACAGGGCCCGCAGCTGGGTGTGGAAGATTTCGGGCCGGTTCAGGCAGATGCGCAGGGCACGGTTGCCCATGGCGGGGTTTTCCTCCTTGGGCAGGTTGAAATAGCCGATCTGCTTGTCCGCGCCGATGTCCAGGGTGCGGATCACCACTTCCTTGCCGCCCATGTCGCTGAGGGCTTTTTTGTAGGCCTCAAACTGGTAATCCTCGCTGGGATAATCGTCGCAGTTGAGATACAGGAATTCGCTGCGGAACAGGCCGACGCCGCCGGCGTCGTTGCTGAGCACGGCGGGCACGTCGTCGGGGGAGCCGATGTTGCAGAACACCTTGATGGTCTGCCCATCCAGGGTTTCGTTGGGCTGGCCCTTGAGCTTTTCCAGCATTTCCCGCATCTTTTTCTGCTCTTCCATTTTCTTGAGCAGGTGGGCCTTGGTATCAGCGTCGGCTTCCACGATCACGCTGCCGGTGCTGCCGTCGATGATCACTTCCCGGCCCTCGTATTCGGGCTTCATTTGATTGCCCACGCCGATGATGGCGGGGATGCCCATGGTGCGGGCCAGGATGGCGGTGTGGCTGGAGCCGGAGCCGCCTTCGGTGACGAAGCCCAGGATCTTGCTCTTGTCCAATTGCACCGTTTCGCTGGGCGCCAGGTCGTCCGCCGCCAGGATCACGGGCACGGGGGAGTCGATGCCGCCCTGCACCACGCCGGTCAGCGCCGCGATGATGCGGCCGGATACGTCCTTCACGTCGGCGGCCCGGGCCTGGAAGTAGGCGTCCTCCATGGAGGCGAACATGTCGGCAAACTGCGCGGCGGTGTCGGTGACGGCCGCCTCGGCGTTCAATTTGTTTTCCTGGATGGCGGTCTGGATGGCTTCTTCGTATTCCATATCCTCCGCCATCATCTGATGGGTTTCAAACAGCAGCGCGGCCTCGTCGCCGGCTTCTTCCCGGGCTTTTTCCGCCAGCTCGCCCAACTGCTCCACGGCCTTCGCCTGGGCGGATTTGAACCGGGCCCATTCGGCCTCCGTGTCCTCTACCTCATAACGGCGGATGGTGGATTTGGCGCGCTGATAGTAATACAAAGGGCCTATGGCCACGCCGGTGGATACGCCCTTGCCCTGAATGGAAATCATGGCTTCTTCCTCCTCCATATGAAAAACAAACGGCTGTCGCTGGGGCAGCCGTTTGCAATACAGCTTACAGATTGGCCTTGAAGAATTCCTCGATGGCGGCAGCGGCGGTATCTTCGTCCGCGCCTTCGATGGTGACCTTCACGGTGTCGCCCTGCTTGATGCCCATGCCCATCAGAGCCATCAGCTTCAGGGCGTTGACGCTCTTTTCGCCCTTGGCCACGGTGACGGTGGAAGCGTACTTCTTGATTTCCTTGACCAGGATGCCGGCGGGACGGGCATGGATGCCCACGGGATCGGTAATGGTGTACTCAAAAGATTTCATGGTTTATTCCTCCTGATTCTTATTTTTTTCGTTATCACGGAATAGTTCGCAAGATCTGCCAGGCAATGTCCGATACAGCTTTCTCGGAGGGGCTTGGGGAACCGCCCTTTGCCTTTCAAAGAGCGGTTTCCCGAATGATCTTCGTTTCCCCGTCTTTGTCCGTCACTTTGCGCCGCACTCGACGCCTTCCAGATCGTCGCTGTTGGTCAGCAGCACGGCCACGGTGTCGCTGTAGCCGGCGGCCTTGATCTTGGCCCGGTCGAAAATGATCAGGGGCTGGCCCGCTTTCACGGCGTCGCCTTCCTTCACCAGGCAGGTAAAGCCGTCGCCCTGCATGTTCACGGTGTCCACGCCCACGTGGATCAGCATTTCCATGCCGTTGGCTTCGATGCCCACGGCGTGGTGGCTTTCCGCCACGGAAGAGATGGTGCCGTCAAAGGGGGCTACCACCTTGTCGTCGCTGGGCTGAATACCCACGCCGTCGCCCAGCACGCCGGAGGCGAAGGTGTCATCCGGAATGTCTTCCCGGGCGATCACGGCGCCCTTGACGGGCTGGAGCACCTGGCCCGCGGTGCAGCGGATCACGCTGACGGTGGGCACTTCGATGGCGGGAGCGGCAGGGGCCGCCGCCACGGCCTTTTTGGGTTCGTCCTCCCGCCAGATGATCCACACCAGGCCGAAGGCCACGCCGGCGGAAATCAGCAGTTCCACCAGGTACAGGGGCACGTTGTTGACGGCGGGAATGGCGGGAATGCCGGTGACGCCGTACACGGGGGCGCCCAGCTTAAACAGCGCGCCGAACAGGGAGCCCACCGCGCCGCCGGCCATGCCGCACAGGAAGGGCTTCATGAAGCGGAAGTTGATACCGAAGATAGCAGGCTCGGTGATACCCAGGGAGGCGGACAGGGAGGAGGGCAGGGCCACGGACTTGGTCTTCTGGTTGTGCACCTTCAGGGCTACCGCCAGGCAGGCGCCGAACTGGGCGAAGTTGGCGGCGGAGGCGATGGGCATCCAGGTGTTCAGGCCCGTCTGGGCGATCATGCCGGCCTCAATGACGTTGTACATATGGTGCAGGCCCATGACCACGGTCCAGGGATAAACCGCGCCCATGACCACAGCGCCGGGCAGGGAACTGGCCAGCCACTTGGCGCCGTCCAGCACCCAGTTTTCCAGGATGGAGAAGATGGGGCCGATGACGGTAAAGGTGATGAAGGAGGTGACCAGCACGGTGACCAGGGGGGTCACGAACAGGTCGATCATCTCCGGCACTTTCTTGTGCAGCCATTTTTCAACGGTGCTCATCAGGAGCACCGCCAGGATCACCGGGATGACGTGCCCCTGGTAGCCCACTTGCTGGACGTTAAAGAAGAACAGATGCCAGGTTGGGATCTCTCCTGCGGCGTAATTGCCCACGGTCCAGGCGTTGATCAGGGCCGGATGCACCATCATCAGGCCGATGACGGCGCCCAGGAACACGTTGCCGCCGAACACCCGGGCGGAGGAAATGGCCACCAGCACGGGCAGCAGGGCGAAGGCGGTGTTGGCCACCAGGTCCAGGAAAGCGAACCAGTCGCTTTGCCCGAAGGCGGGCCAGAACTTCGGGATGGCTTCCACCAGACCCATCATCAGGCCGCTGGCCACGATGGCCGGCAGGATGGGCACGAACACGTCGCCGGGGGTTTTCAGGATCTTCTTCCACCAGGGCATCTTGGAAGCGGCGGCCGCCTTCACGTCGTCTTTGGAGGCGGCGGAAGCGCCGGTGACGGACAGGAATTCGTCGTACACCTTGTTCACGGTGCCGGTGCCGATGATCAATTGCAGCTGTCCGTTGGATTCGAACATGCCTTTCACACCGTCCACGTTTTCCAGGGCTTCCTTGTTGACCTTGCTGTTGTCCGCGATCACCAGGCGAAGCCGGGTGGCGCAGTGGGCCGCGCTGATCACGTTGGCGCCGCCGCCGATGTTGGCAGCGATCTGCTCAGCGCATTTCCTGTAATCCAGGGCCATGGGGTCACTCTCCTTTTCGGAATTTGTGTTTATTGGATTGGAATTTAACAAATCCAACATATTCTACGGTGATTATACACTATTATTTCCATTCCGTAAATACATCTTGCCATAATTTGTACGATGTGCTCTTTTGTGCCGATCCTGTTCAGATCAGCCCCAGCTTTTCAAACGCCCACGCCAGGCCGTCCTGCTCCACCGCCGGGCACACCAGATCGCTTTTCGCCTTCAGCAGCGGGCTTCCGTTTTCCATGCAGACGGAATACCCCACCGTTTCGATCATTTCCAGGTCGTTCATGCTGTCGCCAAAGCCGATGGTGTCTTCGATGGGGATGCCGAAGCGCTCCGCCACGATGCGTACGCCCCGACCCTTGTCGAACTTCCGGTTGATCAGCTCCCCGTTCAGGCACTGATGGGCGGCCACGTCCTGCACCACAAAATTGAAGTCCTCCTCCAGGGCGGCCCGGGCCGGCGCCAGCTGCTGCATGGTCCGGCACATGAATACGATTTTGTAAACCGGACGGCCGTCGTAAGCGCTCATGGGCAGGATGTTCAATTGCTCCGCCAGGGCCTTGCGCCAGCGCACCAGTTCGCTGTTTCCATCGCCGGCCTGGGACAGGAAATCGCCCAGGTCCTCGTCGCCCCAGGTGGCGTCCCTGGCCTCGATGGTACGGAATACGCCGTTTTCCTTCAGCAGCTTCATGCCCAGGTCCAGCTGCTCCTTCGTCATGGGGCAGTCGAACAGCACTTCGTCCCCGGCGAACACATAGCCGCCGGCCCCGGCCACCGCGCCGTCGAACCCCAGGGCCAGCACCGGGGCCAGCATGGCGGGATTGCGGCCTGTGCACAGGAACACCAAATGCCCCTGGGCCCGGGCCTGGCGGACGGCGTCCAGGGCGCTGGCAGGCGGGATGTTGCTGCCGGCGGGGGTCAGGGTGCCGTCAATGTCCAGAAAAATCAGTTTCCTTTGCATGGTGTTCCTCCTTAGAATTGATGCAGCAGCCAGCGGAAACCGTGGGCGGGAACCACCACGCGGCCGGCATCCGCTGCGGAAGCGTCCATCAGGTCGGTATAGGGCTTTTCATCCCGCAGCCAGACGGTTCTTTCTTCGTCGCCGAAGTTGAACAGCGCCAGCAGCTGCTCTCCCTTGCAGTACCGCCCGATGCCCAGCACCTGGTCGCTGCCGGTGTCCAGCAGCCAGGCGTCCGCCTCGGTGTCAAAGGCGGAATGCGCGCCGCGCAGCTGCTCCATGTGCCGGATGGCGGAAAACACACGGCCTTCCGGCGTGCCGCTCTTTTTCCGCAGCTGGGCCTTTTTCCAGTCCAGGTTTCCCCTGTGCAGGTAGCGGCTGTCCTCCCTTTTCAGGGGATCGTCATGGTAAGCCCGGTCGTTTTCCTGGGCAATTTCGTCGCCGCTGTACAAAACCGGCACGCCGCTGAGGGTGAACATGAAGGCGTGCAGCATTTCGTCCAGCCGGACCGCCTGCTCCATGGCCGCGGGGTCTTTCGCTTCCCGGGCGCTTTCAATGCCGCACAGGGAGGCCGTGGCGCCGCACAGCCGGGCGTCGCCCAGCCGGGGATCGTCGTTGTACAGTTCGCCCCGGGCCGGACTGCCGGGCCATTTGCCGGTGAGATAGTCGTTCAGGTACTTTTTGTGCGGCACTTCCTCCTGGCCGAACTGCCGCAGGAAGCCGTAATCCAGCCCCCAGCCGATGTCGTCGTGGCAGCGCAGATAGTTCAGGAAGGTGTATTCCCGGGGCAGGGCGAACACCTGGCGCAGCTGGTGCGCCATCAGCCGCACGTCCCGGGTGGCCACCGTGTGCCAGATGGTGGCCATGGTGGTAACATTGTACAGCAGGTGGCATTCCGGCTTTTCCACGGTGCCGAAGTAGGGCACCACCTTGCTGGGCTCCATCACCACTTCGCCCAGCAGCAGCGTGCCGGGACACACGATTTCGCACACCATGCGCATCAGGCGCACCAGCGTGTGCACCTGCGCCAGATTGCGGCAGCTGGTGCCCAGCGCCTTCCAGATGTAGGGCACCGCGTCCAGGCGGATGATGTCGATACCGTGGTTGCACAGGTTCAGCATGTTGTCCGTCATGTCGTTGAACACCACGGGATTGGCGTAGTTCAAATCCCACTGATAGGGGTAGAAGGTGGTCATCACCACTTTCTGGGCTTCCTCGCACCAGGTGAAGTTGCCCGGCGCCGTGGTGGGGAACACCTGGGGCACCGTCTGCTCAAAAGCGTTGGGAAGGGTCCAGTCGTCATAGAAGAAATAGCGGTCCTGGTATTCTTTCTCCCCGGCCCGGGCCCGGCGCGCCCATTCGTGGTCCTCGCTGGTGTGGTTCATTACAAAGTCCAGGCACACGGCAATCCCTTTTTCATGGCAGGCATCCGCCAGAGCGGCCAGGTCCTCCATGGTGCCCAGCTCCGGCTGTACGCGCCGGAAATCGCTGACGGCGTAGCCCCCGTCGCTGCGGCCTTTGGGGCTTTCCAGCAGGGGCATCAGATGCAGGTAATTCACTCCGCAGTCGGTGATGTAATCCAGCTTTTTCTGCACGCCCTTCAGCGTGCCGGCGAAGGCGTTCACGTACATCAGCATGCCCACCAGGTCGTGGCCCTTGTACCAGTCGGGGTATTCTTCCCGGGCGCGGTCCATCATTTTCAGCTTCTCGGGGCGGTCTTCCCAAAGCCGGTACAGCATTTCCACAAAGTAGCCGTAGGCTTTCAGATCGTTGTGGTACAATTCGCAGTACAGCCATTTCAATTCTTCCTCGTGGTGGCGGAAGCGGGAAGCAAATTCGCTTTTCCAGTTCATCCTCATTCCTCCTGTATTCGTTTCGTGCGGGGGAGATGGGCGGCGCGGCTGCCAGGCGCGCAGGGCGCTGCCTCCTGATCACGGCTTATTCCTCTGTTTGCAGGTTTATTATA
>CACYGB010000046.1 GCA_902773895.1 uncultured Eubacteriales bacterium
GATTTCGAGTCAGGGCCGTTATGACCACTTCGATACACCTCCAGGTGTATTTCACCCCAAAATCGTCTCTCGGAAAAAGGAGAGAACTTTTGGAGAGAACTTTGCCCCACTTTCGCCCGGGGGCATCCGGAAAGCCTTATAAATCAAAGGTTTCCGAAAAGGGAGTGCCGCGTGAATGGATCGATTTCGAGTCAGGGCCGTGACAGCCGCTTCGATCCCGCTTCGCCGGCAACAAGTATCATAGCGCATGGAAATCAATTTGTCAAGGAGAACAAAGGGCCGGCGGCGTCGACCGGAAGGCAGGGGAAGGACCGAAAGGCCCATGGATCGGCCGGAAAAGGGGCTGCTGCGGAGAAAACCGCGGCAGCCCCTGCCGATTGTTCGGAGAAAGGATCCCCGGCGTTTCAGCCTTCCCCGTAACCGGCTTCATAGGTCAGGTTTTCGATGGCGCCGGTTTCCACATTCACGGTGGCCACATAGGCGCCGTTCAGCGCGGCGCGGGAATCGGACGGATCCAGGGACAGGAAGAACTCAATTTTCAGGCAGTATTTTCCGTTTTCCAGCACGTACATGGTTTCCGGGAAATAGGGGGGAATATACCTTTCCAGTGCTTCGGCTTCTGCCTCGGTAAGGCCGTAGCGCAGGGCAACAGCTTCCCGGGCCAGCGCCGCCATGGCGTCTTCCGTCAGTTTTGCGGCTGCCATGGCATCGGCGGAATTCTGGTCCAGCCGGCGGAAATAATCCTCTCCCACGTCCGTTACGGGTTCGCTTTCTTCCCGCGCCTTTTGATCGGGCGCCGCCAGAGCGGCGGCCTTTTCAATATACGGCGTCAGCGTTCCGTGTTCTTCATTCCAGGCCATGATTTCCTTCAGTTGCTCCGGTCCCCAGGCCCTGGCCTCAAACATGCCTTTCGTGTCGGTGCCGTCCAGGCTCCAGGTGACAGACGCTTTCCCGTTCCTGACCTCGGCGGTGTACGTCCCCAGCACATGCCGGAAGGATTCGCTGCCGGTATAGACCACGCGAACGCTTCCGTCCGGCTGCGTTTCATCGGTGCGCTCAAAGAAGGACTGCATCCTCAGGGTAATGCCGTATGTATCCTCCAGCGCCTGATCCGCCAACGCCACGGCGGTAACGCGGGGCGATAAGATCAGGCCTGCAGCCAGGGCCACGGCGCCCAGGGAAACCAGCACCAGGGCAAAAACAAGGACAACGGGCAGTTTCTTTTTCATTTTCGGTTCCTCCTCCTGCGCGATGCGCCGCCGGATTTGGGCATCCAGCACAGGCGAGGACTGCAGGCCGGACAGGCGGCGGTTCATGGCTTCCCGCACAGCCCGTTCAACTGTTTTTTCCTCAGCTTTCATGATACCATTCCTCCAATGCCTCTTTCAGCAGGCGCTGCGCGCGGTTCAAGCGGTGATAAACGGTGGACCGGGGCAGGTGCAGGGTGCGGGCCGCTTCCCGGCCGCTGAGCCCCTGCAGGCAGCAAAGCAGCACCACTTCCCGGTCCCGGGGCGGCAGAGCCATCACTGCGCGGGTGACGGTATCGTCCGCCGGCGTGAAAGGAACGGAGGCTTCCGGCAAATCATCCAGCGACGCGGCCTGATGCCGGCGCCAGGCGCTTTTCAGGATGTCCTTGCACACGTTGATGGCGATGCGGTTCAGCCAGGTTTTCTCATCCGCTTCCCCGCGGAACCGATCGCGGTTTTTCCACGCTTTCAGGAACGTTTCCTGCACGGCGTCCTGGGCCAGGGCCTCGTCATGCAGATAGGCATAGCACAGGCGGAGAAGGGACGTCTCCCACTGCTCCATGGCGCGCTCCAGCCATGCGCTGCTATCCGTTTCTGCCATTGTGCTCCCTCCTTTCGCACATTAGACGAGACAGGAGGAACATCTGTCCAACCTGGAAGAAAAAAATTTTGAATGGATCGGGTACCTGTTTCTGGGCCGGTCAGCGCACCAAGCCCGGCGCATGGTACCGGATGCGCAGCTGCGGAGCCGTCTCCAGCACGGTGTAATAATTCGTCATCCAGTCCGCAGAGCCGTCGTCGGGGTTCACGCCGTCTGCCGGAGGCGCAAACAGCTTCATCGTCAGCACGGCGGGACCCTTCAGGGGACGATGGAAAAAGGCGCTCATCAGGTCGATGGTCTTTGTGCCCGGCGCCTTGTAGAACCAGCGGTCGTTCAGTTCCACCATCAGGCCGATGGGCTGGGCTACCGTCATTTCGCAGAAAACCGGATTGCCCTCAAAGGCGATAGGAACGGCCAGGCCGTCCGCATCCTCCGCGCCGCCCCAGCGCAGGCGCGCCGGAAAGCAAACGTCCTCCCCTTCCGTCATCTGCGGCATGAACCAGGGGTCAAACAGCACCTGATCCCGGTACTCCGACAGCATCGGCTGCTCCACACCCACCGCCGGGTTGTTGGGATCCTGACACTCCAGGCCCAGCCGTCCCCGGTCCCTGAACTGGTACAGGCTGATGGAGCGGAACCAGTCCACCCGGTGATCCCGCCAGTAATGGGCGAAACGCACCACCGATTCCCCCTGCAGCCAGGGACCGGTGACGTCGCCGTCGGTGTTGAATTCCGCCGTGATCATGGGCTTGCTCTCCCCCGCCAGTTCACAGGCCCGCCGGTGCGTCCGGATGAACTGGTCCACGATCATGGAAATGGGGTTGGCTTTGTACTGGCCGCCGCCGGCCTCCGCCACGTCGTAGGGCCAGCCGTAATGCAGCGCGGGATACCCGTCGCAGCTCCACAGATCGGCCGCCGCGTAGCAGTCCCGGAAGGCCTCCTCCTGCTCCACGTGGCCGTCCGGCAGCCCCCAGCCGCCGCAGAAAATGACGCGCACGTTGGGCGCCTCCTGCCGCAGGATGCCGGCAAAACGCACAAAGAAGGCCCCCACCTGGGCGTAGGTGTACCGCTTGTTGTGCTGGAACCAGTTGCCGCAGCATTCATGGTTGATCCGGATCATCATCCGGCCAAAGGGCCGCAGCTGCCGGGCCACGCGCCGCAACTCACCGTCCGTCAGGCCGCAGTCCACCGTCAATGTCAGCAGCACGTCCTGCCCGTGGCGGCGGATGTCCTTCATCTGCTCAAAGGGCTGCCCGTCCACATCGTAGGGAAAATAATCGTCGTACGGATAATCCCAGGCAAAGGACACCGGCTTGTCTTTCCACGCCTGGGATATGCGCGCAGGCCATTCCCGGTCGTGGGGATAATAGGTGTACATAATGTTCACCGCCCTGTGAGGCCGGCCCAGCTTGTGCAGGATGTAATCCTGGCTGACGTATTCCGCCCGTTCGCTGCCGTCGCCCAGATCCAGGGCGCAATGAGCCGGGCCCATATGCAGTTTTTTCATGTTTTCCTCCTCCCGGTACGCTTGCCGTCTTTTGGTTTGCTTTCATCTCATTGTATCGGTTTTCCGATGGCTTGTAAAGCGCGTCATTGGACGTACACAAAAGAAACAGGGAAATTTTCCGGAAAGGATTGACACGAGCCCCCAAAGGGTTATGATGAAGAAGCATTTTCCCGGAATCCGGAGGTAAACCATGAACAACGCACTGAACGCCCCTTCCCTGCACAGCGCCTATCAGGGCCAATTCCTTCTGGGCGCGGCTGTCACTTCCCGCATGACCGGGGACCCGGCATACCGGGCCCTGATCTGCCGGCACTTCAATTCCATTACCGCGGAAAACGACATGAAACCGGAAAGGATCCTGGACCGCGCGGCCACGCTGGCCCAGGGGGATCCCATCCGCACTGTCCAGGACTTTGCCCGCACGGACCAGCTGCTTGCCTTTGCCCAAAGCGCCGGCATCCGCGTGCGCTTCCACACCCTGGTATGGCACAACCAGACGCCCCGGTGGTTCTTCGCCCAAAACTGGTCCGACGCCCCGGACGCGCCGCTGGCGGACGCGTCCTTGCTGCTGGCGCGCCTGGAAGCCTACATCCGGGACGTGATGCAGCACGTCAACAGCCGCTTCCCCGGCGTCGTGTATACCTGGGACGTGGTGAACGAAGCCATAGAGCCGGAGCACGGCGCGCCAAACGGCTTCCGCACCAGGAGCCTGTGGTACCAGGCGCTGGGCGAGGATTTCGTGGCCGCCGCCTTCCGGGCTGCGCGGAAATACCAGGCGCCGGGGCAGAAGCTGTATTACAATGATTACAACACGTTCCAGCCCGTCAAGCGGGACGCCATCCTCGCCCTGATGCGCAAATTGCAGGGCCTGGCGGACGGCCTGGGCATGCAGGCCCACCTGCAGTGGGACACGGTGGATATTCCCGCCTGTGAAACGGCTGCCCGGATGTACGGGGATCTGGGGCTGGCTTTGCAGGTGACGGAAATGGATATCCATTGCCCGGGCGCGGATGAAACGCACCAGGCGGCGCTGGCCCGGGGCTACGCCGATTATTTCGCCATGCTGCTGCGGCTGAAAAAAGCCGGATACAACGTGGAAAGCGCCACCTTCTGGGGCGTCACCGACGCCGACAGCTGGCTGACCTTTTTCCGCAAGGAACACTCCTGGCCCCTGCTGTTCACCGCAGACAAGGACATCAAGCCGGCCTTTGACGCCGTCCTGAACGCGCCCCAGGGCTGAGAAAAGGGGGATTGCCGTCATGTTCATCAAAGGATTCACCTACGGCTACAACGGCCGCCGCGGCATGTACCGCACCCCGGAAGCGGCGCTGTCCATGGAGCGGATGGCCGCGCTGGGCGGTGATTGGGCAGCCCTGGCTTTCTCCGTGGTGCAGGACTCGTTCCATTCCACCCAGATCCGCCCGGATTACCGCTTCACCGTCACCGACCGGGACGTGGCTTCCGCCGTGGAGCAACTGCACGGCCTGGGGCTGCGGGTGTGCATGAAGCCCATGGTCAACTGTGCGGACGGCGTGTGGCGGGCTCATATCCATTTCCCGGAGCGGGAATGGGGCGATAAGGATTACTGGAAGGAATGGTTCTCCTCTTACACCGCGTTTTTGTGCCATTACGCGGAAATCGCCCGGGACACCGGCTGCGAAATGTTCTGCGTGGGCTGCGAAATGCTGGGCACCGAGAAAAAGGAAGCCTATTGGCGGGAGGCCATCGCGGCCGTCCGGCGGATCTACGCCGGTCCCCTGGTGTACAACACCAACCACGGCAAGGAAGCCGGCGTTCCCTGGTGGGACGCGGTGGATTACATCGGCACGTCGGCCTATTTCCGCGTGGCGGACAGGCCCGGGGAAAGCCTGGACCATATGCAGCAGGCCTGGGACCAGCAAAAGGCCGCCCTGGCGGAATTGTCCCGGCTTCACGGGGACAAGCAGATCCTGTTCATGGAAATCGGCTGCCGCAGCGCCCGGGGCTGCGCCATGATGCCCTACGACTTTTCCCACCGGGAATTCCCCTATGACGAGGAAGAACAGGCCAATTTTTATGAATCCTGCCTCCGCTCCATGTGGAATGAGCCCTGGTTTGCCGGCTTCTTCTGGTGGGACTGGCCCACCATCCTGACACAGCGGCCTGAGGACACCGGCTTTTCCATCGCCGGGAAAAAGGCAGAAACGATCCTCCGGGCCTGGTACCAAAAATCCCGGAATCCATAAAGCGAATCACCAAAGAGCCCGCCTGGCCATGCCAGACGGGCTTTCTTTGTATGCTTCTGTCGATCCGTCTTCAGTTCAGCTTGATGCCGTACATGAACGAATTATCCTTGCTGCACGTGCCGATCACCAGGTAATCCTTGTACACTGCCGGGCTGCCCTGGATTTTTCCGCCCAAGTCCAGCGTGCTGCACTTTTCGCCGGTTTTGCCGTTCAGCATGGTCAGGGTGCCGCTCTCATCCGCCTGGATGATCCACGCGTCGCCCTTGTCGTTGTAAACCGCCACCGGCGAGGACACGGCTTCCGCCGTCAGGGCATACTGCCATTTGACTTCGCCGGTTTTCTTGTTCAGCGCCAGGATGCGGCTGCCGCCGCCGTCCACCTTGTTCACGGTGTAGATCACCAGATCCTTGATCTTGTTCTGGCCCACCACCGGGCTGGCCTTGCAGCCGGCCAGCTGATCCTTGTCGTAGGTGCACTTGACGGAGTAGCTCCAGATTTCCTGGCCCGTCAGGGCGTCCAGTTTCCGGATGCTCACGTCCTTGATGTTCTTTTTGCTGCTGCCCAGCCGGTTGTAGCAGGTGTTGCCGGTGTACAGGCTCACCCCGCTGTTGCCTTCCATGTCCAGGGCGATCACATCGGTGTTGTCCCCGTTGTCAAAGGCCCACACCGTTTTCATAGTGTCCGTGTCCACGCACCGCACCACGCCGTAGGTATCCGCCATGTACACGTATTTGTCGTACATGGCCACGCTGGCTTCCGCGTTCACCTGGGCATCCTTTTCGGCGGTGGCCTTGGTGCGCAGGAAGGTGGTCACCTTGTTCACGTCCAGGGAGCCCTTCACATCCGGGTCGTTCACATTGGGATACTTGAAATCGCTGTTCAGGTCAATGGTGTACAGCAGGCCGTTTTCGCCGGCCACCACCATGGCGTCGTTTTCAAACAGGAACAGGGACGTGCCGTCGAACGCGCCGTTGGTGGAGTACACCGGCTGGGCGCTGGATTTGCGGCCGTTGATGAGGAAGGCGCGCTTGCCATCCACCAGGTTGTACACATGCATGCCGATGTCGCCGGTCTTGTTGGGCAGCTTGGAAATGCCCTACACGCTGCCCTTCAGGGGGAAGCCCACGGTAATGGGATCCCGGGTGGCGGTGCCGTCCTTGATGTCCAGGAAATAGATCTTGCCGTCCTGGCCGCCGAAAATGACTTCCCGCAGGCCCGTGGTATTTTTCTTTTCGTCGTACAGGTTCATCATTTCGCGGACTTCCTTGGTCCACTTGATGATGGCCGGCTGGCCGGTCCAGCCCACACCGTAAAGGGTGCCGTTATCCGCCGTGCGCAGGGAGCCGATGGGGCTCTTCCACAGCACGGTCATGGTTTCCTTTTTCACGTCCGCCGTGCCGAAAGCGGCGTTGCGGCGGAAATTGTCGCCCCGGAAGGTGAACACGCCAATGTCGAACCGGGAATAGTGATCAGGGTTGGGCGCGATGTAGCTGACTTCCCGGGCGTAATTCTTCTGCGCCTTGCCCTTTTCGTTGTACACCGTTTCAGACACTTTCAGCGAGCCGGCGCCGCTTTCCGCGCCGAAGCGGGGCATGGGTGAAGGCGTAGGCACCGCGGTGGGCGCCTTCGTAGGGGCCTTTGTCGGCTTGGGGGTTGGCGTCTGGGTGGGTTCCTGCGTGGGCGCCTGGGTGGGTTCCTCGGTCGGATCGGCCGTGGGCAGGATCTCCTCCACCACCGCGGCCGGCGCGTTGGTAGGCGCCCAGGTGGCCACAGGGATGCTGGTGGCGTCCAGGATCACGGGGATGGCCGTCATGGCGCGGGACACCCGGGTGGGCGCGGCGGTGGGCTCGCTGGTGGGAACCGCGGCGGGGGCCTGGGTCACCACCGGTTTTTGCGTGGGAAGGGGCGTGGGCGTAGGCGCGGGCGTGGGCTCCACCACCGTCAGCGGCACGCTCAGGGCCGTGCGGCTCCAGGTATCGCCTGTCCGCATGGCCACGAACAGCGGGCCTTCAAAAGGCTCGTCGAAAACAGCGGTCACATTCCAGATGCGGTTGGTGTCGCTGTCGCTGCTGACCACCGTGGCGTTGCACACGATCTCGTCGCCGTCCTGGTCCTCCAGGCGCACGCCGTCCACCGATTTATTGGTGGTCACGTGGAACTGCAGCCGGGAATCGGTATAGCCCTCGTTGTTCACCGCCTGGAAGGAAAGCACCTGGCCCGCTTCCTTTTTGCCGTGAACCAGGCCGCGCAGCGCGTCGCCCACAGGGGTCAGGGGGCCGGCGTTGGGAATAAAATACAGCGCGGCGCACAGCGCCACCAGTACCGCCAGGGCCGCCAGCGCGATTTTGAGCCACGGGATCCGGCGCTCGTCCTCCTCGTCGTATTCTTCTTCTTCCTCGTCCTGCACGGGCGGCCGCATATACATCCGCTCCCGGGAGGACAGCACCCGCTGGGGCTGGGGACGCTGGTATTCCTCTTCCGTTTCCGCCGCCGGCGCAATCACAGGCGGCTGCTGGCGCACCCATTTTTCCTCCGGGGCAAGCTGCTGCTCCGCGGGGGCCGCCGGCGCTTCCACGCTGTGGTGCCGGTCGCTGCGGCGGTGACGCACCGGCGCGGCGTTGGCGCCATAATTGTTTTGCTGGCTGTTATAATCGCTCAAAGGAAAAATACCTCCTTCGTCAGGCATAAGCAAAAATCGCCTTATATAGTATACCAGAAACCTGTCCGTTTCACAAGTAAAAATCCAGAAAACCCGCCGCAGATGCCGTTTTTTCGGGCTTCATTTTTTCTTTTGGGTATGGTACAATAGATTTTGGATTCCGCAAGAAGGAGGAAAGCCCGCTCATGCATCGTTTTTTTGCCCGGAAAACCGCGCCGGATTCCGCCGTGCTGCTGCCGGAAGAGGAAGCCCACGCGCTGAAGGTGCTGCGCATGCAGGCGGGCAACGCCTGCCAGGCCCTGATCGACGGGCGGATTTTTGCCGCCCGCATCGACGAAGTGCAGCCGGCAGTCACCCTCCGCCTGGAGGAGGAACTGCCCTCCACCGAGCCCTCCGTGTGCGTGACACTGTACCAGGGCATTCCAAAAGGGGATAAAATGGATTACATCGCGCAGAAATGCACGGAAGCGGGCGTGAACCGCATCGTGCCGGTGCAGTTTTCCCGGTGCGTGGCCCAGTGGAGCGGCAAGGACGCGGACAAAAAAATCGTCCGTTTCCAGCGCATCGCGGCTGAAGCCGCCAAGCAGTCCGGCCGGGCGCTGACGCCGTGCGTCGCCCAGCCCCTGCCCTTCGGGGCGCTGGAAAAGGCCCTGCGGGACCACGACCTGACCCTGGTTCCCTGGGAGGAAGCCACCGGGAAAGGGATCGCTTCTTATCTGAACGGTCAACGGGACATCGGCATCCTGATCGGCCCGGAGGGCGGCATTTCCCCCGAAGAAATCGCCTGCCTGCAGGCCTGGGGCGCGCGCCCCGTCACGCTGGGACCCCGCATTTTCCGCACGGAAACCGCCGGCCTGGCCGCCCTGATTTCCCTGCTGACCCTGACGCATGATATGGGTCTGTAACGCCAAAGGAGATTCTGCTTTTATGCCATCCGTCGCTTTTCACACCTTGGGCTGCAAGGTGAACCAGTACGATTCCCAGGCCATGCTGGAGCTGTTTGAACAGGCGGGCTACCACGCGGTCCCCTTTTCCGAACCCGCCGACGTGTATGTGGTCAACACCTGCACCGTCACCGGCACCGGCGACAAAAAAAGCCTGAACGCCGTGCGGCGCTGCCAGCGGCTGAACCCCGCCGCCCAGGTGGTGATTGCCGGCTGCCTGGCCCAGCGGGACGGCGAAAAGCTGCTGTCCACCGGCGCGCGGCTGGTGATCGGCAACGCCCGGCGGCATGAAGTGGTGACGCTGCTGGAAGAAGCCGTGGAAAAGGGCCAGCAGGTGGCAGCCGTGGAAAACATCCTGCGCCTGCCCTATGAAGCCCTGTCCATTTCCCGCCACGAAGGGCATACCCGCGCCGTTTTGAAAATCCAGGAGGGGTGCGACCGCTATTGCACCTATTGCATCATCCCCTACGTCCGGGGCGGCATCCGCTCCCGCCGGGTGGAGGACATCGCCCGGGAAGCGCGCCGCCTGTCCGACGCCGGCTTTTCCGAGCTGGTGCTGACCGGCATCCACCTGACCAGCTACGGCCGGGATTTGGAGGACGCGTCGCTGATCGACGCCATCCGGGCCTGCGACGCGCCCAACGTGCGCCGCATCCGGCTGGGCTCCCTGGAGCCGGTGATCGTCACGGAGGAATTCGTGAACGCCCTGAAAAACGAGCCGAAGGTGTGCCCCCAGTTCCACCTGGCCCTGCAATCGGGCTGCGATGCGGTGCTGGAGCGGATGCGCCGCCGCTACACCACGGCGGAATTCCGCCGCGCCGCCGCCCTGCTGCGCGATGCTTTCCCGCGCTGCGCCCTGACCACCGACGTCATCACCGGCTTCCCCGGGGAAACAGAGCAGGAATTTGCCGATACCGTGGCCTTCTGCCGGGAGATCGGCTTTGCCCGGATGCACGTGTTCCCCTATTCTGCCCGGCAGGGCACCAAAGCGGCCGAGATGCCCCGGCAGGTGCCCCGGGCCCTGCGGGAAGAACGCGCCCGGCAGCTGATCGCCGCAGGCCGGGACATGAGCCTGGCCTACCGCCGGGGCTTTGTGGGGCAGACGGTGGAGGTGCTTTGCGAGGAACAGGAGGACAGCCTTTCCCACGGCTACACCCGGGAATATGTGGCCTGCGCCTTCTCCGGCGGCGTGCCGGGGCAGATCTGCCGCGTCGCCGTCACCGGCGTCACCGAGGACGGCCTGACAGGCTACATGGCGTAATCCCCGACACATTCAAAAACCGCTGAATCGTCTGCGTGTCGACTTTTTTCTCCGGGCACCCGGAAGCAGCTGGAAGATAGCGGAATGAATTTATGCATGCTGCGAGGTGAAACAATGATTCGCCCAACGGAAGCGTATAAAAGCGCGAATGATTTTTTGTCAGAAAAAGGACTTGTTGTTATTGCATGCAGAGAACTGGATGATTCTTATGTGTTCATGACGAATTATAAGGACGAGGAGGATATTTACCCCGGCTCGCCAATAATTCAAGTCATGAAAGCAAATGGTGTTGTTGACTATTTTGATGAAACATTTAAAAATGACCCTTATGAAAAAATTGACATGCTTAACGCCGCAAAAGAAATCGACATAGACGAATTGAAGGGTTTGCATGGCTGATATGACATTCTCTTCGAATCGCCCAGTCACAACCAGCAGCTTGAAGAACATGAAGCATGGAACGTTTGGGGATTATGAACGGAAAGAGGGAAAAAGCCCATCCCAGAGGGGTGGGCTTTTGCATACCGTTTTGCATACAGTTTTGTGCCTTTTCCCCCTCCCGCAAAAAGAAAAACCCCTGCAAATGCTGGATTTGCAAGGGTTTTCTGGTCGAGGTGGCGGGATTTGAACCCACGACCTTTTGGTCCCGAACCAAACGCGCTACCAAACTGCGCTACACCTCGAAGGTGGAGCCGATAAAGGGACTCGAACCCTTGACCTGATGATTACGAATCAGCCGCTCTACCAACTGAGCTATATCGGCACACTGACGATCCGTCAGCGGGAAATATTATAGCAAATGTTTTTGCAAAAGTCAATCCATTTTCCCTTCTCCCAGCGGAAAAACTGGAAAACTTCTTTCGCGTCCTTCGCCCTTTTTCTCCATCTGATTTGAAAAAAGAGGAAAGGACCGCGCCGGTACCCCGGGATCTTCTTTTCCTTTGGCCGGCACGAAAGGGTTCCTCGCCCGCTGAAGCCCCGGAATTCCGCAAGAACAGAGAAGGAACGGCAAAAAATGAAGAGCAGCGCCTAAAAATCGCAGTATAATTAAAAAAATCAGAAAAAAATATGTAGAAATTATTGCATTTCACTTGATTTTTGGTATGGTTTGCGTGTAAAATAAGGGAAGATGGGTTCTGTGATCGACAATGCCCGTCATCATGAGGAAGGATGAATCAAATGGCCAAGCGGATTCTGCTGGTAGACGACGAACCTTTGATTGTAAAAGGTCTGCGTTATACCCTGGAACAGGAAGGTTATGAAATTCTGACTGCGGCGGACGGCGAAGAAGCGCTGCAGGTGTTTTTTGAGCAGCCTGTGGATCTGGTGCTGCTGGACGTGATGCTGCCCAAGCTGGACGGCATCCAGGTGTGCCAGCGCATCCGGGAAAGCAGCAACGTGCCCATCCTGATGCTCACCGCCAAGGGCGAAGACATGGACAAGATCCTGGGCCTGGAATACGGCGCGGACGACTACATGACCAAGCCCTTCAACATCCTGGAGGTCAAGGCCCGCATCAAGACGGTGCTGCGCCGGGCGGCCCAGCCCGCGGCCAACGAGGAAAAGAAGATCATCCGCGTTCACGATATGGAAGTGAACATCGTGAACCGTTCCGTCACCCTGGGCGGCAAGGAAATCCGCCTGACGGCCAAGGAATTTGATCTGCTACAGCTGTTCATCACCAACCGGGGCAAGGTGTTCAGCCGGGAAACCATGCTGGAAACGGTGTGGAAGTACGACTACATGGGCGACGCCCGGACGGTAGACGTGCATATCCGCCGCCTGCGGGAAAAGATCGAACGCAACACCGCGCAGCCGGAGTTCATCTTCACCAAGTGGGGAGTGGGCTACTATTTCACCGATAAGGATTAAAAATCCCTTTGCCAGTATCCGGTGGCAGATTCTGCTCGCCTTCCTGCTGATCGTCGGGCTGTCCTTCTATGTAATGGCCAGCTCGCTGAGCGGCATGGTGGGCGATTCTTTATTCGAGCAGCGCATCCGGTCCGACCGGGCCAGCCTGGAATCCCTGGCCAGCCGTATCGCGCCGCTGGTGGCCCGCAACGACGCCCAGGCCCTGCATACGCAGCTGCTCAGCGCCGGAGGCGAGCTGGGCGGCCGCATCCTGCTGCTGGATCAGTTTGGCAAGGTACAATTGGACAGCTACGGCGAAATGTACGGCGCCCGGCTGCAATACCCCGAAATCACCAACATCCTGGTGCGCGGCCAGAATGTGGATTACGGTGTACACGAACTGGAGTCCGGCACCGTGCTCAACCGGGGACGGCTGCTGTTCATGCGCCGCACCAACGCCGATTGGGCCGGCTACTGCACCGCCGGCGTGGTCTATGCCTCCGACATCATCGGGGTGCTGCTGCTGGTTTCCCCCGTTCAGGAAATCATGCAGAACCTGTACCAGCTGCAGGATCAGATGATCCTGATTTTCGTGCTCATCGCCGCGGCGGCCCTGCTGTGCTCCTGGGTGTTTTCCCGGGTCATCACCCGGCCCATCGCCGGGCTGAACCGCGGGATCCAGCGTATGTCCAAGGGGGATTTTTCCGCCCGTGTGCGGGTGCGCGGCAGCGGCGAAATGAAGCAGCTGGCCCTGGCCTTCAACTCCATGAGCGAAAAGCTGGAAACGCTGGACCAGAGCCGCAACCAGTTCGTATCCAACGCCAGCCATGAATTGAAAACCCCGCTGGCCACCATGAAGATCATGATCGAATCGCTGATCTACCAGCCGGACATGGACAAGGACCTGCGCACCGAATTCCTGACGGACATCAACAACGAAATCGACCGGCTCAGCGCCATCGTCAGCGACCTGCTGACCCTGGTGCAGATGGACAGCCAGAACGTGAAGCTGAGCCGCGAAAACCTGTCCATCGCCGCCCTGATCAAGGAAAACGCCCACCGGCTGCAGCCCATTGCCCAGCAGAAGGGCCAGCAGATCATCCTGACGCTGTCCGATCCCTGCGATATTTACGCGGACAAATCCAAGCTGAACCAGGTGATCTACAACCTGATGGAAAACGCCGTCAAATACACCCAGAACGGCGGCATCATCAAGGTGAACCTGCAGCGGCAGGGCCGCGACGCACGCTTCGTCGTCACCGACAACGGCCCCGGGATCCCCAAGGAAAACCTGCCCCATATTTTCGACCGCTTTTACCGAGTGGACAAGGCCCGCAGCCGCGAAAAGGGCGGCACCGGCCTGGGTCTGAGCATCGTGCACCAGCTGGTGCTGCTGCACGGCGGCGCCATCAGCGTGGAAAGCGAGGAGGGCAAGGGCGCCTCCTTCATTGTGGAACTGCCCCTTCACCAGGGATAACAAAGAAATATTGGAAAAGGCCTTTCTTGGAAAACAAGAAAGGCCCTTTTTTCCGTACTCAAACAGCGTTTTTGCCAAATGAAAATGGAACGTCCTCTCCCGAACGTTCCGTTAACCGATCCACCGCTGTTCCCGGGCATACATGAGCCGGGTTTTATAATGGCTGCGGATGATGAATTGATAGCCATAATCCTTTTTCCCGTTGGGGCGGGTCACCGTGTAGCGCTTCAGGCGATAGCACCGGTTGTCCTGAAGCACCGGCAGATCCTCCATCACCGCCTGCATCAGCGCCAGCGTCCGCTGGGCGTTCAGCATCCGGTGGCCGTGGTCAAACATCACATACTCCCCGATTTTCCCCGGGGGGTACACCGCGTAAAACACGATGCGGCTGCGCTCGATCTGCACCCGGTCGATCTCGTGGCGCCGGGCTTCGGATACCAGGGAATAAATTTCGTAGTACAGCGCGCTCCGGCGCATGCGCTGCGCGTACATTTCCTCGTGCCTGCGGCGGTTCCGGTCCACAAGCAGGGCAATCACGGCCGCTATCAAAGCGACCCCAAAGAACAGCGGCCAACCACCCATCCTTCCGGGCTCCTTTCCACAAGATCTTGTATATTTTAACACCCCCCGAACGCTATTTCAAGCAGCCAAAGAAATTGTATGCAAAATGTCACATTTCCGCAAATGAACTGTATGAAAAAAGCCGCCGAATGAACCGGCGGCTTTGACCTATTCGCGTTTTGTTCCCCTCACGGACGGCAGATGAACAGGCCGTATTCCTTGGGCACCAGCAGCACCCCGTTTTGCATATGCTGCCGCAGCGCCGCGCAAACCGACGGACGGTCCTGATCCGTCCAATCGGCCATGCCCGACAGGGATTCCAGGTAATCCGCCAGGTCCTCCACGTCCGTTACCGCCAGCGCGTCCGGGTAATCCAGCCGTTCCACCTGCGAAAAGAATCGCTCCAGCAAACCCCGGCCGTTTTGCAGCGTAAAGCGGTGGTTCTCCCGGGAAACAGGCCGTCCCAGCAGCCGGGAAAGGTGCGCCGTAATGCCGTTTTCCCCGTACGTAGCACAGCAGAACAGGCCGTCCGGCTTCAGCACCCGGCGAACCTCCCCCAGCGCCAACGTCAGATCCGGCACATGATACAGCATCATGTTGGCAATCACCCGGTCAAACGCTTCCTTCTCCGCTTCGATGCGCTGAATATCCATCTGCCTGAAGCAGACGTTTTCCCGCGTTCCCAGGGTCTCCTTTGCCGCTTGCAGCATCCCTTCGGAGGCATCTGTCAGAAGCAGCGTGCACCCCTGAGGCAGGCTGTCCAGCTGCCCCCGCCACATATCCCCCGTTCCGCAGCCCAGCTCCAGAATCCGCTGGCCCGGATGGAAATCGTAATGCGATGCGATCCACGGCCCAAACCCCTGGCGGTTCACCGAATATTTCTCGTGGATGGAAATCCTGCGGTTCAGCCGGTCCGCCGTGGCGTACTGGGCTTCCACCGTTTTTTGATCCTGCAGCACAGACTTGATCCTCCTCGTGTTCGCGGCGCTTTTCCCGAAAAAAAGAGGCTGTACAACGCTGTACAGCCTCTTTCCGTTGGCATTACACCAATTCGATAACCACCATATCGGCGGCGTCGCCGCGGCGGGGACCCAGCTTGTAGATGCGGGTGTAGCCGCCGGCGCAGTTCTTTTCCTGGTTGCGGGCACGATACTTGGGGCCGTATTCCCGGAACAGCTTTTCCACCACGGGATGCTTGTTGTCCTTGGTACGGGTCTTGTAATCGGCCTTGCTTTCGTCGTCCTTCTTGGCTTCCTGAATGTCGTACAGATAAGCCATCATCAGGCGGCGGGCATGCAGCTTGGAGGGCAGGTCGTTGACGAAGGTTTCCTTCACGATCTGCTTCTTGTCGTTGTAGAATTCCTTTTCCACTTCGACGGTCTGATCATATTCGCGGATGGCGAGGGTGATCATCTTATCCACGATGCTGCGCACTTCCTTGGCCTTGGCCTCGGTGGTTTCGATGCGGCCGTACCACAGAAGATTGGTGGTCAGGTTCCGCAGCATCGCCTTGCGCTGGCTCGCGGTACGGCCCAGCTTGCGCTCTGTTGCCATGGGAATTTCCTCCTATCACTCTTCGGTCGGGCGCAGACCCAGGCCCAGCGCCTGCAGCTTCTGCTCGACTTCTTCCAAACTCTTCTTGCCCAGGTTGCGCACCTTCATCATGTCCTCCTGGTTACGCTGCACCAGTTCGGCCACGGTGTTGATGCCGGCACGCTTCAGGCAATTGTAAGCGCGGACGGAGAGATCCAGATCTTCAATGGTCATCTCCATCACTTTTTCCATCTTGTCGTCCTCCGGTTCAGACGAGCTGATGGGCATGGTCTGATCGGTGAGGCCGATAAAGAGGGACAGCTGATCGGTCAGGATCCGGGCGGACATGGCGATGGCTTCATCGGGCGCCACGCTGCCGTCGGTCCACACTTCCAAGGTCAGCTTATCATAGTCCGTGATCTGGCCCACGCGGGTGTCCGTGACCACGTAGTTCACCTTCCGGATGGGGGTGTAAATGGAGTCGATGGGAATCACGCCGATGGGCGTTTGCGGGGTCTTGTTCTTATCGGAAGAAACATAGCCCCGGCCCCGGTCCAGCGTCAGCCACATATGCAGCTTGGCGCCATCGCCCAGGGTGGCGATGTGCAGATCGGGGTTCACGATTTCCACTTCGTCATCCACACGGATATCCGCAGCGGTGAGTTCGCAGGGGCCAACAGCGTTGACCTCCACCATCTTGACCTGATCGGTATACAGCTTCAGGGCAAGCTCCTTCAGATTGAGGATGATCTCGGTCACATCCTCTTTCACGCCGGGAACGGTGGAAAATTCATGCTGTACGCCGTCGATCCCCACGCTGGTCACGGCGGCGCCGGGCAGGGAATTGATCAGCACCCGGCGCAGGGCGTTGCCCAGCGTATGGCCGAAGCCGCGTTCAAGCGGCTCGATTTCGAACCTGCCATAGGTTCCGTTCGCGGCCATTTCGACGCATTCGATATGCGCTTTTTCGATTTCTGCAAACACTGAATCCAACCCTCCTAATGAGTACGGTCGTTGGGGACTGCATCATGCGGTCAGAACAGGATCAGCGGCTGTAGTATTCGACGATCATGTTCTCCTGCACTTCGTAGTCGATGTCCGCACGGGTGGGCAGGGCTACGACGGTGCCGGTCAGGTTGGGGGCATCGAAGGTCAGCCACTTGGGCAGCAGCACGCTGGTGCCTTCCCGCAGGGCCTTGAACATTTCGATTTCCGTGGAACGCTGACGGAGCGTGATCACATCGCCAACTTTCACCTGGTAAGAAGGAATGTCCACCTTCTCGCCGTTGACGCGGATATGGCCGTGGCCCACGATCTGACGCGCCATGCGGCGGGTCTTGGCCAGGCCCAGGCGATACACCACGTTGTCCAGCCGCAGTTCCAGCAGGGACAGCATGTTTTCGCCGGTAACGCCCTTCATGTTGGTGGCCTTTTCAAAGTAATGACGGAACTGCTTTTCCAGCACGCCATAGATGAAACGCACCTTCTGCTTTTCTTTCAGCTGGGCGCCGTATTCGGAAACCTTCTTGCGGCGGTTGCCGCCGGGATTCCGGTTGGATTTCTTGTTTGCATAGCCCATCGTGGCGGGAGTAATGTCAAGAGCACGGCATCTCCGGGCGATCGGCTGCTTATTGTTAGCCATTCTTGTATTCCTCCTTCAATTACACGCGACGGCGCTTGGGGGGACGGCAGCCATTGTGAGGAATGGGGGTCACGTCCTTGATCATGGTCACGTCCAGACCGGCGGTCTGCAGCGCGCGGATGGCGGCTTCACGGCCGGAGCCGGGGCCTTTCACCAGCACGTCCACAGATTTCAGGCCGAATTCCTGGCTGGCCTTGGCAGCCGTTTCGGCGGCCATCTGAGCGGCGAAGGGGGTGGACTTCTTGTTGCCGCGGAAACCCATGCCGCCGGCAGAAGCCCAGGACAGGGCGTTGCCCTGCGCGTCAGTGATGGTTACGATGGTGTTATTAAAGGAAGAACGGATATGCGCCACGCCGCGCTCCACGAGCTTCTTCTCACGGCGCTTGCGCGAAACCTTCTTCAGCGCTGTTTTTTTAGGAGCCATTCTTATATCCCTCCGAACCCCTTTCCGGGGCGTCCTTTTGGATGTTCGCGGCAAGGATGCCGCTGCTGAGGCAGCTTGCCGGCCGCTGCATGCTGCAGCCCCGCCAAGCCCTGTTTTGCCGAAGCGTTTGGGCGGCGCAGAGATTTCCTGCCAATTTTTCTTCCTGTCAAGGAAGCAAGGCGAAGGCGTAGCAGCGCTACGTCAAGCCGAAGCTGTCACGGACAGGGAGAAAAAGGGGCGGAAAGATCCAGCCGAACGGACGCTGAGGCAAAACCACGAATTACTTTTTGCCCTTGCCGCCCACGGTCCGCTTCGGGCCCTTCCGGGTGCGGGCATTCTGCTTGGTGTTCTGGCCGCGCACGGGCAGGTTCCGGCGATGACGGACGCCGCGGTAGCAGCCGATTTCCACCAGCCGCTTGATATTCAGGGAAACTTCGCGCCGCAGATCGCCCTCCACCTTCAGGTGGTGTTCGATGTATTCACGCAGCTTGCTGATTTCCGCTTCACTCAGGTCTTTTACCCGGGTGTCAGGGTTCACTTCGGTGACTTCGAGGATCTGCTTGCTCACCGTCGGGCCAATGCCGAAGATGTAGGTCAAGCCAACCTCGACGCGCTTTTCTCGGGGCAGGTCAACACCCGCAATACGTGCCATGTGTTGGTTACACCTCCAAATGATTCTGTGGTGAGGATGGGCCGCTTTCGCCGGGCAGGCCAAGGCGTAGATTACTTGACCCCTTCGGGGAAAGGTCCCGGATGCAGGCAGCGCTTTCGCCGCCGCTTTCCGCCCGCAACCCAGGCGGAGGATGATCTATGACAGCATGCATGGTCCCGGACAATCGTTCGATTGCCCGGGCAGCCGCCCACACAGGCTTGTCGGCAGAATGTGGAAACGGGGTTTCGTTGGCCTTGCGGCCGCGGGAACGCCGTCCCCGGCGTCTGATGGCCAGGCGTCCGGGACGGCGCTCCCAAACAGACCAGGCGGGTTAGCCCTGGCGCTGCTTATGCTTGGGGTTTTCGCAGATCACCATCACGCGGCCCTTGCGCTTGATGATCTTGCACTTTTCGCAGATGGGCTTCACAGAAGGACGGACTTTCATGGGTAGCTACCTCCTTAGGGTGAATCAATTCTTGCTGCGCCACGTGATGCGGCCGCGGGTCAGGTCGTAGGGGGAGAGTTCGATGGTGACCTTATCTCCCGGATAAATGCGGATGAAGTTCATGCGCATCTTTCCCGAGATATGGGCCATGATGCGGTGCCCGTTGGGCAACTCAACCTGGAACATGGCATTGGGCAGCGCCTCAATGACCTTGCCTTCCATTTCGATGACATCGTCCTTGGACAAATCGGTTTACCCCTCCCTGTTTTCTTGCGGCGATTGATCGCCATTGGTTGGATGGATGATGGGATACAGCGCCTTGCGGATGTCGCTGTCCTTCAGCTTCCCCTGGGCGTAGAGGGCCAGCAAATCGGGAAATTCATGGGGACAGGCCGCCAGGTGTTTCCGCCGTTTTTTCTTGAGATGATCCAGTTTCCGGGTGTCCCCGTCCGCCATCATCACAAATTCGGCGTCCACCGTATATAATACCACAAAGTACCTGCCTTTGTCACGCCCTTTTTTTGAAAAAACTGCGTAACCGGGCAAAATTGGCGGTTTCATGCCTCCGCCTCCCCCCATTTGAAGCCGGGAAGCGTCAAAATCTCTGGAAGACCGCGGGGCGTGACCGCGATGGTGTGCTCGTAATGGGCTGCCGGAGAGTGATCGTTGGTCACGATGGTCCAGCCGTCGCTGAGCTGATGCACCTGCCAGTGGCCCATGGTGATCATGGGTTCGATGCAGAAGGTCATGCCGGGACGGATGCGCACGCCGTGGCCCGCTTCTCCGAAATTGGGCACGGACGGATCCTCGTGCATGTCCTTGCCGATGCCGTGGCCCGTCAGATCCCGCACCACGCCGTAGCCGTGCTTTTCCGCGTGCTGCTGCACCGCGTGGCTCACGTCCCCGATGCGGTTGCCGTTCAGCGCCATCCGGGCGCCCAGCCAGAAGCATTCCTGCGTCACGTCGATCAGTTTCTGTTTTTCCGCGCTGATCTTCCCTACCGGCGCAGTGAAGCAGCTGTCGGATTGCCAGCCGTTCAGTGCCAGCGTCACGTCGATGGAAATGATGCTGCCTTCCAGCAGTTCCACGTTGGGCGACGGGATACCGTGCACCACCTCGTCGTCAATGGAGGCGCAGATGGAGGCCGGATAGCCGTAATAGCCCAGTTCCGTGGGGATGCCGCCGCCTTTGCGGATTCTTTCATCCACGAACGTGTTGATGTCCGCCGTGGTGATGCCCGGGGTAATGAACGCCCGGGCTTCACACAGCACATCATGCAGCAGATGACCGGCCGAACGCATTTTGGCCAGCTGATCCGGATTTTTGATGCTGATCATGCCAAATCCAAAGCCTTTCGTACCGCATCGTAGGTTTCTTCCACCGTGGCGTCGGGGTCGCAATCCACCGTACGCAGCAGGCCTTTCTGCTGATAGTAGTCAATCAGCGGGGCCGTCTGCCCGGCGTAAACGCTCAGCCGGTTGCGAATGGTTTCGGGGGCGTCATCCTTGCGCTGCACCAGCTTTTCCCCGCAGTTGGCGCAGGTATCCCGGCCGTTCAGGGTGCTGATGTGGTAGGTGCCGCCGCATTTGAGGCAAACGCGCCGGCCGCTGAGCCGCCTGATGATCACTTCGTCCGCCAGGGACAGGTTCAGCGCCACGTCGATCTTGGCAAACCGGCTCAGCGCTTCCGCCTGTTTCACGGTGCGCGGGAAACCGTCCAGGATGTAGCCCTTCTGGCAGTCCGGCGCCTTCAGGCGCTCTTCCACGATACCGATCACCAGTTCATCCGGCACCAGGTCGCCCGCTTCCATGTACTTCTTGGCGGACAGGCCCAGCTCCGTGCCTGCCTTCACCGCCTGGCGCAGCGCGTCGCCGGTGGAAATCTGGGGGATGCCCAATTCATTCATCAGCCGCTGGGCATGGGTTCCTTTTCCTGCTCCGGGAGGGCCTAACAAAATGAGGTTCATTTCAGCATCTCCTTTCCGTGGGTACGGGGTTATTTGAAGAGGACCGAATCCGTTCCTCTTTCATGCGCATTGGATCGCCGCCCGGGATGATCCGCTGCCTTCGCAGCGGAATTTCCCGTTCGGTGGGAAAAAACCTAAACGGCCATGCGACCCCTGACGGGATTTCGCTCCCGCCAGGGGTGCATCCGTGTGTTGTCCGGAGCTGAAATCAGCCCAGGAAACCTTTGTAGTTGCGCATCACCAGCTGGCTCTCCACCTGGCGCACCGTTTCGATGGCCACGCTGACGGCAATCAGGATGGAGGAGGCGCCGAAGGGAATCGACACCCGCTGCCACACCGACAGCACAGAGGGAACCGTGCTCAGGATGGCCAGGAAGATGGCGGCGAACAGGGTCAGGCGGTTGCTGGTCCTTTGCAGGAATTCCACCGTCTTGCTGCCGGTACGGATACCGGGGATATGACCGCCCTGCTGCTGGATATTCTTGGCGATATCCTGGGGGTTGAAGGTGATGGAGGTGTAGAAGTAGCTGAACGCAATGATCAGCAGCGCGCACACGATCATGTACCAGGGAGAAGCCTGGTGCATGTTCGCCTGCCACCACTTGTAGGCGCCGGAATTGGTGCCGAACATGGCGAAGATGGTGCCCGGGAACGCCATGAAGGAATAGGCGAAAATCAGGGGCAGCACGCCGACGGACAGCAGCTTCAGGGGGATGTGGGTGCTCTGGCCGCCGTACATTTTCCGGCCCACCACGCGCTTGGCGTACTGGACGGGGATGCGGCGTTCGGCCAGGTCCACGAAGGTAACGACCACCAGGATGATCAGCGTGGTCAGCACGATAACCAGCAGGTTGCCAACGGTGTTGGTGCCGTTGAAGATGCCCTGGGTGGTGGTCAGGATGCCGTTGAACAGGTTGCTCACGATGCCGGCGAAGATCAGCAGGGAGACACCGTTGCCGATACCGTTCTTGGTGATCCTTTCACCGATCCACATGGCCAGGGCAGTACCGCCGGCCATGATGATGCCAATGGTCATATAGCCGAAGAAGTTCTGATAGCTGGAGTTGATGGCCCGCAGACCGGCGATGATGCCGATGGCCTGCAGCGCAGCCAGACCCACAGTCACATACCGGGTGATCCGGTTGATCTTCTGCTTGCCCTCTTCGCCGCCGTCCTTCTGCAGCCGCTCCAGCGCGGGAATCGCGATGGTGAGCAGCTGCATGATGATGCTGGCGTTGATGTAGGGGCTGATACCCATGGCCATGATGGTCATCTGGGAGAAGGCGTTACCGGTCATCATGTTCACCAGGCCCAGCATATCGTAGGTGCCCATGGCGGACTGGATGGCCGCCCGGTCGATGCCGGGAACGGGGATCACGCCGACCAGACGGTAAATCAGAAGCATGAAGAACGTGTAGAGCACCTTTTTGCGGAGCTCAGGAACCCGCCACACATTGCGCATGGTTTCCCACATCGTTACTTCACCTCGACTTTCCCGCCGATCGCCTCGATCTTTTCCTTAGCGGAGTCGGTGACCTTATCCACGGACACGGTCAGTTTCTTCTGCAGCTCGCCGCCGCCCAGAATCTTCACGCCGTCCAGGGTCTTCTTGATCAGGCCCGCTTCCACCAGAACTTCATTGGTCACCACGGTGCCATCTTCAAAGCAGTTGAGCTTGGACACGTTCACAGTGGCATATTCCTTGCCAAAGATGTTGGTAAAGCCGCGCTTGGGCAGACGACGGGTCAGAGGCATCTGGCCGCCTTCGAAGCCGGGGCGCTTGCCGCCGCCGGAGCGCGCCTTGGCGCCCTTGTGGCCTTTACCGGAGGTTTTGCCCAGCTGGCTTCCTACGCCTCGTCCGAGGCGCTTCGGGGCAGTCGTCGAACCGATAGCCGGTTGCAACTCATGCAATTTCATGGGGTTTTCCTCCCTTATCTTATTCGTTGACTTCCTCGACCTTGACCATATGCTTCACACGGAAGATCTGGCCGCGGACGCAGGGGTTGTCTTCCTTGACCACCGTCATGCCGACCTTGCGCAGGCCCAGCGCTTTCACGGTGTCCTTGTGCACCTGCAGGCTGGCAATGGGGGATTTGGTCAAAGTGATTTTCAGTTTCATTTTTCCTTATCCTCCTTAGCCCAGGATCTCTTCCACGCTCTTGCCGCGCATCTTGGCAACGGTTTCGGCATTGCGCAGGCCCTTGAGGCCTTCCAGCGTGGCTTTCACGGTGTTGATGCGGTTGTTGGTGCCGAAGGTCTTGGTGCGGATGTCCTTCACGCCGGCCAGTTCCAGCACAGCGCGGGCGCCGCCGCCGGCGATAACGCCGGCGCCTTCTTCGGCAGGCAGCAGCACCACTTTGGCGGTGCCGTACAGGCCGTCAATGGCGTGGGGAATGGTGGTGCCCTGCATGGGCACGGTCACCAGATGCTTCATGGCGGCTTCCTTGGCCTTGCGGATGGCTTCGGGCACTTCCTTGGCCTTGCCGATGGCAGCGCCAACCTGGCCCTTTTCATTGCCCACCACAACCAGCGCGGCGAAGCGGAAGTTCTTACCGCCCTTAACAACCTTGGTTACGCGGTTGAGGGCGACCAGGCGTTCTTTCCATTCGCTGACGGGCTCTTCTTCCCGGCGGTCCCGACGATCCCGACGGTCCCGGCGTTCGAAGGGACGATCCTGCCGATCGTTCTGACGATCGTTTTCATTCATAGGCATGCTTTCTTTCCCTCCCTTAGAAGTTCAGTCCGGCTTCACGGGCTGCAGCGGCCAAAGCGGCCACGCGGCCAGTGTACAGGTAACCGCCGCGGTCAAAGACGACGTCCTTGATGCCGGCAGCGATTGCACGCTCAGCCACAAGCTTGCCCACCAGCTGGGAAGCGCCGGTCTTGGTCTGCTCATCCAGCTGGCCCTTGATGGCGGGATCCAGGGTGGAGGCGGACACCAGGGTCACACCCTTGGTATCGTCAATGACCTGCGCATAAATGGATTTGTTGCTGCGGTACACGCACAGGCGCGGCATTTCGGGGGTGCCGCTGATCTTTTTGCGGACGCGGGCGTGACGGATCACGCGCACTTCATTACGGTCGCGCTT
>CACYGB010000047.1 GCA_902773895.1 uncultured Eubacteriales bacterium
TGCTTCATAGGTGAATTCCAGATCCTTCTTCTCGTGGAAGAAGTCGGAATAGTCGATCTCTGCTTCTATCTGCCCTTCTGCGTGGGGTGCTATTTCAGAATCTGTATAGATAAAAGTGATGGAGTTCTTGCCCAGAATGAAATTCTCTGTGACATAAGGCTCCATGTTGATGAATAGTGACTTCTCGCGCAGTCCTTCTACGTCTTTCACTTTGTATTTCTCGCACAGCGCTTCCACCACTTCGGTGTTGAAGCCCTGGGCGGAAAGATCGGAAATGTCCATGGGTTTTCCCACGTACACGTGGGTCATGCGCAGGAAGGACAGCTTGCGGGAAATATAGACCGGCAGCAGAGGCACGTTGGCCCGCAGGGCCAGCACCGACGCGCCGGATTCCACTTCGCTCATCAGATCGGGCAGATGCCGGGTGCCTTCGGGGAAGATGGCCAGCACCTTGCCTTCCCGCAGCACGCGGCTGCACTGCCGCATGGCGTTCAGGTCGGTGTTATGCCGGTCCACGGTGATCATATGCAGCCCTTTTTCCAGCAGGTTGGCCACCCATTTTTTCTTGGTCAGCTCCTTTTTCCCAACGAAGCGGACCTCGTATTTTTTACAGGGCTGCGCCAGCACCAGGGGATCCAGGGCGCTTTTGTGGTTGGACATCAGGATATAGGGCGCGTCCAGCCGGAATTCCTCCAGGTTATGATATTTGACCGGGAAAATGGTGTGGGTCAGCAGGGCCGCCGCGAAGCGGGCCATGGTGTACCAGAAGGTTTTCTCTTTTTCCGGGGCGACGGTTTGCGTACTCATCGTTTTTCCTCCACCAGTGACAGGATTTTTTCAACGGTTTCCTCAAAGGAAAGATCGGACGAATCCACCAGGATGGCGTCCTCCGCCTGCCGCAGGGGATCCACGGCCCGGTGGGTGTCCTGGTAATCCCGGGCGTTGACCTCGGCGAGAATGGTTTCCAGGGGCGTGTCTGTTCCTTTTTCCAGCAGTTGATTCCGGCGGCGCAGGGCGCGGGCCTCCGCGGAAGCGGTCAGGTAAATTTTGACCGTCGCGTCCGGCAGCACCACGGTGCCGATGTCCCGGCCGTCCAGCAGCATGGGCTGCTGCCGGGCCATGGCCTGCTGCCGGGCCACCAGCATTTTCCGCACCGGCTGATACCGGGATACGGCGGAGGCGGCGCCGCCGGCCGTCAGGGTGCGGATTTCATCGCTGACGTCTTTTCCGTTGAGCAGCGTCACCTGCTTTCCGTTCTGGTACCTTACGTCCACCCGGGCGCCGTCTTCCCGGCACAGGCGGCACACAGCGGCCTCATCTCCGGGGTCCACCCCTTCGTTCAGGGCGGCCAGGCCCACGGCCCGGTACATGGCCCCGGTGTCCAGGTGCAGGATGCCCAGGCGCTGGGCGACAACATCGGAAATGGTGGATTTGCCCGCGCCTACGGGTCCGTCAATGGCAATGGTCAATGGCTTCATGGCGCATGACCTCCTTCTTTCGTTGGGCTTTTTACAGGATGTACCGCCGCATGTCCATTTCCTTGGCGGCTTTCAGGTGTTCCTGCACGTATTCGGTGGTGATGGTCAGGTACACATCCGGCATGTTGTCGCCGCCGGCGTTGAAGGACACGTCCTCCAGAAGCTCCTCAAACACGGCGTGCAGCCTGCGGGCGCCGATGTCCTCGCCCATTTCGTTGCTCAGCATGGCGATGCGGGCAATTTCGTTCAGCGCGCCTTCGTCGAAGGTCAGGTGCACCTTATCCACTTCCAGCAGGGCGGCATACTGCCGGGTGATGGCGTTGTCCGTCTTGGTCAGGATGGAGACGAAGTCCTCCTGGGTCAGGGATTTCAGGTTCACGTGCACCGGGAAACGGCCCTGGAGCTCGGGAATCAGGTCCGTCACCTTGGCCACGTGGAACGCGCCGGCGCCGATGAACAGCATGAAATCCGTTCGAACGGGGCCGTATTTGGTGTTGACGGTGGAACCCTCCACGATGGGCAGGATGTCCCGCTGCACGCCTTCCCGGCTGACGTCGGGGCCGCTGCCGCTGCTGCGGCCGGCGATCTTGTCAATTTCGTCCAGGAAAACGATGCCGCTCTGTTCGCACCGCCGGACGGCCTCTTCCTTCACCGCGTCCTCGTCGATCAGCTTGGCCGACTCCTCCGCGATCAGGATTTCCCGGGCTTCCTTCACCTTCACGTGGCGCAGCTTGGTGCGCTTGGGCATCATGCCGCCCATCATATCCCCGATATTGATGGAAGCGCCGCCCACCTCCAGCTGCGGGGCGCTTTCCTCCACTTCGATCTCCAGCTCATGGTCCTCCAGCGCGCCGGTGCGCAGCTGCTCCCGCACTTCCTTGCGCTTGCGGCTGATTTCGGTTTTTTCTTCCTCCGTGGGCTGGGGCTCGTTGTTGCGGCCCAGAATAAAATCCAAAGGATTGTTTCCGCTGGTTTTCTTGGGCGGATGAATGAGCAGGGTGACCAGCCGGTCCTCCGCCAGCACCTTGGCGCGGGTTTTGACCCGGGCGGCATGCTCGTCCTTCACCATGCGGACGGCGTTTTCCGTCAGATCCCGGATGATGGATTCCACGTCCCGGCCCACATAGCCCACCTCGGTGAACTTGGTGGCTTCCACCTTGATGAAGGGCGCCTGCACCAGCTTGGCCAAACGGCGGGCAATTTCCGTTTTGCCCACGCCCGTAGGCCCGATCATCAGAATGTTCTTGGGATAGATTTCATCCCGCATTTTCTTGGGCAGCTGGGAACGGCGGTAGCGGTTGCGCAGGGCGATGGCCACCGCGCGCTTGGCTTCGTCCTGGCCGATGATGTAGCGGTCCAGCTCCCGCACCACTTCCCGGGGGGTCATTTCCCGGCTTTCGCCCGGCAGGGCCTTTGTGTTTTCGCTCATGCTCACGCCTCCTCCACAATGATGTTGTCGTTGGTGTACACGCAGATCGAGGCGGCGATGTGCAGCGCCTTTTCGGCAATGTCCCGGGCGCTCAGGTCGGTGTTCTGGATCAGCGCGCGGGCGGCGGCCAGGGCATAATTGCCTCCGGAACCGATGGCGGCCACGCCGTCGTCCGGCTCGATCACTTCGCCGGTGCCGGAAACGATCAGCATGGTTTCTTTGTTGGCCGCGATCAGCATGGCTTCCAGCTGCCTTAGCCCCTTGTCGCCGCGCCAGTCCTGGGCCAGCATCACGGCGGCGCGCTCCAGGTTGCCGCCGCACTGGGTCAGCTTGTCCTCAAAGCGCTCGCACAGGGAAAAGGCATCGGCCACGGAGCCGGCAAAGCCGGTGACCACGCTGTCATTGTAAATGCGGCGCACCTTCCGGGCGGTTCCCTTGAAAATGGTATGCTCTCCCATGGTCACCTGGCCGTCTCCGGCCACAGCGATTTTTCCGTCCTTTTTGACGGCGCAGATGGTGGTTCCCTTCATGGTCATGGGTGTTTTCCTCCGTTATGCTTGGATTTGCTGCTTCAATTGTTCAATGCTGTCCAGCGCGCGCTGGGCGATCTTTTCGTATTTGGCCTGCTTGCCGCCGCGAACCTTTTCCGGCCAGCCGTCCATGATGCCGAAGGTGACGTTCATGGGCTGGAAGCGGCTGTTGGGCGCGGCGATGTATTGGGCCAGGGCCCCCAGGGCCGTTTCCCGGCTGAAGCGGGGGAGCGGCCGGCCCAGCTGCTGCAGGGCGGCGCATACGCCGGCCGCAAAGCCGCTGGCGGTGGATTCCACATATCCCTCCACGCCGGTCATCTGCCCGGCGAAGTACAGCCCGGGCCTGGCGATCATCTGGTAGTGGTCGTCCAGCAAGCCGGGACTGTTCAGGAACGTGTTGCGGTGCATCACGCCGTAGCGGGCAAATTCTGCGTTTTCCAGGCCGGGGATCATGCCGAACACCCGCTTCTGCTCGGGAAATTTCAGGCGGGTCTGGAAGCCAACCAGGTTGTACAGGGTGCCGGCCGCGTCGTCCTGGCGCAATTGCACCACGGCGTAGGGATCCTTTCCCGTGCGGGGATCCGGCAGCCCCACGGGCTTGAGCGGGCCGAAGGCCAGCACCATATGTCCGCGCCGGGCCATGGATTCCACCGGCATGCAGCCCTCGAACACTTTGCTTTCCTCAAAGCCGTGGATCGGGGCCGTTTCCGCGGTCAGCAGCGCTTCCACAAACGCGTCGTATTCCTCCCGCGTCATGGGGCAGTTCAGGTAATCGTCGCCCCGGCCGTAGCGGGAGGCGCGGTAGACCTTCGTCCTGTCCAGGGATTCCGCTGTGACGATGGGCGCGGCGGCGTCGTAGAAATTCAGCGTTTTCATTTCCGGCATGGACGCGATGGCGGCGGCCAGGGCGTCGCTGGTCAGGGGGCCGGTGGCGATCACGGCCGGCGCGTCGGGGATTTCCGTCACTTCCCGGGATTCCAGGGTGACCCGGGGATGCCGCTTCAAATGCTCCGTAATGTAGGCGGAAAAGCTTTCCCGGTCCACGGCCAGGGCGCCGCCGGCAGGGACCCGGGCCTGGTCCGCCGCCGCCATGATCAGGGAATCCAGGCGGCGCAGTTCCTCCTTCAGCAGGCCCACGGCGTTTTGCAACCGGTCGGACCGCAGGGAATTGGAGCAGACCAGTTCCGCAAACAGGGGAGAATGGTGCGCCGGGCTCATGCGGTGGGGCTTTTGCTCGATCAGGGTCACGTCCACGCCCCGGCTGGCGATTTGCCAGGCGGCCTCGCAGCCGGCCAGCCCGGCGCCGATCACCGTAACGCTCATTCTTCTTCCTCCGCAGGCGCGCTGGCCACCGCCACCCGGTGGCGGCATTTTTCATTGCTGCACAGATGCCAGGTTTCGCCCTTGCGGGAGCGCTTCAGCGTCATGTAGCTGCCGCATTTTTCGCATTTTTCCTCCACGGGCATTTCCCAGGAAACGAAATCGCAGTCCGGATAATGCTCGCAGCCGTAAAATTTACGGTTTTTCCGGCTGGTTTTCTCCAGAAGCCGGCCGCCGCACTGGGGGCACTTGGCCTCGATGTAATTCAGGATGGGCTTGGTGTTGCGGCATTCGGGGAAATTGGGACAGGCCAGGAATTTGCCGAACCGGCCCACGCGGTACACCATTCGGGCGCCGCACTTGTCGCAGATCACGTCGCTGGGCTCATCCTTGATTTCCACCTTTTCGATGGCGTCCTCGGCGTTTTTCAGCATCTTTTCAAAGGGCGGATAGAAGTCCCGCAGCACCTGGTGCCAATCCAACTGGCCCTCTTCCACTTCGTCCAGTTGCTCTTCCAGCTCCGCGGTGAACTCGGTGTCCACGATGGGGCCGAAATATTCCGTCATCATGGAATTGATCATGCGGCCCAGCTCGGTGGGGAAGAGCCGTTTGTTTTCCCGCATCACGTACCCCCGGGTGATGATGGTGGTGATGGTGGGGGCGTAGGTGGAAGGCCGGCCGATGCCCTTTTCCTCCAGCATGCGCACCAGGCTGGCTTCGGTGTAGCGGGCCGGGGGCTGGGTGAAATGCTGCACGGACGCGGCGCTTTCCATGATCACCGGGCTGCCCTCCACAAACTGGGGCAGGGTGGTTTCCGCCGCTTCCTGCACGTCGTCGCTGCCCTCTTCATATACGCTGGTGAAGCCGGCAAAGCGTTTGTGCTCCCCGTAAAAGCGCAGGCCCACGCCGTCGCCGTTCACGTCCATGCTCTGGGTGTCGTACAGCGCCGGCTTCATCTGGCTGGCCAGGAAACGGGAATAGATCAGCCGGTACAGCTGGAACTGCTCCTTGGTCAGGGAGGCTTTGATGGATTCCGGGGTGCGGTTGATGTCGGTGGGGCGGATGGCCTCGTGGGCGTCCTGGGCGTTGCGGCGGCCCTTGAATTCATTGGGCACGTCGGGCAGGTAATCTGCGCCGAAGCGCTCCGGAATATAGGCGCGCACCGCGTTCAGCGCTTCTTCGGACACCCGCACGCTGTCGGTGCGGATATAGGTCACGATACCCTGGGTGCCTTCGCCTTCCAGGTCGATGCCTTCGTACAGCTGCTGCACCACCTGCATGGTTTTCTGGGTGGTGAAATTCAGCTTGCGGCCCGCTTCCTGCTGCAGGGAGGAAGTGGTGAAGGGCGGCGCGGGCAGCTTGCGCTTTTCGCCCAGCTTGATGCCGTACACGGCGAAATGCGCCTGTTCGATGCGCTGGCGGGCCGCGTCGGCCTCCTGCTGGTTATGCAGCTCCGCTTTTTTTCCGTCCAGGGTGTTCAGTTTCAGGGTGAACGTGGTTTTCCGTCCCCGGGCGCTGGGCAGCAGGGCGGTGGCGGTCACGTCCCAGTATTCTTCGGGAATGAAATCCTCGATGTCCTGCTCCCTTTCCACCACCAGGCGGGTGGCCACGGACTGCACCCGCCCGGCACTGAGGCCCTTTTTCACCTTGGCCCACAGCAGCGGGCTGATTTTGTAGCCCACCAGCCGGTCCAGGGCCCGGCGGGCCTGCTGGGCGTCCACCCGCTACATATCGATGGCCCGGGGATTTTGCAGGGCGGTCAGTACGGCCTTCTGGGTGATTTCGTGAAATTCGATGCGGCAGGGCGCGTTCACGTCCATGCCCAGGGTCTGGGCCAGATGCCAGGAAATGGCTTCCCCTTCCCGGTCAGGGTCGGTTGCCAGAAAAATTTTGGAGGCGGTTTTGGCTTCCTTGCGGATCTTGGTCAGGATCTTGCCCCGGCCGTGAATGGTGATGTATTTCATTTCAAAATCATTGGCCGGATCCACGCCCAGCTGGGATTTGGGCAGGTCCCGCACATGGCCCTGGGAGGCCTCCACCTTATAGCCCCGGCCCAGGAATTTGGCGATGGTGCGGGCCTTGGCGGGGGATTCCACAATGATCAGTTTGGATGCAGTTGCCACAGTTGATGACCTCCGTTTTCTTAACGGCGCAAAGCGTAGGCCCGTCCGGCCCGGCGCTCGATTTTGCCGTTGATTTCAAGCAATGTCAGTTTGGTGCCCAGTTCCCCGGCGGAGAGCCCCGTTTCGGCGATCAATTCCTCCAGGGTCTTTTCCTCCAGGGCCAGCGCCCGCAGGATGGGATCGGCTTCCTCCGCCGGGCGTGGCGCGTCCAGGAAGGTTTCCTGGGCCGGCTGCTTTTCCTGCCAGCCCATATCCCCGATCAGGTCCCGGGCGCAGGTGCAGATCCGCGCGCCGTCCCGCAGCAGCATCAGGGGCAGTTCGCTCCCCGGGGCGTCCACGTTGCCGGGCAGGGCGAAAACCTCTCTGCCCTGGCGCAGGGCGTCGTCGATGGTGGTGTGGGTGCCGCTTTTCATGCGGGCTTCAATCAGCAGCACTGCGTCGCTGAGGCCGGAAATGATCCGGTTGCGCACGGGAAAGTGATAGGGAAGGGGTTCCGCGTCCGGCGCCAGCTCGGATACGATGGCGCCGCCACCGTCCAGGATGTGCTGATACAGCTCCCTGTTTTCGCTGGGATAGATCCGGCCGACGCCGCAGCCCAGCACGGCGATGGTGCGTCCGCCGCCGTCCAAAGCGCCGTTGTGGGCCGCCGCGTCGATGCCCCGGGCCAGGCCGCTGACCACCGTGACGCCCATTTCTGCCAACTCCCGGGCGATGCGCCGGGCGTTGGAGGAGCCGTAGCGCGTGGAGGCGCGGGAGCCTACGATGGCCACGGCCGGCGTGCCTTGGGGCGGCAGATCGCCCCGGCAGAAGAGCACGTCCGGCGGCTTATCCACGTGGGACAGCATCTCCGGGTAATCCGGATCCCCCAGAAACAGGGGCCGCGCCCCCAGCGCTTCCAGCTGACGCAGGATGGTGCGGCAGCTTTCTTCCCGGCTGTCGGCCAGGGACGCGTATACGTCGTCGCCCAGCAGCGCGTGAAAATCGGGGGAAAACAAATCCCACATCTGTTCGGGGCCGCCCAGCTGCTCCTGCCAGGCGCGCAGCCGGGTCCAGGCCGCCATGGGCGCGCATTGCAGCCAGATGCGGGCCAGCTGTTCTTTGGTGTATGCCATGCTTACGCTCCCCAGTACTTGCTGTCCAGCGCCCGGTACTGAACTGCTTCCGCGATGTGGGACGCTTCAATGCCGGGGCTTTCCTCCAGATCGGCAATGGTGCGGGCCACCTTGATGATGCGGGTGTAGCCCCGCATGCTGATGCCCATGTGCTCTACGGCGCGGCTGAGGATCATTTGCGCTTCCCCGGACAGGGGACACAGCTCCTTCAGCACGCTGCCGTCCATATCGGCGTTGCAGTGCAGGCGGGCCTTTTGCAGCCGATTTAATTGCTTCTCCCGGGCTTTCTGCACGCGCTGCCGCACCTGGGCGGAGGATTCCGCCGGGGCGGACGCGGCAATTTCGTTCACCGGCACGGCGTCCACCTCGATCTGCAGATCAATGCGGTCCAGCAGCGGGCCGGATATATGGCTCAGGTATTTGCGGATGGCGGCTTCCCCGCAGTGGCAGGCGCGGATGCGGCTGCCAAAGTACCCGCAGGGGCAGGGGTTCATGCCGGCCACCAGCATGCAGCGGGCCTGGTACTGCGCCCGGGCGCGCACCCGGGAAATGGTGACGAAACCGTCCTCCAGGGGCTGGCGCAGCGCTTCCAGCGCGTTGGGCGCGTATTCCGGCAGTTCATCCAGAAACAGGACGCCGTTATGGGCCAGGGAGATTTCTCCGGGCCGGGCGTCGCTGCCGCCGCCCACCAGTGCGGGAACAGATACGGCATGATGGGGCGTGCGGAAGGGCCGCTCGGTCATCAGGCCCTGGCCGGGCCTGAGCAGGCCGGCCACGGAGTGGATGCGGGTTGTTTCGCACGCTTCTTCAAACGTCATGCGGGGCAAAATTCCCGGCAGGCACCGGGCCAGCATGGTTTTGCCGCTGCCGGGCACGCCGATCATCAGCAGGTTGTGGCCGCCTGCCGCGGCAATTTCCAGCGCGCGCCGGGCGCCCTGCTGGCCTTTCACCAGGGCCAGATCCAGGGCCGGTTCGCTGCGGGAAAGAGAATCCTCGTAGGGTACCTGCAGCTGGGCCGTCAGCGGCTGGCGGCCGCTGAGGTGGCCGATCACGTCCGTCAGGTGCCGGGCCGGATACACCAGCATCCCGGCCAGGGACTGCACCTCCGGCCCGTTTCCTTCGGGCAGCACCACGCTTTTGACGCCGTTCTGACGGGCGGCCAGCACCATCGGCAGCACGCCGCGCACGGGCTTGAGCGTTCCGTCCAGGGATAATTCGCCCAGCAGCAGCGTGCTTTCCAGCCGGGGCAGCGCGGCCTGGCGGCTGGCGGCGATGATGGATACGGCGATGGGCAGGTCAAAGGCGGCGCCTTCTTTTTTCAGGTCCGCCGGGGACAGGTTGATGGTCACCCGGCCGCCCGGCATGGCGTAGCCGGAATTGCGCAAAGCGCCGGTCACGCGGTCCTTGCTTTCCCGGACGGCGGTGTCCGGCAGCCCCACCATGGTGAAGGCGCCCATGCCGCCGGAAACGTCGGTTTCCACCCACACGGGCTCACCGTTGACCCCCTGCAGGGCGAAGCACAGCGTTCGTGCCAGCACCTTTTTTCACCTCCCGTTTTTTCCTTAGTACCACAGCCAGCGCGGGAACCAGCGCATGGCTTCCAGCCAGCCCTTGCTGACCGTGATGCCGCTGGCATAGGGGAAGAAGGCCACGAACAGCCCGGCGGCGACGACGAGCCAGATCACCAGGACCCAGCGCGCCGCTTTGGGGAAAAGCGTTTCGATCTTTTCCAGGCACAGCTCCGCGCACAGGATGATGAAAGGCACGCTGGGGAAGTAGTGATAAATATAGGTGCCGCGGGGCACGGGAACCCAGGGCAGGTACTGCGCGGCAAAGCATATGAGCAGCACCGCGTACCGGGGGTCGTCCTCCAGGGCGAAGCGCCGCAGCGTATGGTTCTTTTCGTCGTAGTGGCGGCGGAGAAGCAGGCAAAGGACACCCATCAGCCCCAGCAGGCCTACCCACCACACGGCGGGGTTGCCCATGGCCATGATGGTGGCCGCCTTCCCTTCCGGCTCATAGCTGCCGGCGTAATACCACATGGGCTTGCCGATCACCGGCCACTGGTACCAGGGGGAATAGAAGCTGTGGTCCATGCCCAGGCCCGGCGTGGAGTGATAATCCAGCATGCCTTCGGCAGCGCGGATGATCTTTTCCACCGATACGCCGCCGGAGGGAGCAAAATAGGGGATATAGGACACATAATAAATCGCCAGCGGCACCGCCACGAAGAACACAAAGCAGCTGAGCACCGTCAGGATCAGAGGCCTGACGCCGGCAGCGGCGGCCTTTTCATCCGCCGTGCGCTTTTTCACCGGGATCTGCCCGGCGGCCCTGACCTGGCGCCAGCGGCGCCACAGGCCGTAGAAGAACAGCACCGCCAGCCCGGCGCCGGCGTAGCAGCCGGTCCATTTGCTGGCCACGGCCAGGCCCATGAACAGGCCGGACAGACCCAGCGGCACCAGCGTTTTCCAAAAATCGGTGCGGAAATAATCCAGAAAGAACCAGCGCAGCATGAAGTACACCGACCAGATGATGAACAGCACCACAAAGCTGTCGATGGTGGCGATGCGGGTCTGGGTAAAATGCATCAGATCCAGCGCCATCAGCATCATGGCGGCAAAGCCGCCCCACTTTTTGCGGATCAGCAGCTTGCCCAACAGGTACATGCCCGGCAGCATCAGCACGCCGGCCAGGGCGCCGGCAAAACGCCAGCCAAAGGGCGTCATGCCGAAAACGGCGATGGCGAAGCTCATCAGCACCTTGCCCAGCGGCGGATGGGTGGTTTCATACACCGGCAGGCCGTGCAAATGCTCGTAAGCCGTCCGGGCATGGTAGATTTCGTCAAAGTAGGTGGAGTTCATATACCCCGGCTCGCCGTCCAGGGTGTCCTGCTCGTCGGTCAGGAAAGGCAATGTGGCGTTCTGCGCGCTGCCGGAGGCGGACAGGATCTCCCCGTCCGGGCCCCGGGTAACGTACGTTTCGGCGGCGGATACCACGGGCAGCACGTCCGCGGTGTCCGCGTCCCGCAGCAGCACTTCGAGCAGTGTCAGGTCTGAGAAACGGGATGTGAGGCGGACGTAGCGGCCGTGCATCACGGCATCGTTATCATACGCCGCGGGATCGGTGACGTATTTCCAGCTGAAGCAGTCGTAGGTTTCGCCGCTGCGCACGCTGCCTTCGTACGCGCCTTCCCACGTTTCGCCGTCCAGGCTCACCTGCACGTCAAACTCGGCGGTTTCCTGGTCGGCGCGCCAATGGATCCCGGGGAAGAAGAGCATTTTGAACGTGCGTTCCTGCCCCAGGTCCAGCACCACGGCCTCATCCGCGTCCTGGGAGACCCAGGCTGTCTGCGGCGATTTCAGGGAGCCCAGGTTGGTGAAGGCCAGCACGGCGTACAGCACCGTCACCAGGGAAAGGATCGCCCAATCCTTCCTGGTCATTTTCCGGAAGGGTTCCTGGGAGATGGGCGGCAGCGCCTGCGGGGAAACGGCGGCACGGTTTCCGGCGCCGGCATTTTCCGCCTGGAACGCGCGCACGTCGGCATCGTCCCGGCACAGCGCGGCGCACAGGTACAGGGAATAAGCCCCGGCCAGGCAATTGCCCACGGCGGAAAGCATTTCCAGCAGCATCATATCGCTGGCGATGCCCACGGCGGGGGCGTTCAGGTGGCCTTCCGCGCCGCCGATGCGGATGTTGCGGTCCAGGCAGCAGCCCACGTTGATGAGCCCGGTGATGCTGACGGCGATGGCCAGCGCCAGGATGCGCCGGTCCTTTCTGAGCGCGTAGGACAGCAGCAGCAGCCCCACGGCGGGGAAGAGGTAGCGCTCGTGCATCATGGTGCCGGTGTTGAACAGCGTCAGCAGCAGGCTGGCGCCCAGCAGCGGCAGGTTTTTCGCGTCCTTTCCCAAGGCGTACAGCAGCAGGAACAGCGCCACGTCAAACACGATCATCACCGTGCCCAGCACGGCGTAGGTCAAATGTCCCGTCAGGCCGACGACCAGCAGCGCTGCGCCCAGCAGGGCGCACAGCCCCAGCAGCAGCGCCGACCGCAAGGGGTTCTTTTTCTCCGTCAGGCAGGAGGCCAGCACCGGCGCGGCAGCCATGCAGAAAACGATACCGGCCAGCAGCGCTTCACCCTGCAGGCTGTTTTCCGCGCTGACCCAGTTTTTGCCCAGCAGGAAATACAGGTTGCAGGCGTTCACGGTAACGTAGCCGTACTGGCTCATGGTGCTTTGATACAATTCCAGGATCCAGGAAACGGGCTTTTCCTGGTGGATCAGGAAGGGGCCTGCCACCGACAGGGCCGTGACAGCCAGCAGTCCCAGGCCCAGCAGCACTTCCCGGAGAAGACCGTCCTTTTTCTCTTTTTGAACAGCGGACAGCACCAGCGCCGCCAGGCCCAGCGGGCCGAACATCAGCGCCTGGGGCTTGACCAGCACCGCGGCCATGTACAACGGCAGCGCGGAGGACCATTTGCCCCGCAGCGCGAAAACCACCACCAGGAACAACAGCAGCAGCATCACACTGTCCGCCTGGCCCCAAGCGGCGCCGGTGACGATGGTGAGGGGATTGAACGCGTACAGTGCCGTCAGCGCCAGGGCGGCAGGCCGGGATAAGGTCTTTTTGCCTTCCCGGTACAGCAGCAGGCACAGCGCCCCGTCGCACAGGATGGGCGGCAGCTTCACCATGAATTCCGTCACACCGGTGCCCAGCACCCGGCCCAGCGCGCCCAGGATGCCCAGGATCCACAAATATCCCGGGGGATAGTCGCAGAACCCGGCCTTCTGGTAAAAGTCAAACGGACCCACCGTGGCCATTTCCGCGGCCCAGCCCCGGAAGCAGCCGATGTCGACGTCATAGCCGGGCACCGCGGCGCCCACGGCCACGCGGACGGCCAGGCCCAGCAGGCACACCAGAATGGCCCAGCGGTCCAGCGCCGTGTCCTGGCGTTCCGGCTGCTTTTTGAACCAGCGAAGGAGCAGCGCAAACAGGACGGTATAAGCCATGCTGCCCAGCACCAGTGCCCACGCGCCGGTGGCGGTTCTTCCCTCCGTCCCGGCGGAAGAATCCTCCGTATCCTCCAGCAGGTATTCCGAATAATCCGCGGGCACGGCGTCCACCCGGTTCAGCGTGATGTCGTCAAACCACGCTTCGCCGGTGGCTTCCCCGCTGTAGCCGCCAAGCCGGGCGTACACGGTCAGGGAGCGCTGGTTCGCGCCGGTGCGGCCGTACAGGCTCACTTCCTGCCATTCGCCCTGGCTGTCGTACACCTGATCGGAAAAAACGTAGACGCCTTCAATGGACAGATTGGCGCCCAATCCGCCTGCGGCGTCGGCCTTGATGTAGCCGTGCAGGTGATACAGCGTGTCGGGGGAAACGGACACCGTCTGGTAAAAACGGGCGTCGTTGGCCTGCCGGTTCACGATGTGGCCCGCGCTGCCGCTTAAGCCGTCGGCGGACACGCTGTAATCGGTGTAGCTTTTCTGCGGGAAATAGGCGTCGGTATCCCAATCCCGGGGCAGCGACCCGTTCAGCGCTTCAAAGCTGCCGTTGCGGATCAGGTTGTCGTAGGTACCGCTTCCCGACGGGCGCAGAATCAGCGCCAGCACCAGAATCAGCACCAGGGCGGCGCCCAGGGCGATATACGTTTTTTTCATGAATCGGCTCCTTAAAACGCTTGCTTGATATGCCGCAGGCCGGCGGCGGTGATTTCGATCACGTCAAAGCGCACCTGTTCCTGCGGATGCGACGCCAAGTAATGCCGGGCGGCGTAGCGCAGATGCTGCTTTTTTTCTTTTCCCACGGCGGCCGCGCCGTCTCCGATGCGGCCGTCAGGCCGGGTTTTGACTTCCACAAAAACCACCGTGCCGCCATCCTGGGCGATCAGGTCGATTTCCCCGTGGGCGGTGCGGTAGCGGCGCTTCAAAATGCGCATGCCCTGTTTTTTCAGGTACCGGGCCGCTTTCCATTCGCCCAGCAGACCCACGTTTTCCTTCTTCATACGAAATGCCCGATGAAGCTGCGCCGGTGGGCCGGGCATGGCCCCAATTCCTTCAGCGCCGCGATGTGCTGGGCTGTGCCGTATCCCTTGTGCTGCGCAAAGCCGTAGCCGGGGTATTGTTTGTCCATTTCCACAAGCTGCCTGTCCCGCGTCACCTTGGCGATGATGCTGGCGGCCGCGATGGAATAGGACAGGGCGTCGCCATGAATGATGCCCCGTTCTTCCCCGTGCAATCCCAGGTTGGAAAGGGCATCCAGCAAAAACAGCGTGGCCGGCGCTTTTTCCGCGGCCCGGCGCATGGCGTTCTTGGTGGCTTCCAGAATGTTGATATTGTCGATTTCCTCGGGGCTTGCCTGGCCTACGCCTACAAACAGCGCCGTTTCCATGATCTGGTCAAACACCTTGTCCCGCCGGGCAGGGGAGAGCTTCTTGCTGTCGTCCACCCATTCCAGCAGGGGCTTAGGCGGCATGATCACGCAGGCGGCTACCACGTTGCCGGCCAGGGGCCCGCGGCCCGCTTCATCCATGCCGGCAAAGCAAATGCCCTGGACCCACAGGGGCGCGTCCGTTTGCAGCAGGGTCTGCAGCCTTTCTTCACGTTTCCTGGTCATTCTGCTTTTCCTCCTGCGGGGCTTCCAGGGTGATGCGGCCCAGCTTGCCGCCCCGGAATTCATCCAGCACCACCTTGCAGGCCCGTTCGGTGTCATATACGCCGCCCTTCATCAGAAAGCCGCGTCCCTGGCAGACCGCGTCCAGCAATTCCGGTCCGCGCAGGGATAAATCCTTGATCTTGAACCGCTCCTGCACGGCCTGCGGCGCGGCGGCGATCAGGTCCTCCAGCAGCTGAATGGACAGCTTGGCCGTGTCCACCACGTCGTCCTTGATGGCGGCGATATAGGCCAGCCGGCGCGCGGCCAGCGGGTCGTCCAGCCGGGGCCAGAGCAGGCCCGGCGTATCCAGCAATTCCAGGTAGGGGGACACCTTCACCCATTGGTTGGCCCGGGTCACGCCGGGCATGTCGCCCACCTTGGCGACGGCGCCGCCGTGCAGCCGGTTGATCAGGGTGGATTTGCCCACGTTGGGCACGCCCACGATCATGGCCCGCACCGTTTTGCGGATGCCCCGCTGGGCAGCGCGCTCCACGGTTTCCCTTGCGGCCTGGTCGATCAGGGCGCGGGCCGCCTTGGCCTGCCGGTTCATATCCAGCGCCTGGCACACGGCTCCTTCCCGGCGGAAAACGCGCAGCCATTGGGCGGTCAGGTCGGGATTGGCCAGGTCGCTTTTGCCCAGCAGCAGGATCCTTTCTTTCTTCTGGGTCAGCCGGATCAGGTCCGGATTGCGGCTGGAGCGGGGCAGCCGGGCGTCGCACAGTTCGATCACCACGTCCACCCGGCTCAGCTGGTCGCTCAGCAGTCGTTTGGCCCGGGCCATGTGGCCGGGATACCAGTTGATTTCCATGGGGAATTTGTTCCTTCCAAAATTTGTAAATTAAACCCTGGTTCGTGTTTCCCTTAAGTAATATCACTTTTTATTCCAAAAGGCAAGCCCGTTTTCTCAGGTTTAACACTCCTTTTACAATTCGCTCATCGGATAAGCGGCGGCACGGATGCGCATACTGAAAGCAGAATCGAGCGGAAAAAGGAGCGATGGATGTTGGACGTGCAGGCGATTATCATGGCGTGCAGGAGGTGTACCTGGCCGCCGTGCTGCCACCGGACAGTGAAAAACCGCTGCTTTCCCCGGTGGCGGTATGCTGTGATGATCCGCTGCTGCGCGGGCTGGCCGCCCGGGGCCTGGAGCGGATGCACGCCCGGAACGTGCGCTTTGAGCAGGGGAAGGAATGCACCCTGAAGCCGGGGGAAACGGGCTTTGTGCTGACGGCGGACCGCGTGATTCCGCTGACGGCCGGGGATGCATGGAGCCGGGAGCAGGTCACGCTGCTGCTGCTTTCCCTGTAAAGTGAAAAAAGGCCGCTCTACGATCTGCCGTCGGTTCCGCGGGCAGCCGGGCAAATCGGCCCCTTGCTGCCGGCGGATGCCGGAAACGATTGCTTTGCCCAGCGGATGCTGATGGAGGACGGCCTGGCGGCCTTGTTCCTTCTGTGCGCGTCCATGAAGGATGGCCCGCTGGACGACCGGCGCCGTGTACCTTGCCGGAAACCCACATCCAGACCAGGGAAATTCCCTGCAAATTGCAGGATTAGGGACGCATCCTGGACGCCATATGCCGGAGGACGGCGCATCCCCATACGATGGAGGAAGGGGTGCGCATCCGGCATCAGCAGGGCTATGCCACCGTTGCGCCCGATCCCTTCCGGAACGCTGTGCGGGTGACAGGCGAAGCGGCCAGCAGCGAATTTGCCCGGGAATTGTGTGATTTTTACCAGAAGCAGATTGCGCTGATCATAAGCGGAAATACCCCTTGACAAGCCCTGTGCTTCTGGATATAATAGTGCCAGAAGGTACATCCTGGGGTGTACGCCAGTTTTCTATTTTTACCCACATCTCACTAAACGGAGCCCGTGTCGATGTAGTCCGGATGTCATGCCCCCGTGTTTGAAAAAACATGCCAGGGGACGGCAAATGGCTCCGCAGGGCAACCGGCCTGCTTAACATAGCGGGTGAAAAAATAGAGGGCAGCGGCACTTTGGGATCCCATCAGAAAACGGCCTGATCGTTCAGGCCGTTTTTGCATCAGTCCGGAGGAACGCCGGGGCGCTGCCCCGGACCCCGCCGTTTGCGGATGGTATAAGACTTGTTTCCCAAGCTGTGTGCCGCAGCTGCGGAGGAAACGAAAACCTGCCGCTCCCGGGCAGGCCGGCTTTACCGGCCCGCCTGTGCGCAAGCGCACAGGGAAAAGGCTGGGGACTTCCCGAAAAACAAGCAAGCTTGTTTTCTCGGAAATCCCCAGCCTTTTCTTTTGC
>CACYGB010000048.1 GCA_902773895.1 uncultured Eubacteriales bacterium
TTTTGCCCCAGCAGCATGATTTCCTGCACGCCGTTTTTTTGCAGCGCCTCCACTTCGCGCAGGATGTCGTCCGCGCTGCGGCTGCGTTCCCGGCCGCGCACGTAGGGCACGATGCAGTAGGAGCAGAAATTGTTGCAGCCGTACATAATGGTGACGTAGGCCTGGAAAGGCGATTCCCGGCGGATGGGCAGGCCTTCGATCAGGGTGCTCTGCTCCTCCGGCACAGCCACCACCCGGCGGCGGGTGTCCACCGCCCGCAGCAGCAATTCCGGCAGCCGGTGGATGTTGCCGGTGCCGAAGGCCACGTCCACGAAGGGATACTGGCGCAGGATCTTTTCCGCCATGCCGGGCTCCTGAACCATGCAGCCGCATACGCCGATCATCAGCCCGGGGCGCTTTTTCTTGATCTCCTTCAGCCATGTCACGTTGCCCAGCGCCTTGCGCTCGGCGTTGTCCCGGATACAGCAGGTGTTGTGCAGCACAAAATCGGCGTCTTCCTTCCGCTCTGCCGCGGTCATGCCCATATCCTCCAGCATACCGGCCAGTTTTTCGGAATCGTGGGCGTTCATCTGGCAGCCGTAGGTGACGATAAAATAGGTTTGGGGACGGTCGTCCCGCAGGGAAAATTCCCGGGCAAACAGCCGCTGCTGGGCCATTTCCTGCTCGGAAATCCGAATGGTTTCTTCTCTCATCAGGATGCCTCATTTCCTTGGGGTTGTTCAGTCTTTTTCCGGGTCATTTCCATCAGGCCCAGCCGGGTGAAGCCGTGCACCACCGTTTTGACCGGGTCATCGCGCAGGGCTTCCTCCAATGCGGATTGCACCTGCGTCCGGTTGGCCTCTTCCTGCATGTCCACAAAATCGACGATGATGATGCCGCCCATGGCGCGCAGCCGCGCCAAACGGGCAATTTCCCTTGCGGCTTCCAGGTTCAGTTTGAGAAACGTGCTTTCCGTTCCGCTCTTTCCGCCGGTGTATTTGCCGCTGTTTACGTCAATCACCGTCAGCGCCTCGGTGGGATCAATGATCAGGTACCCGCCGCAGTCCAGCCAGATTTTCCGCTGCCGTGCTCTGTCCCACTGCGTTAGGACGCTGCATAGGTCAAAGGGCCGCTCCGTAACCTGTACCGGCAGGGACACAGGCGGAAGCGTTTGCAGCCCGTCTGTCACGATACCGTCGATCCTTCCGTGCTCGTCCCGGATCAGCCGGGTCAGAAGATCCTCCCGGTCCCGGATCAGACAGGGAGCGGCGGCTGTTTCCACAGCCTCCAGAATGGCCTGCCACTGGGCCAGAAGCGATTGCACTTCCCCGCGCAGGGCAGCTTCTGCCGCCGAAGCGGCTTCCGTGCGCATCACCAGGCCCATGCCTTTCGGCGCCAGATGGTGCGCGGTGTCCAGCAGGCGGACGCGATCCGATTCTTTTGTGATTTTTTTGGATACGCCCATTCGGTTTGACATTGGCGTCAGGATCAGGAACCGGCCCGCCAGGGAGAGGTCGGCGGATACGTAAGGCGCCTTTTCGCCGACAGGCGGCTTTTTCACCTGCACCAGCAGCTTTTCGCCGGACCGGGGAACGCGGCTGCATTCGGAGTAGGGAAGGTAGCCCGGCTGATTTTTGCCGAGCTTTACAAACATCGCTTCCATGCCCGGAAGCGTCCTGTCCGCCATGGCCAGGTAAATCTGCTCCGCCTGGATGCCTGTTTGTTCCCGGCCTAAATACAGCAGTCTGTTTTCCTGAACCAGGGCGATTTCCCGCTGTCCCTCCGTATGCCGGATCAAAATGCGCTTGCTCATGGTTACAGGCTCTCCAGGGGCTTGAACACCCCGTCTTCTTCACCCAGCAGCTGCAAGCGGGTGATCAGCGCCCGGGGGCGTTCCGTTTGCGCGAATTCAAACAGGCTTTGCAGCAAAAGGTCTGGCTTGCACGTGGCCTTTTCGCTGAGCGCCAGCGCCATGTGAAGCGTGCCGCCCTGCAAACGGAGATCATAAATCATGGGCCGGATATCGCTGGGCTTCAGGCCGGACTTGGTCTTGCGCATTACGTTGATCTCTTTCTGCGCCAAAAATCCGTCGATCGTTTGCTGGAAGTTGTCCGGCACCTGCTCCAATTGTGCTTCGTAAACCGCGGCGGTCAGCAGCGCCATAGGCGCGGGATGCCGTTCGTCCACCGGGCGGGCGGAAAGAACGGGCAGATCCGGGGGAAGGGCGGAGGAAAGCTTCTGTACAAAATCCTCCGGGGTTACGTCGTGCTCCAGCGGCACCTCCATGATCTCCCGCTTTCCGGGCATGCCCACGGACAGGGGAGCGGCAAAGGTGAGCAGGATATGGGGATTGAAACCCTGGGAGTAGCGCAGGGGAAGCCCGCTGCGGCGTAGCGCCCGCTGCATGGCCCGCATCAGGTCCAGGTGGCCGATCAGCCGGAGCCGGGGGGCTTTTTCAAATACTACGATCATTTTCATGTTTTCGCCCTCCTCCCTCAATCGAACAGCGGGGCAGACATCTTGTCGCTGTCCTTCAGCGGCGGATGCTTTACCCAGTCACACACACCCCAGGTATGCAGCCCGCAGCCGTTGCAGCCGTGTCGGCAATCCTTGGTGGTCTGCACCTGCCGGGCTTTTTCGTTTTCTTTTTTCAGGTATTCCTGGCTGACGCCCGCGTCAATGAACTGCCAGGGCAGCAATTCCTCGTAGGGCCTTTCCCGGTAGGCGTAGAAATCCGGGGTCAGGCCGCAATCGTGAAACGCCTCGATCCACTGGTCAAACTTGAAATGCTCATTCCATCCGTCCAGCCGGCAGCCCCGCTTCCAGGCGGCATAAATCACATCGCCGATGCGGCGGTCACCCCGGGAAATGCAGGCTTCCAGCATGGACAGGCCGGATTCATGCCAGTTAAAATGCACGCACTTGAGCTTCAGATATTCCCGCAGGCTGGCTTGCTTTTCATGTACTGTTTCCATGGTGTCCTGGGCGGCCCACTGGAAAGGCGTAAAGGGCTTGGGCACGAAAACGCTGGCGGAGGCGGTGACCCGGACGCCGTTTTTGCTGCGCATTTCCTTGGGAACGCGGTAATAGGCGTCCACGACCTTCTTGGCCAGGTCGCCGATGCCCCGCAGATCCTCGTCCGTTTCGGTGGGGAGTCCCATCATGAAGTACAGCTTCACGCTGCTCCAGCCGCATTCAAAGGCGTCGGTGACGGAGCGGATCAGGTCGTCTTCCGTAACGCCTTTGTTGATCACGTCCCGCAGCCGCTGGGTGCCGGCCTCCGGCGCCAGGGTCAGGCCGGACTTTTTCACCTGCTGGGTTTCTTCCAGGGACTGCTTGACGATGTTGTCGATGCGCATGCTGGGCAGGCTGACGCCCACGCGTTTGTCACGGTAGCGGTCCATCAGCGCCTGGATCAATTGGGGCAGGCAGGAAAAATCGCCGGAGGAGAGGGAGGACAGGCTCATTTCCTCGTAGCCGGTGGATTGCTGCAGCTTGTCAGCCAGCTCCAGCAGCCTGTCCATGCTGCGCTCTCGCACCGGGCGGTACAGCATGCCGGCCTGGCAGAAACGGCAGCCCCGGGTGCAGCCCCGCATGATTTCCAGCACCATCCGGTCGTGTACGATTTCAGTGTAGGGCACGGGAATGGTGTCGGGGTAAATGGCGGCGGACAAATCCTTGACCACCCGCTTTTTTACGACCTTGGGCGCGGCATCGTCCACGGGGTAGAAAGCCCTGAGTGTACCGTCCTCGTTGTATTCCGCCTGATACAGCGCCGGTACGTACACGCCTTCCAGACGCGCCAGGTCCCGGAGAATGTCGATTTTTTCTTTCTTTGCTTCCCGGCCGTCCCTGATCACTTCAATCAGCTCGTGCATCACGTCCTCGCCGTCGCCGATCATGAACGCGTCGATGAACGGCGCCAGGGGCTCCGGGTTGAACGCGCAGGGGCCGCCGGCAACCACGAAAGGCATATCGTCCGTCCGCTGATCGCGGTACGCGGGAATGCGGGCCAGATCCAGCATTTCCAGAATGTTGGTGTAGCTCATTTCATATTGCAGGGTAAAGCCGATGATGTCAAACTCCGTCAGCAGATGGCGCGTTTCCCAGGAAAAAAGGGGAAGGCCAGATTGCCGCATCCGGTCCGCCATATCGGCGGCAGGCATGAAAACCCGTTCGCACAGGGCGTCCTGCCGGCTGTTGATCAGATGGTAAAGGATCTTCATGCCCAAGTGGGACATGCCGATCTCGTAGGTGTCCGGGAAGCAGAAAGCGAAGCGGAAGCGCACGCTGTCCCAATCCTTGATGACGGAATTCATTTCTCCGCCGATGTACTGGGCAGGCTTTTGCACCTGTTCCAGCAGCTGCTCCAGCAGGATCGATTGCTGTTCGTTCAAAGTCTAAATCCCCCTTGGTGAGTTCATACAAATCCAACTTACATTATATCATTTTTCCTGCGCCTTGTCTATCATTCCTTTGCCGAATTTTGTCCGCTGCGGAGCACAGAAAAATATGGAAGTAATATTTTGAAACGGGCCTTGACATTCACGGGTGTTCATGCTATCCTTACATCCGGAAATCCGATCAAAAAAGTCGGGATTCAGAAAGGGGGCGACGCTGTGCGGCTGTCAACCAAGGGAAAATACGGCCTGTATGCCATGGTTTACCTGGCCCAGCACGCCGGTGAAGGGCCCCAATCCCTGAAAGCCATTGCCGAACTGGGGCTGCCGGAAACGTATCTGGAGCAGCTGCTGGGGGCGCTTCGCAGGGCCGAACTGGTGAAAACCGTGCGCGGCGCCCAGGGGGGCTATCAGCTGAACGGAAAGCCGGAGGAAATCACCATGCGCCGGATTATAGAGGCCATGGAAGGCCCGCTGAGCTTTTCCGAATGTGTGACGGAGCCCGATCATTCCTGTCCCCGGGACAAGCAATGCCCGGCAAAAGGCGTGTGGGAGTACCTGACGGACCGGGTAAACGGCCTGATGGACGGTATTACGCTGCTGGACATGGTCAACCAAAACATCAAAGGAGACGCATAAACATGGATCGCATTTATATGGACAATGCCGCCACTACGGCCATCGCCCCGGAAGCGCTGGCTGCCATGCTGCCCTGCTTCGGCCAGGTGTACGGAAACGCTTCCAGCATTCATTCCACCGGCCGGGACGCCCGGAAGCTGGTGGAGGAAGCCCGGCGCAAGATTGCGGACGCACTGGGCGCGAAGCCCGGCGAAATTTATTTTACTTCCGGCGGCTCGGAAAGCGATAACTGGGCCATCAAGGGCGCGGCCTTCGCCAACCGGCGCAAGGGCAACCATATCATTACCTCCTCCATAGAGCATCACGCCGTGCTGCATACCTGCCAGTGGCTGGAAAAGCAGGGGTTTGAGGTGACGTATCTGCCGGTGGACGAATACGGCATGGTGCGCACAGAGGATGTGGAAAAGGCCATTACGGATCAGACCATCCTGATTTCCATCATGGCGGCCAATAACGAAATCGGCACCATCCAGCCCGTGGCTGAAATCGGAAAAATTGCCAAGGCCCATAAAATCATTTTCCACTGCGACGCGGTACAGGCGGTAGGCGCTGTTCCGGTGAACGTGGACAGCTGGAATGTGGACATGCTGTCCCTGTCCGGCCATAAATTCCACGGGCCCAAGGGCGTGGGCGCTTTGTATATCCGCAGCGGCGTCAAGGTGGAGCCGTTCCTGCACGGCGGCGCCCAGGAGCGCGGCAAGCGCGCATCCACTGAAAACGTGCCGGGCATCGTCGGCATGGCCGCGGCCCTGGAAAAAGCGGTGAACAACCTGGAAGAGAACGGCATACGGCTCACCTATCTGCGGGACAAGCTGATCAAGGGCATCCTGGAAAACATTCCCTATACCCGTCTGAACGGCCATCCGCTGCAGCGTCTGCCGGGAAATGTGAATGTATCCATCCTGTATGTTGAGGGTGAAGCGCTTCTGCTGCGGCTGGACTTGGCCGGCATCGCCGCGTCCTCCGGCTCCGCCTGCACCAGCGGCAGCCTGGATCCTTCCCACGTGCTGCTGGCCATCGGCCTGCCCCATGAGGTGGCGCACGGCAGCCTGCGCTTGTCCCTGTCCGATGTGAATACGGAGGAAGAAGTGGACGAAGTGCTGAAGGTCCTGCCCCGGATCGTATCCACCCTGCGTTCCATGTCGCCCATGTACGACGACTTTCTGCAGGGAAAAAATCTGACCGCGAAATAAGGGATTGTAAATTCATTCAGAAACGTTTGATCAACAGGGAGGAAAAACCACCATGTATAGCGAAAAAGTAATGGATCATTTCTCCAATCCCCGCAATGTGGGCGAAATCCCGGGCGCCAACGGCGTAGGCACTGTGGGCAACGCCAAGTGCGGCGACATCATGAGAATGTTTTTGAAGGTCGAAAACGGCATCATTGTGGATGTAAAGTTCAAGACCTTCGGCTGCGGCGCGGCCATCGCCACCTCCTCCATGGCTACCGAAATGGTGAAGGGCAAAAGCCTCAAGGAAGCGCTGCAGCTGACCAACAAGGCCGTGGCGGAAGCGCTGGACGGGCTGCCGCCGGTGAAAATGCACTGCTCGCTGCTGGCGGAGGAAGCCATCCACGCGGCGGTGGAGGATTATTTGAAAAACCATCCCGAGGAAGCGATCGACCTGTAATCGCCTCCGGCCGGAACAAGGAGACAGAATGCCGGAAGTACATGGCAACACCGAGGGGATTCGTGAAACGCAGCTGAAGGAGATCGAAGCGTTTTACGACTGCCCCTTTGAAACGGATGAATTTGCGCCGCGTGAGCTGCTGACGGAGCTTGCGCGGCATTCGTGCGCTTTGAACAGGGAAATTGCGGTGTATGTCAGCCGGGATGGCGACGTGCTGGATGTGACGGTAGGCGTGGGCGACAGCGTTCCGCTGCAGGACGTGCGCCTGCGGCGGAACAGCAAACGGCTGTCCTTCGTCCGGTGCATCCACACCCATCCCAACGGTTCGCCGCACCTGAGCGATGTGGATATTGCGGCGCTGCGCTCCCTGATGCTGGACAGCATGTGCGCCGTGGGGATCGACCCGACGGGGCGGATCACCGGCGTCAGCGCCGCTTTCCTGACGGAAAAGGTAAACGGCGTGCCCGGTGTGGAACTCAGCGATATTTATCCGCTGAAAAAGCTGCCGCAGCAGGAGTGGATGAACGAGATCCGTTTGTCCGAGCAGCGGGTGCTGCAGGGCAGCGACAAGGATTTGTCCGACGCGCCGGAGCGCGCTATCCTGGTGGGCATCGACAGCGAAAAATCCCTGGATGAGCTGGAAGCCCTGGCGGAAAGCGCCGGTGCCGTGGTGGTCGGAAGGTATTTCCAAAAGCGGCCCAAGCCGGATACGGCCACCTTTGTGGGCAGCGGAAAAGCCAATGAGCTTCAATTGGAGGCCCAGGCCCGGGAAGCGGATCTGGTGATCGTGGATGACGAAATGACCGGGGCGCAAACCAAAAACCTGGAAGAAATCATCGGGGTAAAGGTTATTGACCGCACCACGCTGATCCTGGATATTTTTGCCCAGCGCGCCCAGTCCGGCGAAGGAAAACTGCAGGTGCAATTGGCACAGCTCAAATACCGTTCCGGCCGTCTGCTGGGCCAGGGCCTGATTCTGAGCCGGCTGGGCGGCGGCATCGGCACCCGGGGCCCCGGCGAAAGCAAGCTGGAAATCGACCGGCGCCGCATCCGGGAACAGATCACCGCCCTAAAACGCGAACTGGATACCCTGCAGCGGCAGCGCCAGCTGCGCCGCAAAAGCCGGGAAAAAAACGCGATTCCCATCGTTTCCCTGGTGGGGTACACCAACACGGGAAAATCGACCCTGCTCAACAAAATCACCGACGCCGGCGTGTACGCGGAAAACAAGCTGTTTGCCACGCTGGACGCCGTGTCCCGCCGGGTTCAATTGCCGGATGGCGGGGAGTTTTTGCTGGTGGATACCGTGGGCTTTATCAGCAAGCTGCCCCACGACCTGGTGGAAGCCTTCAAATCCACTTTGGAGGAAGCGGCCCTGTCCGATCTGCTGGTGATCGTCAGCGACGTTTCCTCGCCGGATATGCTGTTTCAGCGGAAAGTGGTGGAGGAGGTGCTTTCGCAGATTGGCGCCGACACCCAGCCGCGCATCGACGTGCTGAACAAATGCGACCGGTGGGAAGAGGCGGACGACCTGCAGACCACCCTGATCCCCGGGGCCATTCATCTGTCCGCCAAAACCGGCCAGGGGCTGGACGTGCTCTATTCAGCCATTGCGAAGCATCTGCGCGCGGCGGAAAAGAAGCTGACGCTGCTGGTGCCCTTTTCCCAGTACGGAGTCATGGGCGAACTGCGCCAGCGGGGCCGGGTGCTGGATGAGCAGTATGAGGATCAGGGCACCCGGGTGACGGTGATGCTGCCCCAGGATGCCGCCGGCCAGATTGCGGCCCGGTACGGGCAAATGATCGTGGAAGAATAATTCTGTCGGAGGAATGGATGGTTGCCAGGCTGCTTTCTTTGCTTTTGACGCTGCTCTCCCTGGGGCAGACGGCGGTGGATGGCTATATGGACGCCATGAACCTGGGCGGAAACCTGTTCCTGGTGAACAGGGATTTTGCCATTTCTTCCGCCTATGCACCCAAGGACCTGGTGATTCCCCAGGTGAAGGGCGGCAGCGTGGATACCCGGATGCGGAGGGAAGCGGCGGAAGCGCTGGAAAAAATGTTCCAGGCCGCCATGGAGGAATCGGCATTTCAGCTCTATGCCGTGTCCGGCTATCGCAGCTACGGAAAACAGCGCGCCATTCACAACCGGAAGGTAAGCCAGGTGGGCAAAAAAGCGGCCCTGCGGGTGTCCGCCCCACCGGGCTGCAGTGAACACCAGCTGGGGCTGGCCATGGATCTGGGCTGCAAGGACGCCATGCACTTGACGGAATCCTTCGGGCAGACCCTGGAAGGCATCTGGGTGGCCCAGAACTGCCACCGGTTCGGCTTCATTATCCGCTACAAGGCCGAATGGGAGGATGTGACGGGCTATGCCTATGAACCGTGGCATATCCGGTATGTGGGCGTGGAGCACGCCAAGCGCATCCATGATCTGGACATTCCCTTTGAGTATTACGTGGCGCAGCTGCGTCAGGCACAGCTTGCGCTGATTTCCGGAAAGGAGACTTCCCCATGAAAAGAATCCGCATGCTCCTGCTGGCCCTGCTTTTGCCCGTGGGGGCGTTTGCCGAACAGTCGGAATGGGAATATCCCCTGGCGCCTGAAATCATCAAGGATCCTTCCCAATATATCACCCTGTCGAACCGCAACGTCCTTTTGGACAGCCACTACATTCCCAACGATCTGGTGACGGCCTCTGTCCGCCGTGCGGTGGGCACCGGCAAAATGCAGCTGCGCAAAGCGGCCAACGAAGCCATCGTGGCCATGTTCGACGCCGCCTCTGAAGCAGGATACTCCCTGTACCTGAAAAGCGCCTACCGTGCGTACAGCACCCAGAAAACCATGTACTACAACCGGCTGCAGAAGCTGGGCAGGGATGACGGCCTGGTTTCCTTTCCGGGGGCCAGCGACCATCAGACGGGTCTTGGCGTCGATATTCTGAACCTGGAATGGACGTACAAGGACGGCATGAATGAAAAATTCGCCTCCACTGCGGAGGCTCAGTGGATGGAAGCCCATTGCCACGAATTCGGCTTCATCCTGCGCTATATGAGCGATAAAGAAGAAATCACCATGATCAAATTCGAACCCTGGCATTTCCGGTATGTGGGGGTGGAAGTGGCCACCTACATCATGGAAAAACATATAAGCCTGGAAGAGTTTACCCAGGAATGGCAGGATTATCTGGCACAATACGAGAAGAACGGCGGAAATTTCAATGAACTGCTGCGGGAACGTGCCCGGATGAACGATCCCACGGTGGTGGATCACGCGGACGACGGGGAAGAGGAGCTGTCCATCTTTTACTGATCGGCCAGGGAGCAAGGAGAAAGAAGCATGCTGTCCCTGCGGGAAAAGTTGAAGGCTGCTTCGGCACAAAAGCCCAAGGCGGCAAAACAGGCGGCGGTGGATTGCCTGACGCGGGAAACTGCGGTGCCTTTGTCGCAGTTTGATCTGCCGATGGAACTGCCAGGCGAAACGCTGACGCTGCTGCAGGGCCAGGAGTTTCCCACGTGCCGCCGGGAGGAAATCTGCTTCCTGGATACGGAAACCACCGGCTTGTCCCACGGCGCGGGAACGGTGGCGTTTCTGGTGGGCGTCGGTTTTTTTACCGCCGACGCGTTTTGCGTCCGGCAGTACCTGATGCGGGATTACGACGAGGAAGTGTTTGTGCTTCAGAATGTGGCGCGGCATATGGAACAAAGCAAAATGCTGTGCACCTTCAATGGCGCCACCTTTGATCTTCCCCTGCTGGAAACGCGCTACACCATGCAGCGGATGCGGGACAGCTTTTTCCCGCGTCCCCACGTGGATCTGCTGCCGGTGTCCCGGCGGGTATGGAAGCTGCGGCTGAAGAAATGCAATCTGACGCGGCTGGAAGAAGCGGTGCTGGGTATGGAACGGCAGGACGATCTGCCGGGCTCGCTGGTGCCGGAAAGGTACTTCGCGTTCCTGAAAAGCCGGGATCTGGGCTTGCTGGAGGACATTCTGCGCCATAACGTGCAGGACATTATTTCTCTGGCCCACATTCTGGACCGGCTGATGTGGCTGCATGATACGCCTTTACTGTCCCAGCAGCCGGAGGATCTGTTCAGCCTGGGAAAAATCTATGAAAAGCGCGGAAAGCATGAAGGGGCCCGGATGTGCTACCGGGCGGCGGATCAGGGCAGCATGTCGCTGCTGGCCCGGGGCAAAATGGCCGACAGCTACCGCCGGGCCGGGGAATGGGAGGCGGCGTCCGACGTATATGGCAGGATGATTGCCGATCGCCAGGGCGGCATCGGCCCGCTGATCGCCATGGCCAAAATCTGCGAGCACAGGACGCGGGATTATGCCGCGGCCATCGAGTATACGCGCCGTGCCATCCTGCTGGCCGCCGATCGGCCGGACAGCGACATGGCAGCGCTGCAAAAACGTTATCAACGCCTGCTTATGAAGGCAAGGAAGGAATGAGAAAATATGGGTTTGCTGGATGGATTGAAGGCACGGAAAGCGCTGTTGATGCATCAGAAGGGGAACGAAGAGGAAGCACTGGCGGAATATGAAAAGCTGTATCAGAGCGGCTATGTGTCCGCGCCGTACATGCTGCCTTATTCTGTGCTGCTGCTGCGCAAGGGCGGAGAGGAAAATTACCTGAAAGCCAAAGAAATTTTGAAAAAAGCGGAAAAAGCTCCGGATCTGGATGAAAGCCGCCGGAAGCAGCTGCTGATGAATTACGCCGTGGCGCAGTATAAACTGGGCAAATTGCCGGAAGCCATCCAGCTGCTGGAGCGCACCCATCAGAAAGGCCCGGCAGGGATCATTTACGGAGCGCTGGGCTTCCTGTATATTCAGGCGGGCGATGCGGAAAAGGCGCTGGCCTACAATCAGGAAGCACTGGAGTATGACGACGAGGACCCGGTGGTGCTGGATAATCTGGGGCAATTGTATTACCGGCTGCTGAATGACAGGGAAAAAGCGAAGGAATACTTTGAAAAAGCTCTGGAATTCAAGGATAACCAGATTGATACATTGTATTTCCTTTCCCAGTACGACAAGGAAGCGGGCGACACGGCTGCCGCCGTGGAAAAACTGGAAAAAGCGCTGGACGGACGGTTCTCCCCGCTGAATTATGTAACCAGGGAACAGGTTCAGCAGGAACTGGACGCGCTGAAAAAGTAAATCAATAAATCAACGGAAAACGGGCCATACTCATGCCAGATAAAGTAGGGAATGAGATGGCCCGTTTTTTGAAATGGATCGGATGCGTAACCCTGTGCCTGGCGCTGGCAATGCCCGGCGCGCTGGCGAAGCCCCTGGATGAAGAGCCCCCGATGGCGCTGTCGTCCCCGTAAGCCGTGCTGATGGAAGCGGAAACCGGAGCAGTCCTGTTTGAAAAGAGCGCGCAGGAAGCCCGGACGGCCGCCTCGCTGACCAAACTGATGACGCTGCTTTGATTTTCGAAAAGATTGATGAAGGGGAAATTGCCCTGACGGACCAGGTCACGGCATCGCCCAACGCTGCCCGGCAAACGGGTTCCAGGGCGCTGATTGACGCCCATGCATCGTATCCGCCGGGCGAATTGCTGAAAGCCACCATCATCGCCAGCGGCAACGACAGCACCGTTGCCCTGGCCGAATACGCGGCAGGAACGGAAGAAAACTTTGTGAAGCAAATGAATGAAAAGGCGCGGCAGCTGGGGCTGGTCAGCACCTGCTATAAAAACTGTACCGGTTTGCCGGCGGAAGGCCAATACACCTGCGCCGGGGACATAGCGGCGATCTCCCGGGAAATCGTGACGAAGCATACGGGGTACCTCAAGTGCTCCTCCGTTTGGCTGGACACCCTGAAGCATCCTTCGGGACGGGTGACGGACCTGACCAACACCAATCGCCTGGTGCGGTTCTATACGGATTGCGACGGGCTGAAAACAGGCTTATTGCCTGAGCGCGACGGCGCAGCGGAACGGCATGCGATTGATCGCTGTGGTGCTGGGAACGCCCAACAGCCAGACGCGGTTTGATGAAGCCCGCAGCATGATGGACTATGGATTTGCGACCTATGCCCTGGAGCAAGGGACTGCCAAGGGCGATCTGACCGGCGTTTCGCTGCCGGTGCGGATGGGTACCAGGGATCGGGTGGAGGTGGCCATTGGCAGCGGATTGTCCATGCTGCTTCGTTCCGGTCAAAAGAACCAGCTGTCTTTTGAAACGGAACTTCCTGATTCACTGTCGGCTCCTATCAAAAAAGACCAGGAAATCGGAAAAATCCGGCTGCTTCTCAACGGACAGCCTGTGGCTGAACTGCCGGCTGTGGCGGCTCAGGAGGTACGCTTGCCCGGTTTGCTGGAAGGATTTTTGCGGCTGATGGAAAACTGGAGTTCGGGCGAATAAGACGGCGGGAGACCGCTGGTTTTCTTTTGCTTCAGAAAGAAAGAAAAGCCGATTGCGCCTGCCAAGGATTTATGGTATGATCAAAGAAAGCAGTATTTGAAAGAAGGCGCAACGATGGAATACACCAATCCGATTCTGATGGGGGATTATTCCGATCCGGATGTGATCCGGGTAGGGGAAGACTTTTACATGATTTCTTCCTCCTTTACTTATTTTCCGGGAATTCCGGTGCTGCACTCCCGCGATCTGGTGCATTGGGAGCTGATTGGCTACGCGGCGTCCCACCTGCCTTTTGAACGGTATCGCCAGCCGGCCCATAAATGCGGCACCTGGGCCCCCAGTATCCGGTATCATCACGGTCTGTTTTATGTTTACGTCTGCCTGCCGGACGAGGGATTGTTCGCTTTTACGGCGAAGGATCCGGCCGGAGAATGGGAATGCCATTATGTGAAGGATGTATGCGGCTGGATCGACCCCTGTCCGTTATTTGACGAGGATGGGACGAATTGGCTGGTGCACGGCTTCGCCGCCAGCCGCTGCGGCATCAACAACATTCTGTACGTACACCAATTGTCTTCAGACGGCCTTCAGGTGCTGGACAAAGGAAGGCTGGTGTACAGCGGCGCGGATCACGGCGACGTGACGGTGGAAGGCCCCAAGTTTTACCGCCGCCAGGGAACATACTGGATTCTGTGTCCGGCAGGCGGCGTGAAACCGGGATACCAGCTGGCGCTGCGTTCCGATCATATGTTTGGCCCCTATGAAAGGAAAATCGTGCTCAGCCAGGGCAGCACGGCCGTGAACGGCCCGCATCAGGGCGGCTGGGTGGATGACGGCCGCGGCGGCGACTGGTTCATTCATTTTCAGGATGTGGACGCTTACGGCCGGGTGCCGCATTTGCAGCGGGTGGATTGGAGCAGCGGCTGGCCGGTGATGGGTCATGCGGGGGAACCGGAGATGACGGGGAACACCGGGCTTCCGGCGTTCCGGGCTGAAATTCCCACGTCGGACGATTTTCAGCGCCAAATCGGCTTACAATGGCAATGGCAGGCCAACCCGAATCCTCAATGGTACACGCTGCTGCATCCCGGGCTCCGGCTGCACGCCGCGCCGTCGGACAGCCTGTTTCACGCGGGGCAATTCCTGTCCCAGCTGATGCAGCGTTATGATTTTTGCATGGAGGCGACCCTGCGGCTGCATTTCCATGAAGGGGACTGCGCCGGCATGGGGATGATGGGGTACCCGTACCACTATGTGGCAGTGGACGGAACTGACATACGCGTGGTGCGGGGAGACGTAGAGGAAATCAGCCGCTGGGTCCGGGAGCGGGTCACGGAAACCCCGATCGCAAAAGCAGACCTGAAAGAAACCAAAGTTTCCCTGCGCATGCACGTGAAACAGGGCAAAATGCGGTTTTGCTATGCCGGCGCGGACGGTGTCTTTCAGGACATCGGCGGGGAATATCCGCTGGCGCCCGGCGGCTGGACCGGCGCGCGTCCCGGGATTTTCTGCATGAATACCCGCGGGTTTGCGGGTGGCTGGGTTGACGTGGATTCCGTTCATTTCAGGAAGGAAGGAGAAACAAAAGCATGATGGTTGTGGTTGCCGGGGACGGGTCGGGAGATTATACTTCCTTGCAGGCGGCGATTGACGCTGTTCAGGGAGGCAGCCGCGCGCCGGACGTGGTGCTCGTCAAAGCCGGGATCTATCGGGAGCGGGTGGTCGTCAACAAAAGCAACCTGCGCATCGTGGGGGAAGGCCGGGACACCACGGTGCTCACGTATTCCGCCTGCGCCAAGGATCCGGATGAAAACGGGGAAGAACGGGGAACGTTCCTGTCCTTTACTCTGATCGTCACCGGGGATCAGGTGGAAGTGGAAAACCTGACCATCCGCAACGACGCCGGCGACGGCAGGCAGGTGGGACAAGCAGTGGCTGTTTACGCGGCGGGCGATCGGGGCATCTGGCGGAACTGCCGGATGATTGCGCATCAGGATACGCTGTTTTGCGGCCCGACGATGCCCAAGGTGGAGGATTTTATTGCGCCGCGCGGCGGTGTATCCGAATGTGTGCCCAGCGTGGGCGACAGCCCGCTGACCCGCGGCCGGCAGTATTTTGAAAAATGCTGGATCGCCGGCGACGTGGATTTCATTTTCGGGCCATACCGCTGCTGGTTTGAGGAATGTACCCTGTGGATGAACGTCCGGGGCGGATGGTACACCGCGGCCAATACTCCCCGGGAACAGCCTTATGGCATGGTGTTCCATCGCTGCCGCCTGACAGGCGAATGTGAGGAAGGCGCGGCCAAGCTGGGCAGGCCCTGGCGCAAATACGCCCGGACGCTGTTTCTGGCGTGCGACATGGACGCCTGTGTTTCCCCTCAGGGCTTTGAGGATTGGAACGAGGAAAGGAAAATCACCGACCGGTGCGGGGAATACGGCACTATGGGCGTTCGGGCGGACCAGACGCCGCGTCATCCCAAACAAAAGCGCATGACGGACGCGGAAAACAGCGCCGTGAACATTCCGGAGGTACTGGGCGGATACGATCAGTGGCGGCCGGACCGGCCGGCGGTCACCTGGTACCTGTGCGGCGATTCCACCATGGCCGACTACGGCCCGGAGCGCTATCCCATGATGGGTTGGGGACAGAAGCTGCCGGGGCTGCTTGAGGAACCTGTTTTTGTACAGAACTGTGCCGTGAACGGACGATCCAGCAAAAGCTTTATCGACGAAAAAAGGCTGGAGCATATTGCCTGGTGCCTGCGGCCCGGCGACAAGCTGATCATCTCCTTCAGCCACAACGATGAAAAGGCGGATCCCCTGCGGGGCACCACGCCGGATGGCACGTTTCCCGCGTACCTGACCCGGTACGTGGAAACGGCCCTTACCTATCAGGCGGAGCCGATCCTGGCCACGCCGATAGCCAGGCGGTATTTTGACCAGCAGGGTGTGCTGCAGCCGACCCATGGGGCGTATCCGGCGGCGATCCGGCGCCTGGCAAAGGAACGCGGGCTCCGCCTGGCGGATCTGGAAAAAGGCACCATGGACCTGTTCCGGCAGGCCGGCGTGGAGGGAACAAAGGAAATCTTCTGCTTCCTGCCGCATGGCACCGAGAATTATCCCGAAGGCGCGGCGGACAACAGCCACCTGCAGGAAAAAGGAGCGGCGTGTGTGGCCGGCCTGTTCCTGCGGCTGCTGAAGGAAGCAGGCAAGGAAGACCGGGACCAGACGGAAAAAGCGGACAGCGCTGCCGATCTGTCGTTCCTTCTGGATCAGGAGGACAGTATTCTGAAATAGACAGACAAAAACTGCCGGGCAGTATCGAACCTGCCCGGCGGTTTGGAGTTTCACATGTTTTCTTAGAGTACATTGATGGGGTCATAGGTTCGAGTCAGCGTTCACCAACCCGAAAAAGTCTTGAGAAATCAAGGCTTCTTCTTTTTACCCGCTTCCCAGGAGAAGGCGCATTTTTCTTTGCCGACAGAGTGCAATTCTCGATGTGAACAGCTTGCCGGGCAGACACAATTCCCATAAGAATAGATACCGGTGTGGCTTAAGAGCCGGAAATAACGTATGGCAATGAGGGTGGCATCAAAAAAGCTATGCACTTTCTTTATGAATGGCCGTCAATGACAGACTGGTGTTTGTACGATTAACTTCCGAGTTTTCTTACCAACAGGTGCCTTGACAAACTGGAATTGTCAGCCCACTTCCGGATCTTCAGATCATTTTGTAGAGTTCGTAGCAGTTGTGTCCTTTGGGAACGTCTTTGAGTTCGCCTCTGAGCAAATA
>CACYGB010000049.1 GCA_902773895.1 uncultured Eubacteriales bacterium
GGCGGATGCTTTGCCTGCGGTGAGATCAACCGAAACAAGCAATCTCCCCTGTGGGGAGTTGCGCCGATTGAGGTTGCGGACCGATGGTCCCTGGTTCAGGGGCCCGGGGGCTGAAGTATCCCCGGCGTCCTCAGCCTTTGTCCTCCGCCTCCTCCTCAATCCAGCGGCGCTGGGCGCCTTCCCAGGTGCGTTCGCTGATGATGTAGCGGGGGCGGCGCTTGGTTTCCAGGTACGTTTTGCCGATATACTGCCCGATCACGCCCAGGCTGATCAGCTGGATACCGCCCAGGATGCACACGATGCAGATAATGGATGCCCAGCCGGCCACCGTATGCCCCAGAATGGCTTCCACGATGGCCCATACCGCCGCTGCCAGCCCCAGCAGGCTGAAAAACACGCCCAGGCCGGCGATCAGGTTGATGGGCTTGACGGACAGGCTGGTGATGCCGTTGAAAGCCAGCGCCAGCATTTTCCGCAGGGGATAATGGCTTTGCCCGGCCAGGCGTTCGCTGCGCTCGTAATACACGACGCTGCTGGGGAAGCCCACCAGCGGGAACATGCCCCGCAGGAAAATGTTCACTTCCTCATAATCGGCAAAATGGCGCAGCACGCGGCTGCTGACCAGCCGGTAATCGGCATGGTTGAACACCACTTCGGCCCCCAGGGCGTTCATCAGCTTGTAGAAGCCCTCGGCGGTGGTGCGTTTGAACCAGGTATCGGTTTCCCGTTTGGAGCGCACGCCGTACACCACTTCGCTGCCCTGCCAGTATTGCTCGACCATTTCGTCCATGGCGTTGATGTCGTCCTGGCCGTCACAGTCGATGGAAATGGTGATGTCGCAGCGGTCGGCGGCCTCCATCAGCCCGGCCAGCACGGCGTTTTGATGGCCCCGGTTGCGGCTCTGGCTGATGCCGATAAAATGCTCATCCTGCTTTGCCAGATCAGAAATGATCTGCCAGGTTTTATCCTTGGACCCGTCGTTGACGAACAGGATGCGGCTACGGGGGCTGATGCGGCCCTTTTCCGTCAATTCCTGCAGCTTATGAAGGAACATGGGCGCCGTCAGCGGCAGCACCTGTTCTTCGTTATAGCAGGGGATCACGATCCACAGAATCGGCTTGGCTTCCATTTCCCGTCCCTCCTTTGTCTTTTCGGGAACTAAACGTGAAAGCGCCGCGGTTTCATCCGGCGTTACAGCATTTTCACCAGCATGTTGTTCTGTTCGTCCATTTCCAGCGTCAGCAGCTTCTCCTTTTCCATTTGGCGCAGCACGTCGGAGAACCGCTTGAAGCCGATGGCGCGTTCGGAATAATCGGGATACGCCGCCTGGATATCCGCCTTGAGGATGGAAGGATTGATGCGTTCAAAGCCGTCGTCCTTGTAATGCCGCAGCTGTTCGGTGAAGGCAGCGCGCCAGTTGTCCGGGGTCAGCTGCTTTTTGCCGGCGGCCTCCTCCGGCGCGTCGGCGTTCAGGGACACCAGCACGTTGTAATTGTCGTTTTTCACCCGGATGGTGCCGAATTTTCCGGCCAGCTTGTTCAGCAGCTTGCCAAATGACGCGCAGCCGAAGGATTTTTCGTTGAAGTCGGGGCGCAGGCGCAGCAGCACGCCCTTCAGCTCGCTGGCGTACATTTCGTCCTCGTCCGTCTGCTCGGCCAGGATGCCCTCCAGCAGCTTGTTCAGCCCGGCGTCATCCAGCGGCTCATCCTTGGACTGCTGCTTGCGGGTGCGCTTGTCCCGGCTGACGGAGGATACGGTTTCCAGGAACTGGAATTCATTGCAGGCGTTGATGAAGATACTGCTGGCCACCTCGCTGCGGCTGATGCCCAGCACGAATTTGCCCATGCTCTTGAGCCGGCCCACCAGCGGGGTATAGTCGCTGTCGCCGCTGACGATGCAGAATGAATCGATCAAAGGGTTGGTGTAGGCCACCTCCAGCGCGTCGATGACCAGCATGATGTCGGCGTTGTTTTTCTGGGCAAAGCCGTAGCGGATGGACGGCACCACCGTGAAGGTGTTGGACAAAAGCACTTCCTTCAGATCGCTGAAGCGGTCGGTATAGCCGTATACCTTGCCCAGCAGGATGTCCCCGCGGATCTTGACCTTTTCCAGAATGTTATTCAGCGTGGCCGCCTTGGCCCCGCAGTTTTCCAAATCCACAAATAACGCAAAACGGGATGTGCTCAAAATAAAACCTCCTCAAACAGAAAACGGGTAAAATTCTTCCGGCACGGACCAGGGCTCCTTCAGGGCTGCGCCGCTGCGTCCTCTTTTTCCTCCGGATGCGCCCAGGCATACACCGCGCGGACGGACGCGGCCGTCATGCCGGGGACTTTCTTCAATTCCTCCTCGTCCGCCTCCCGGATCGCCCGGATGCTCTTGAAATACTGCAGCAGCGCCCGGCGGCGATTGGGCCCGATTCCGGGAATATCCTCCAGGGCGGAATGGGCATGGGCTTTGCCCCGCAGCCCCCGGTGATAGGTGATGGCGAAACGGTGGGCCTCGTCGCGGATGCGCTGGATCAGGTGCAGCACCGGCGAATGATGATCCAGCAGGATGCTGTCCTCCCGGTCCGGCAGGAAGATTTCCTCCAGCCGTTTGGCCAGGCCGAACATGGGCACGTCGGCCCCCTCTTTCAGCATGGCCTCCCGGGCAAAGGCCAGCTGTTCCGGGCCGCCGTCGATCAGCACCAGATCCGGCAGCGGCCAGCGTTCCCGGGGATCCTCCGCAAAGCAGCGGCGGAAGCGGCGGGACAGCACCTCGTTCATGGAGGCGAAGTCGTTGGCCCCTTCAAAGGATTTGATGCGGTAATGCCGGTATTCCTTGGGCGCGGGCGCGCCGTCGATAAACACCACCATGGACGCCACGTTCTGCTGCCCCTGGGTGTTGGAAATATCGTAGCCTTCGATGCGCCGGGGAACGGCGGGCAAGCCCAGCAGGCGGCCCAGTTCCTCGGCGGCGCCGATGGTGCGCTCCTGCTGGATCTGCTTTTTGGCGTTGCGTTTTTCCAGCGCGTCCCGGGCGTTCTTTTCCGCCAGCAGCGTCAGCGCCCGCTTGTCCCCCCGCTGGGGAATGGTCAGGGTGCAGGCGCCGCCGCGTTTTTGCCGCAGCCACATTTCCAGGTCTTCCCCGATCACATCACCGGGCAGCGACGGGCACAGCACCTCCCGGGCCGGCTGCCGGTCCCCATCATAAAACTGGATGATGAAGTCCAGCAGCACTTCGCCGGGGTCTTCCTTGCCTTCCCGGGGCAGCGCGAAGGAATCGCCGCCCAGGATATGGCCGTTGCGGATATAAAGCACCTGGGCCATGGCGTCCAGGTCATCCTGCGCCAGGGCAAACACGTCCTGCTCCACCCCGTTGGTCTGGATGGCCTGCTGCCGCTGCATCAAGCCCTCGATGTCCCGCAGCTGATCCCGGTACTGGGCGGCCTTTTCAAACTGTAAATTGGCCGCCGCTTCCTTCATATCCCGCTCGATGCCCGCCGTCACGTCCTGGTACTTGCCGCCCAAAAATGCAATCACCCGCTGCACCACGGCGTCGTACTGCTCCGGGGTGCATTTTCCCGCGCAGGGGCCCAGGCACTTGCCGATTTCGTAGTTCATGCAGGGCCGCTTGGGCGTTTTCAGGGGCAGCGCGTGCTTGCAGGTGCGCAGGGGAAACAGCTTGCGCAGCGCTTCCAGCACTTCCCGCACCGCCGTGGCGCCGATGTAGGGGCCAAAGTATTTTGCCCCGTCGTTCACCTGCCGCCGGGCCAGCGTGACCCGGGGAAAGGGCTCCTTCAGGTCGATGCGCACGTAGGGGTAGTGCTTGTCGTCCTTGAGCAGGATGTTGTAGTAGGGCTTGTGCAGCTTGATCAGGTTGCACTCCAGAATCAGCGCTTCCAGATTGGTGCGGCAGAGCATGATATCGAAATCTTCGATATGCGAAATCATGGCCGCCACCTTGGGGGTGTGGTCGCGGCCATGAAAATAGCTCCTGACGCGGTTTTTTAAGTTGACTGCTTTGCCCACATAAATGATTTTCCCCTGCTCCTTCATCAGGTAGCAGCCGGGAGAATCGGGAAGCATTTTCAGCTTCCGGGCGATGGTTTCATTCACGGTTCTTCTTCGTCGTCCTCATCGTCGAACGTGGCTTCCACCACCTGGATGAGCTGCTCCATCAGGTCCTCATCCACAGGAACGAATTCTTCCATGTCCTCGTCGCCGTCTTCCCCTTCCACGGGCTGCACCTTCATCACGTAACGGGACACTTCTTCCCCTTCGGGCAGATCGATTTCATCGCTGAGCAGCACGTATTCCTCTCCATTGTAGAAGAAATACCTTTCCACCAGCAGCCGGAGCACCTCGCCGTCGTCGCCCTCCAGCTCAATGATATCCAAATCTTCCTGATTGGCCATCGTCCTCGCTCCTTTCTTGCTATCTGAAAATGGGCCGAATTTATTATATCCTAAATTGAAGAAAAGCACAAGCGTTCCGCGCCGCGTCCCATTCAAAAATCCCCCGGCTGATGCCAGCCGGGGGATCATCAAAAGCGTTTATTTGATCGCGAACACGCAGAAATACCAGGAATTGCTGGATGAGGGCATTTGGATGGTGCCGATCAGCTTGTTCTTCAGCGTGACGGAATAGTACGCGTCGTTATAGTTGCGCAGGTTCATCTTTTCCACCTTGAACCCGTCCTTTTCAGGGCGTTGATGTAGCTGGTACACAGTTTTTTGGCGTTCCCGTCGCTGTAACGGTTCCGGAAGGTGTACTGATAGCCCGTCCTGTTACCGGTCACACTGCCTTTGGTCCGGTTGGGACCGCCGCCCTGGAGCACATCCACATAGCTGGTCGGCACAGGCAGCTTGGCGCTTTCCTTGAAGTAGGTCTTTTTCCGGGCGGTGCCCTTCCGCATGGCGGTCAGCTTTGCCTCGCTGAGCTTCATGCCGAAGAAATAATCCCCCGGAAATCATAGCCGGGCACCTTGCTTAACCCATTGTAAAAGCTGAATTTCAGCGTTGCCGACTTGGCACTTTTCAGCACCGATTCCGGAACCTCCGCAATGATGAACAGCTTTTGCTTGTTCCCTGCATCGACGGTGCCGGAGTAATACCTGTTGTCGGTGGTGGTTTTGATTTCGGCCTTGTAGGTTTTCTTTCCGTCCAGGATCACTTCCGCGTGGCAGTAGTTGTTCAGCCACAGGTACCGGTCGCCGGGATTCACCACCGTACCGGTAAAGACCACATACTTTTTCCCCTTCTTCACATCCAGGGTGTAGTCAACCTTGGTCAGGGCATCCCTATCCGACCGGTAAACGAAGGCGTTGTTCAGCTGGAATTCCAGGAAGCTGAGCTTCACCTCTTCCTTTCACTACAAGGAATAGCGGTTGGTCTCCACTTTTTTCTTCATGGCTGCCAGCGCGCTCTTGGGATAGAAAATCTCAGAATCGATATTGGAACGCAGCACGTAGATATCGTCTTCCTGATACCGCCGGGCTTTCCAGGTCTGTTCGCCGTATTGCTGGTAGGTGAAAACCAGCTCATTGAAATCCTGTTTCCAGGTGCCCTCGTGCGTCATTTTGTTCAGCTTCAGGCTGCCGGTGCCGTCGGCGTTCAGCGTCAGGCTGTCGCCGTTTCCCGCCACCCAGGGCTCGCTCGTCCGGTTGTCGGTTTCGGTATCTTCCGCTCATACCGTCGACATCGGCAGAAGGGCCAGCAGCAGCACCAGAGCGATGATTCGTTTCATGTTTCGTCCTCCCCTTCATTTTGTATCTTTATTGGATTTTGAGCCATTGGATTTTTTCAGTGGGCACGTTGACCGTGACGCCCGTACTCAGGGTATAGGCAACCACGCCGGCCTGGATGGTTTTGGCGTTGGGAAAAGCCGTCAGGGGCGCGCTGTCCTTGGCGTTGGCGCGCTTGGTTTTCGGCTTCATGGAGATTTTGGATACGCTGTACTGGAAGGTGGTCTGCCCGTTGGCGGCCAGCGCCTTGCCCTGAGCGTCCAGCACCCGCAGCACCAGCTTCACGCCGGTGACGGTGTATTCGCAGTCCACGTTGCTGAAGCAGAAGAACACCTTCCGCACCTTGTTCACGGTTTTGATGCTGGAAAAAGCCAGCGTCACCGCGGGTTTCCAGGGGATCTCCTTGGCGTACAGCTTTTTCTGGGTGGCTGCGTCCGCCACGCCGGTCTGCCGGATCTTCGCCTTTTTCTGGAACTTTTTCACGGCCGCGGCAACCTTCTTGCTGTATTTTCCGTCCGCCGTGCCCGACAGGTACTTATAATAAATCAGATACCGCTGCAGCTTTTTCACCGCCGCGCCGGTGGATTTGGTGTCCAGCGTTTTATACGAGGCCGTGGTTTTTTTGACGTTGGACACGTTGATTTCCGCCGCCGGGCGTTCCACATAGCGGATGTAATCCGCCCGCCCCATGGCCTCATACACCTTGGAAATGTGCCCGGTATATTCCTCCACAGCCAGCTGCAGCAGCGCCTTTTTCTGCTCCGTCAGGATAATTTCAAAGCGGTTTTTGGCGGGGCCGCAGGTGATTTTCACGGATTTGGATTTCACCATATCCCGGAACATGGCAATGGTGGCCGGGCCGAACGCCACACTGATGGCGTTGGGATCTTCCGATACGCCCGTTTTGTCCAGATCGGACGCCTTGGTGACCTGATACACCTTTTTATCGGTGGTCACTGTCAGCGACGTGTTCTGTTTTCCGCCGTTGTGCACGAAATACGCCACCATCAGCGGCAGCTCCGTACCCGGCACGGAGGAGCGGTCGGCATAGATCAGGCCGATGGAGCCGGCGGTATAGCGGTAATCGCCGTACAGCAGGGTCACGGACTGATCGGTGGTTCCTTCATAAATCCGGGTTTTCACCGGCGCCTGCTGAAAGCGGGTCATGTCCGCCAGCGCGCTGCAGCTGGGCAGCGCGGCCAGAAGGGCCAGCAGCAGGCACAAGATCTTTTTCACCGCGGTCTCCTTTCCTTACACGGTCAGGTCAGCGCTCTCCACCGGCACCGCCTGCCGCAGCCCGTCCAGGCTGCATTCCACCTGGAAGCCGATTTTGCCGGCGCTGAACAGAATGGTTTCGTATTGCTCCGCCGTGCGGTGGATCAGCGTGCGGAAGGGCTTTTTCATCCCGATGGGGGAGCACCCGCCGTGGACATACCCCGTCAGGGGCAGCAGCTCCTTGCTTTTGATCATTTCCACGGCCTTTTCGCCCACGGCTGCGGCGGCTTTTTTCAGGTCCAGCTCCTCCGCCACCGGGATCATGAAAACAAAATGCGTTTTACTTTTTCCCACCGTGACCAGGGTTTTGAAGGTGCGCGCCGGATCCTCCCCCAGCGCCTGGGCCACCTCCACGCCGCTCAGGGCGCCGGTGGCGCTGTAATCATGCATCTGGTAGGGAATTCTAAGCCTTTCCAGGGTGCGCATCACGTTGGTTTTTTCCTGCTTGGCCATGGGCTCACTCCAGCGGTTTTCCTTCTTCGATCAGCTTGAACATATCAATGCGGCGCTGATGCCGTCCGCCCTCGAATTCGGCGTCCAGCCAGCCTTCCACGATCATTTTGGCGTTTTCCGGGGCGATGACCCGGCCGCCCAGAGCCAGCATGTTGCTGTCATTATGCCTGCGGCTCAGGGTGGCGCTGTAGTAATCGGAACAGCAGCAGCAGCGGATGCCCTTCACCTTGTTGGCCGCCATCGAAATGCCCACGCCGGTGCCGCACAGGATGATGCCCCGGTCGCACGCCCCGGACGCCACGGCGTTGGCCGCCCGCACGCCGAAAATGGGGTAATCCCGGGGATCGCCTTCCCGGATGCCGAAATCCACATACTCAATGCCTTTTTCCGTCAGCAATTCCTCAATGGGGCCCTTCAGCACTTCTCCCGCCGGATCGCAAGCTATGGCAATTTTCATTATTCTTCCACCTTTCCCTTTTTTTCACCTTACAGTATACCGCAAATAACGCCGGCCCGCAAGGCAAATTTCCCCTTGCTTTTCAGGCAAAACAGGATTATAATGCTGCCATACCGCGTGGAACGGGAATGGCAACGACATTTTTGCTCAGAGAGCTGCCGTCTGGTGCAAGGCAGACAAAAACCGCTGCGATCCGCCCGGGAGCGGGACGGCGACGAGCCGCCGGGGCGCCGCCCCTTACAGCGGTGAGAGCGGCATGGGGCGCCATGCAAGCTGGGTGGCAACGCGGATGTTCTTCCGTCCCAGATACGGGACAGGAGGATTTTTTATTATCAGCAAACAACATCAGAAAGGATGAAATCCCATGATCGACATCAACCTGGTCCGCACCAACCCCGATCTGGTGCGGGAAAACATCAAAAAGAAGTTCCAGGACGCCAAGCTGCCCCTGGTGGACGAGGTCATCGACCTGGACAAAAAGAACCGGGAAGCCATCCAGCGGGCGGATTTCCTGCGTTCCCAGCGCAACAAAATCAGCAAGCAGATCGGCGCGCTGATGGGTCAGGGCAAAAAGGACGAGGCGGAGCAGGCCAAGCAGCAGGTGAAAGACATGCAGGACGAATTGGCCGCCCTGGAAGTCAAGGAAGCGGAATACGCCGAGGAAATCAAAAAGCGGATGATGGTGATCCCGCAGATCATCGACGCCTCCGTGCCCATCGGCAAGGACGACAGCCAGAACGTGGAAAACGAACGCTTCGGCGAACCGGTGGTGCCCGCCTGGGAAATCCCCTATCACGTGGACATCATGGAGCGGCTCAACGGCATTGACCTGGACGCCGCGCGCCGCACCAGCGGCAACGGGTTCTATTACCTCAAGGGCGACATTGCCCGGCTGCACAGCGCCATTCTGTCCTACGCCCGGGATTTCATGATCGACCGGGGCTTCACCTATTATGTGCCGCCCTTCATGATCCGCAGCGCCGTGGTGAACGGCGTCATGAGCTTTTCCGAAATGGAAAACATGATGTACAAAATCGAGGGCGAGGACTTGTACCTGATCGGCACCAGCGAGCACAGCATGATCGGCAAATTCATCGACCAAATGCTGGATGAAAGCGAGCTGCCCCAAACGCTGACCTCCTATTCCCCCTGCTTCCGCAAGGAAGTGGGCGCCCACGGCATCGAGGAAAGGGGCGTGTACCGCATCCATCAGTTCGAGAAACAGGAAATGATCGTGGTGTGCAAGCCGGAAGACAGCATGGACTGGTACAACCGCCTGTGGCAGAACACCGTCGACTTCTTCCGCAGCATGGATATTCCCGTGCGCACCCTGGAATGCTGCTCCGGCGACCTGGCCGACCTGAAGGTGAAATCCTGCGACGTGGAGGCCTGGAGTCCACGGCAGCAGAAGTATTTCGAAGTGGGCAGCTGCTCCAACCTGGGCGACGCCCAGGCCCGCCGCCTGGGCATCCGGGTCAAGGGCGCCGACGGCAAAAAATACCTGCCCCACACCCTGAACAATACCGTGGTGGCGCCACCCCGGATGCTGATTGCCTTCCTGGAAAACAACCTGCAGGAGGACGGCTCCATCCGCATCCCCGAACCGCTGCGCATGTACATGGGCGGCAAGGACGCCATCCGCTGAAATCAGCCCGGAACAAGACTGCGAAAAGCCCCGCCTGACCGCGGGCTTTTCTGCGTCCCGGGCCTTGGGAGAGGGAAACAATGCAGTTGACCTGGCAAACGTTCCTGATCGTGCTGCCGCTGGTATTCGCGGCCTCCACGGTGGACGCCATCGGCGGCGGCGGCGGCCTGATTTCCCTGCCCGCTTACCTGGTGGCCGGCCTGCCCAGCGATCTGGCATCCGGCAGCAACAAGCTGTCCGCCTGCTTTGGCACCTGCTTTGCCGCAGGCAAGTTTCTGCGCAGCGGCAAGGTGCTTCTAAAGCCCGCGCTTTGCGCCGCCGTCATGGCGCTGCCGGGGGCGTATATCGGCGCGCAGATCAACGAGCGCATCCCCGATACCGCCTACCGCGTGATTTTGCTTATCATGATCCCGCTGCTGGCGCTGATCATGTTCCTGCGCCACGACGCGCCGGACCGCGCGCTGGCCATGACCAAAGGGCGGCTTATGCTGTGCGGCCTGATCGGCCTGCTGGTGGGCGCTTACGACGGCTTTTTCGGCCCGGGCACCGGCGTGCTGCTGATCCTGGGGTTCACCTGGCTGGCCGGCATGGACACCGTAACCGCCTCCGGCAGCAGCAAGATCGTGAACCTGGCCTCCAACATCAGCGCCCTCATTGCCCACGCCATGAACGGCAACATCGTTTTTGCCCTGGCCGTACCCGCTATGGCGGCTTCCGCCCTGGGCGGATACCTGGGCAGCTGGCTGGCCATCCGCAAAGGAGCCAGGCTGATCCGCCGCGTGATGCTGGGCGTGATGGCGCTGCTGCTGATCCGCCTGGCGGTGGACTTCCTGTAAAAGCAAAAGCAGCACTGGCTTACCAAAAGAACAGCACCCGGCTTATGAAAGTCCCGGGTGCTGTTTTCTGTATGCGCGATAAGATTTGAACTGTCAAAAATGAATCCCGGCCGGATTCCCATGAACACGGAGAGGTGCTTTCGCCGTCTGACAGGCGGCGGTCATGTGCTCCCTTTCATTTGACGGGCCGGAATTTGCCGTCCTGTCATCCGGTGTCATTTTTCCCTGAAATGAAGAAAAGAAAGGATTCCGACGGGCAGAAAATACACACACCAGGCGATAAGGGCAAGCCTTCCGCCGATCCCGCTGCCGCCGGACGACATCTTTAAGAACATTCCTGTCATCGGCATAAAAGTGCAGCTGAAGAAAAACACGCCATGGATCATCATCAGTGCCTTGAGCCACTTGTCCGTTTTGTTCCCTGCTTTCATCGAAAGACCGGTAAAGAAAGTCGAAAGCGCCATGATGCCGTAACCCAGCAGGTCGTAGTTGGCAATCAGTCCGAACCGGCTGAAATCGAGCAGTTTTGCCGCCTGTTCGTTCAGCTGTTCGTTTTTTACGGTAGTCAGCTGGGTAAAGTAGACGAACATGATCAGCACGCAGTACACGGCCGCAAAAGCCAGCCCGATATTCGCAGCGACTTTGCGGTCGCTTTCGCATTCGTTGTGCAGGCCGGCCGTCATCATGACAAACCCGATCGGCAGAATCAGGCAGACAAAGAAGCTGCCCATCGAAAAATTGATGATCTCAAATACAGCAAACAGAAACACTGTCGCCGTTACGATCACAGAACCCGCTTTGGGGATCGTCTTGTTCAGATCCATTTCCTTCTCCTGCAAATTCCGGTTTGTGATTCGGGTCAGGCATATCCCAGCAAAGAGCGTCCGGCAACCCGCATCGGATGACCCGCGTCTTTCCGCGCGGGTTCCCCTTCACCGGAGAATGCCCAGCCGCACCGCAAAGTATTTCCCCCAGGCCAGCACTTCCCGGAAATGGTTTTTGACCCAGTACTCCGGCTTGCAGGGGCTGCCGATACCGTCGGCGGACAGGCCCAGATCCCGGGCCAGCTGCATGGCCCGGGGCAAATGATAATCGCTGGTGACGATGGTGATGCTTTGGGCGCCGGGCGGCAGCAGCCGCGCGGCGTTCTGCAGATTCTGCCGGGTGTCCATGGAATCGCACTCGGCGGTCACGTCCCGGGACGGCACGCCTTTTTGAATCAGCCAGTCCCGCATGATCTGCCCCTCCGGCGCCGGCTCGTTTTTTCCCTGGGCTCCGCAGACGATGACGGGCACCGGATGCGCCTGATACGCGTTCAGCGCCGCTTCCAGGCGCAGCTCCAGCTGCGGGCTGGGCCGGCCGTCCGGGTAGACCTGCGCCCCCAGCACCACAACAGCGTCGTTATTGCCTGTCCACCGGGGCGGGTTTTTCTCCATCAGATATATAATCCCCAGCGCCACGGCGAACAGCGCCGCCGCCAACACGATCAGCTTCAAAATCAGTCCCACCAGCCAGCCTCCGCAGCCATGCTTTCCGCTCAATGTCCGTTTCTCCTTTGGGCGGCGTTCCGCCGCGGATTTATTGTATCATCCCCCGGTAAAAAATGCAAGAAAACGCCGCCGCCGTCCGTTTTTTCAGGGGACGGCGTCTGACGTTCCTCGCCCTTTCGAAAAAAAATTTTCTTATTTGTGTAAAGATTTTGAAAAAAATCCCGGAAAGGGGATTTTACCCGGGCCAAACATGTAGTATAATAGAATCGTGAATGCTTACGAAAGTGAGGGTGATGTGACATGGCCGGTTTCTGGGATCAGGTCCAGGCGTTCTTTTGGAATCTGATCCATCGCCCCACCCTGATTGACTATATCGACATCCTGATCATCGCGTTCCTGATCTACCAGCTGGTGCTGCTGACCCGGCAGACCCAGGCCATCCAGGTGCTCAAGGGCCTGGCGGTGATCATCGTGGCCAGCTACGTCAGCGAGCTCATCGGCCTGACGGCGCTGAACTGGCTGCTGCGCAGCATCCTGAACAACGGCGTCATCGCGCTGCTGATCCTGTTCCAGCCGGAGCTTCGCCGGGCGCTGGAGCAGATCGGCCGCAGCGCCAAGCTGGACCGCACCCAGGCCCAGGATGAAAGCGAACGCATCGTGGACGAAATCACCCAGTGCCTGCTGCGTCTGTCCCGCCGCCGGGTTGGCGCGCTGATCGTGTTCGAGCAGCGCACGGGCCTCAAGGACGTGATCGAAACTGGCACGGCCATCGATTCCGTGATTTCCGCGCCGCTGCTGGAAAACATTTTTGAGCCCAACACGCCGCTGCACGACGGCGCGGTGATCATCCGCGGCCAGCGGGTGGCGGCCGCCGCCTGCGTGCTGACGCTGAGCGAATCCTCCTCCATTTCCCGGGATCTGGGCACCCGGCACCGGGCCGGCCTGGGCGTCAGCGAAAGCACCGACGCCATCGTGCTCATCGTCAGCGAGGAAACGGGCATCATCAGCATGGCCAAGGGCGGCCGGCTGACAAGGCACCTGGACGCCGAAGCCATCCGCAAGCAGCTGACCGATATGTACCACCAGGATCATTCCCGGCTGTGGAGATGGAGCCACAAACAGCTCTCCTTTATCCGGAAAGGAGGCGCCAACCATGATGAATAACGATTTGAACCGCGCCCCCGACCAGGAAAAGCGGAGCGCGCGGATCCTGAAAAAAATCAAAAAGACCCTGACCCACAACCTGGGCTGGAAAATCACCAGCCTGATCCTGGCCATCTGCCTGTGGGGCGGATTGATCACCCAGGACACCTCCCTGCCCCGGGACAAGATCATCGACGGGGTGCGGGTTTCGGTAACAAACGCCTCCACCCTGCGCAATAACGGGCTGGTGGTGGTCAGCGGCCTGGAAAACACGGAAACCGTGCGCATCCGGGCCCGGGTGCCCCAGCGCTACTACTCCACCGTGACGGCCAACAATTATTCCGCCCGGCTGGACCTGAGCCAGATCCAGACCACGGGCGAGCAGACCCTGAAAATCACCGCCTCCTCCAATAATGTGACGATGTACGGCTCGGTGAACGAAATCTACAGCAACGAAGTCACCGTGCAGGTGGAGGAATACGCCGTTCAGAACCGGGTGCCGGTGGAAATCCGCACCACGGGCAGCCTGCCGGAAGGGTATTATCCCGGCGCGCTCACTTACTCCCCCCAATATGTGGACATCGGCGGCCCCAAAGCCATCGTGGAAGCCGCCGTGCGCTGCGTGGCTGTATATGACCAGAGCAATCTGTCCGCCTCCCGCAACCCCAACGCCGTCAACCTGGACTTCGTTTTTGAGGACGCGGAGGGCAACCCCCTGGACAGCAAAAACCTGACCGTCACCTCCACCGGGCAGACCGCCGCGCTGCAGCGCATCGCCGTCAGCCAGTACGTGTACGCCATGGCCCAGGTTCCCATCCACAAGGAAAGCCTGATCCGGGGCGAAGTGGCGGACGGCTACCGGATCACCGACGTGCAGGTGACCCCTGCCGCCATCACCCTGGCCGGCCGGGAAGCATCCATCGCTCCCTATCTGCAGTCCGACGCCGTGCTGTTCCCCTATGAACAGGTGGACGTAAGCAACCGCCGTCAAACCGTGACCACCTTCCTGGCGCTGCGCGTGCCGTCCAACATGGAATATGTCAGCAGCAGCGTGGTGCAGGTCACCGTCACCATCGAGCCCGTGCCCGACGGCGGCGAAGCCCCGTAAAACGCCATGAATACATTTTCCAATTCGCTTTTCACTTTCCTGTTCGGCTGGGTCCGCACGCTGATCGAAAGCATATGGAATGCCGCGGCCGCCGGAAAATTCAGCCGTTTCCTGACCTGGCTGGGCGACCACTGGCTCTTTCTGGCGCTTTGGATCGTGGTGCTGTGCACCGCCGCGGACTTTCTGGTGTGGCTGATCCGGTGGCGGCCCTACCTGGTGTGGAAAACCCAGCTGCGCAGGCTTTCCCGGTTTCTGCGGGGCGAAAAGGTAGACGGCCGGCGCCGCTTCAGCCGAGGCTACCAGGAAGCGGTGGACATGGGCTTCTCCGGCCCGGAAACGCCGCCCCCCGAACGCCAGCCCCTGTTTCAGCAGGAAGCGCCGCCCGCGTGGCAGCCGGAATACCAGGAATCCTGCGTGCCGGAGGAAGAGGAACCCCTGGCGGAGGAATTTGAATCCCCCGCGTACGACGTGCCGGCGGATCAGCCGGAAGCGCGGCGACGCCGCCGCAGCGAAAAACACGAGCAAAAGACCCGCTCCGTGTGGCGCCAGCGGCTGGCCGCCCCGGACGACGACGCGGAGGACGGCCTGCTGGACGGCCTGCCCCCCGCCGTGGATAAGGAGCAGGCGTTCCACGAACCGGTGTACCCCACCGTCCCCAACCTGAACTGGCAAAACCAGCCGGGACAATCCATGAACGGAAAAAACGCATGACAAATCTTTCATCGCTTCCTCTGGGTTTTATCGAGCAGCTGACGCCGCTGTTGGGCGATCAGCTGCCCGATTTTTTGCATAGCTACAGCCAGCCGCCGCTGCGCGGCATCCGGATGCGCCCGGGCCTGACGCCGCCTGACGACGCGGAGGACCCCGTGCCCTGGGCGGAAAACGCCTGGTACCTGCCGGCGGAATCCGACGCCGGCGCCGTGCCGGCCCACGATGCCGGCGCTTATTACCTGCAGGAGCCCAGCGCCATGGCGGCGGCCGCCGCGCTGCATCCCCTGCCGGGGGACAGGGTGCTGGACCTGTGCGCCGCCCCTGGAGGGAAAAGCACCCAACTGGGCGCGTACCTGCAGGGCAGGGGCGTGCTGGTCTGCAACGAGCCGGTGCCGTCCCGGGCCGCCGTCCTGTCCCGGAACATCGAACGCATGGGCATCCCCAACGCGGCAGTGACCTGCGCCCTGCCGGAGGACCTCAGCCCCCGATGGGCAGAGTATTTCGACCGGGTCCTGGTGGACGCACCCTGCTCCGGCGAAGGCATGTTCCGGCGTCATCCGGAAACCCGGCAGGAATGGACCGCCGCATCCCCGGAGGGCTGTGCCCAGCGGCAAAGCCACATCCTGCGCCACGCGGCGCTGATGCTGCGTCCCGGAGGAATGCTGGCCTATTCCACCTGCACCTTCAACCCCACGGAAAACGAGGACGTCATCCGGCGTTTCCTGCAGGAGCAGCCGGCGTTCTCCCTGGTTCCCTTTTCCTTGCCGGGGCTTCCCGAAAACGACGGGATGCTGCACCTGTGGCCCCATCAAATACGGGGCGAAGGGCATTTCCTGGCGCTGATGCAAAAGACAGGCGGCGAAGCAGGAAAACGGCAGCCGTCCTGGATGCCGCCGCTTCCCGGCAAAACGGAGCGCGCCCTGGCGGAGGATTTTCTGCAGACACACATCGTGCCGCCGCTTTCCGTTAACGGGATCTTTTCCGGCCGTCTTGTCCGGGTGCCGGAGGATCTGCCGCCGCTGGACCGGATCCGGGTGCTGCGGCTGGGGCTGCAGCTGGGGGAAATCAAAGGGAAGGTGTTCGTGCCCGATCACGCCCTGGCCCTGGCCTGCAAGCCGCTGCGCGCCTTTCCCGTCACGGCGGAACAGGCCCGCGCCTACCAGCAGGGCGAAGTGCTTCAGGCGCCGGACAGCCTGAAGGGGTTCTGCGCCGTCACCCTGAACGGGCTGAGCCTGGGCTGGGGCAAGGCGTCGGACGGACAATTAAAAAACCACTATCCCAAAGGACTTCGGCGGGAAAGAAAGGACAAACCATGATCCGAAAAGCGGAAAACAGGGACATTCCCGGCATCATGGCCCTGCTTTTGCAGGTCAACCTGGTGCACCACCGGGGCCGCCCGGACCTGTTCAAGGGCCCGGCCACCAAATACGGCCCCCAGGAATTGCAGAAGATCCTTGCCAATGAAAAAACGCCGGTGTTCGTGTACACCGACGAAAACGACCGGGTGATGGCTCACTGCTTTTGCATCCTGAAGCAGTTTGAAAACGATCCGCTGATGACGGACGTAAAAACCCTCTACATCGACGATCTGTGCGTGGACGAAAACCACCGGGGACAGCGCATCGGGGAGAAGACCTTCCGGTATGTCAAAAACTTTGCCCGGGAAACAGGCTGCTACAACATCACGCTGAACGTCTGGTCCCTGAACCCCGGGGCCATGAAGTTTTACGAAAAATGCGGCCTGGTCCCCCAGAAAATCGGAATGGAAACGATTCTATAATTTATATATAATCAGAAGCATTCGTCCCACGCGACGGGAACCGGCTGATCCAGCGTCATGCTGTCCTCCGTCACCCGGCAATCGTACGCCAGGATC
>CACYGB010000050.1 GCA_902773895.1 uncultured Eubacteriales bacterium
CATACAGGATGTGGCCGTTGACGAAGTTGGAAGCGTAGGAGGCCAGGAACACGGCGGGGCCTTGCAGGTCCTCCGGGTTGCCCCAGCGAGCAGCGGGGGTCTTGGCGATGATGAAATGGTCGAAGGGATGGCGGCTGCCGTCGGGCTGGCGTTCCCGCAGGGGCGCCGTTTGAGGCGTGGCGATGTAGCCGGGGCCGATGCCGTTGCACTGGATGTTGTATTCGCCGTACTCGGAGCAGATGTTGCGGGTCAGCATTTTCAACCCGCCCTTGGCCGCCGCGTAGGCGGACACGGTTTCGCGGCCCAGCTCGCTCATCATGGAGCAAATGTTGATGATCTTGCCGTGGCCCTTCTTGATCATGGCGGGAATCACGGCCTTGGCGCAGATGAAGGGGGCGTTCAGGTCCACGTCGATGACCTTGCGGAAATCGGCGGCGCTCATTTCGATCATGGGGATGCGGCGGATGATGCCGGCGTTGTTCACCAGGATGTCGACGACGCCCACTTCCGCTTCGATCTTTTTAACCAGTTCCTGCACCGCTTCCTCATTGGTTACATCGCACACGTAGCCGTGGGCCTTGATGCCCTTTTCTTCGTACGCGGCCAGGCCCTTGTTCACCAGGTCCTGGTTGATGTCGTTGAAGACGATGGTGGCTCCCGCGGCGGCGTACGCTTCCGCGATGGCGAAGCCGATGCCGTAGCTGGCGCCGGTGATCCAGGCGATTTTGCCTTCCAGGGAAAACGCTTTCATGTCCATGGTGATGCTCCTCCTTTTTTTGATGGGAAATACCCGGGGCCCTTTTCGGGGATGCCTTCCGGGGGATTCAAAGGGGTTTCCCCGCGGGGAACGTACGGCCCCGCAGGGGATCCCTTACATTTTTTCCTTATAGAACACGCCCACCAGCGCGCCCATATCGTCGCCGGGGGTAGCGATCTGCTGCAGGGTCCAGCCTTCGGAAACGTACTGGTTGATGATTTCCTCCGCCTGGGCCAGGTCCTTTTCCCGGCTGAATTTGATGCCTTTGTTCAGGTAGACCAGCTTGTATTCTTTCATGCCCGTTTCTCCCGTCTGTTACCGCAGCTGGGTGGTGGGGATTTCGTCCATGTCGTCGAAGGCCTGGTTTTCGCCGCCCATGGCCCAGATGAAGGTGTAGTTGCTGGTGCCGGCACCGGCGTGGATGGACCAGGAGGGAGAAATGACCGCCTGCTCGTTCTGCATCACGATGTGGCGGGTTTCGCTGCCTTCGCCCATCATGTGGAACACCACGTTGTTTTCCGGCACTTCAAAGTAGAAATACACTTCCATGCGGCGTTCGTGGGTATGGGCCGGCATGGTGTTCCACACGGAGCCCTTGTCCAGCGCGGTCATGCCCATGGACAGCTGGCAGGTTTTGAGCACGGAGGGATGGATGAACTGGTTGATGACCCGCTTGTTGCTGGTTTCCACGGCGCCCAGGGGCTTCTTGGCGGCGTCGGCGATCTTGATCAGCCGGTTTTCGTAGCTGCAGTGGGCCGGGGCCGACACGATGTAGAACTTGGCCGGCGCCTGGGCGTCCCTGCTTTCAAACAGCACCTTCTGCGCGCCCTTGGTGATGTACAGGCAGTCCTTGTAATCCAGGTCGTACACCTGCTCGTCCACGTACACGCGGCCCGGGCCGCCCACGTTGAACATGCCGCATTCCCGGCGCTCCAGGAAATAGGCGGTGCCGAAGTTGTGCCAGATGTCGATGCCCTTGTCGATGCTGACCTGCTCCTTCACCGGCATGACGCCCAGCGTCACCATCCGGTCCACGTGGCTGTACACGGCGACGACCTCGTCGGGCACGAACAGGGTCTCGATCAGGAATTCTTTTCTTGTCTCTTCGGTGGTGTAGCGCTTGAAGTCGCGCTGATTGCAGGAATAGCGAATGTCCATGGCAGGTTCCTCCTTGTATGTTGAATGATGATGGATCACGTATCCGGTCCGGGATGAAGCTCCAGTTCCTGGCCCTGCAGGCCCTCCATCCGCGTCCCTTCCAGTCGCAGGCTGCTGACGAAATAGGCGATCACGCCCCGGCCCCGGCATTCCTCCACGCCGTTGGCCATGGCAGGCACCATGGGCTTGGCGCCGGGCAGGAAGGTGAAGAAACTGTCCTTGATCACGATTTCCCGCACCGGGTTTTCCGGCAGGCCCAGGATGTAGGCGGCGCAGGCTTCGCAGTTCCGGGCGCTGACCCGTTCAAACCGCACGGCGCCGATGGTGGGCGTGCCGTCGTCCACCGGCTGCTTTTCCCGGCTCTGCACGAAGGGGGATCGGCCGTCCGGGTCGCAGAAGTACATGCAGTTCACCACCAGCGGCGCTTTCACCCGTTCCATGGTCACGTCCTCGAAGCGGATGTCGTCCACCACGGCGTTCTTTCCGCGGCCCCGGCGGGTTTTCACGCGCAGGCCCCGGTCGTTGCCGCGCATCAGGCAGTGGTGCACCCGCACGTGCTGCACGCCGCCGGCCATTTCGCTGCCGATGGTCACGCCGCCGTGGCCTTCCAGCATGGCGCACCAGGCGATTTCGATGTCCCGGCACGGCACGGCGTATTTTTTCCCCATGTAAATCTTGCCGGACTTGATGGCAATGCAGTCGTCTCCCACGGAGAAGTGGGCGCCGTACAGCTTTACGTCCCGGCAGCTTTCGGGGTCGAAGCCGTCGGTGTTGGGGCTGACGGCGGGGGCCTCCACCCGGATGTCGTAAAAGGCCAAATGACGGCTGAAGGTGGGATGCAGGTTCCAGGAGGGGCTGTTGCGGAAGGTCAGGCCCTGCACGGTGACGTTTTCACAGTCCCGCAGGTAGAACAGCCTTCCCCGCCAGGCACCGCGGCGTTCCTTGGGCCGCACCCACCAGTCGCCCAGCTGCCCCCGGCCGTCGATGACGCCTTCGCCCAGCAGGCGCACGTCCTCCACCCCGATGCCGTTCAGTGCCGCGGCGTAGCAGTCCAGGGGGTTGCCTTCCCAGGAGCCCAGCAGCAAATCGCCGTCGCCGTCCGCGCGGGGAAAGGTGACCCCCGGCAGGATGGGGAAGCGGTCCCGGTCGGTGAGCAGCGCCAGCGTGGCGCCCTTTTCCCATTCCACGGTCAGGTGGCTTTTCAGGAACAGGGGGCCGGTCAGGTACGTGCCCCGGGGAATCAGCACCCGTCCGTCCGGGGGACAGCACAGGATGGCGGCCTGCAGGGCGGCGGTGTCCTCGTGTTCGCCGTCGCCCCGGGCGCCGAAGCGGCGCACGTCCAGGGTGTAGGACTCCTTTCCGGTGCGGAAGGAAATCTCCTGCACGGGGCCGCCTTCCGCCTGCGCCGTCAGGGTGTAGGCGGTGTCGGGGGACAGGCCGTACAGGGAATACACGGTGCGGTCCGCCTCTCCCGCGTCCCGGCCGTTCAGCGTCAGGCGCACGGGGGCCGGCAGGAAGTAGGGCGCGGTTTCATCCAGCAGCACCGCAGCGCTGCGGGCGGAAAGAAAGATACATTTCATATGTCAGGCCCTCAGGTATTCGGCGTAGGCCATCATGTAGGGCCCCACGCCCTTGGCGTCGTCGGCCACCACCGGCTCGCTCAGGTAATAGGCCACGCTGCCGTCGCGCTTTTCGCCGGGCCCCAGGCCGGCAACGGCGCAGATGCCGTGCAGGTGCCACAGGCCCTGCCCGTCCTGCCGCAGCTTTTCCCTGGTCAGGCTTTCAAAGGCGGCGCTGGCGTAAGCGGCGTAGTCCTCCCGGTCCAGCAGGCCCAGGCGCACGCCCTTGAGCATGGCGTAGAGAATCATGGCGCTGCCGGAGGTTTCCAGGTAATTGTTTTCCACGTCGGCTCGGTCGATGACCTGGTAATACAGGCCGGTGGCGGGGTCGGCGTAGCGCCGGATGCCGGCGATGGCTTCCCGGAACAGGTCGATCAGCGCCCGGTAATGCTCGTAGAGCTGCTCGTCCATTTTGTCGATGCAGTCGATGAGGGCCATCAGGTACCAGCCCATGGAGCGCAGCCAGAAATTGGGGCTTTTGCCCGTTTCCTTGTTGGCCCATGGCTGCTGCTTCATCATGTCGCAGGCGTGGTAATACAGCTTTTTGTCTTCGTCGTACAGGTAGGCGCGCACGTTGGAAAACTGCTTTGCCACGTCGGCGGCCCACTGCTTGCCGCCAAAGCGCATATCGTATTCCACCCGCAGGGGCTGGGCCATGTACAGGCCGTCCAGCCAGATCTGTTCGGGGTAAATCTCCTTGTGCCAGAAATTGCCGCAGGCGCACCGGGGGTGATGGGCCAGCCGGTCCATCAGGTAATCCAGGGCTTTTTTGTAGCGCTCGTCGCCCGTTTCGTCATAGGCGAAGAACAGGGCCTTGCCGCAGTTGGAGGAGTCGATGTTGTATTTGTCGGCGGGGTAATTGGTGATCTGCCCGTCGGGGGAGATCACCTGCTCCAGGTACCGCAGCACAAAATCCCGGTACAGCGATTCGCCCGAGGCCTGGTACAGGTCGATGCAGCCCACCAGCACGCAGCCGTCCTCGTAATTCCAGTAGGTTTTGTAGGGCCGGTAGGCGTTCAGGTACTGCCGGATAAAGGCGTCGATGTTCGCGCGCATAGCGGATCTTCCTTCCATATAAACATTCGGGATATTCTTGGCGGGATTCGGGGGAGACGCCGGAACGGCGCTTTACAGGGCCGCGGCCAGGGCCTCCAGGTATTCCCGGGTGGCGGCGGCGTTTTCCGGCGCGGTGTTTTCCACGGTCATGGGCAGGTCCTTCTCCCGGGCAAAGGACAGCAGCCGTTCGTAGCGCATGCCGCCCTGGCCGCAGGCCACGGAAACGGGCCGCCGCTCGCCCGGAACCAGGCGGAAATCCTTCATGTGCAGCAGGGCCACCCGGTCGCCCAGGCGGCGGATGGCGTCTTCTATCACCGGCCCGGGGTCCAGGGCGGCTTCGTTGGAAAGCAGGTTCACCCCGTCCAGGATGATGCGCAGGTGGTCGGAACGCATGTCGTCCAGCAGCCGCTGGGCGCGCTCCGGCGTGGAAACGATATCGCAGAACACCGGCTCCACCGCCAGCAGCACGTCCTGCTCCTGCGCGTAGCGGAGCACGGGACGCAGCCCGTCCTCAAACAGGCGGAAGGCCTCCTCGCTTTCCCAGACGGGCCGGGGGAAGGAAACCGTCTTGCAGGGCGTTTCGGTGCCCACCATCCGGGCGCCCATCCAGCGGGAGAAGCGGATATGGGTGCGGTAGCAGGCCTGGGTTTTTTCCAGCGCCTCCCGGTCCGGGTTGGCCAGCTGCTGGTAACAGCCCAGCAGCACGCATTCCTGGCCGGAGGACGCGAAAAGTGCTTTCATCTCGGCGGCGAATTCGGGCGTCAGACGCTGTTCCGCCTCGCTCATTTTGAACCCGTCGACGGTTTTGCTCAGCGCCACATGGGCGCAGCAAAAGCCCTGGCGGCGCGCGGTTTCCAGCCGCCGGGCCAGCGTTCCGGGTGCCATATCGTGCAGACGGATGCCGATTTGCATGGCGGAATCTTCCCTTTCTTTTTTCTTTTTACCCATCAATCAGTATAGCAAGAAAACGCGGGAAACGCAACCGTTTTTCTGCCATTTCTACGGGGGAAGATTGTTGACGAACGCAGGGAAAAGTTGTATGCTTAAAGTGGATTGGCATGAAAAGGAGGATGGATCAGAGATGGCGATTCTGAATTACGATGTGCTCAGGCAGTCGGGCTATGCCGGCTATGTGCTGGAAAACGCGCCGGAAAAGGTGATGCAGTTCGGCGAAGGAAATTTCCTTCGGGCGTTTGTGGACGACTTTTTTGACATTGCCAACGAAAAAGCGGGCTTCAACGGCAAAGTGGTGCTGGTGCAGCCCATCGCCCAGGGCCTGACGGAGCTGATCAACGCCCAGCAGGGGCTGTATACCCTGTACCTGCGGGGCAGCGAAAAGGGCAAAAAGGTGGATGACAAGCGGGTCATTTCCTGCGTCAGCCGGTGCCTGAACCCCTATGGCGACTGGGAAAAGGTGCTGGAGCTGGCCCGGAGCGCCGAGCTGGAAATCATCGTCAGCAACACCACCGAGGCCGGTATCGTGCATGAAACCGAAAGCGCCTTCGGCCAGCAGCCGCCCCTGAGCTTCCCGGCCAAGCTGACCCGGGTGTTATTTGAACGCTTCACTGCCGGGCAAAAGGGCCTGGTGATCCTGAGCTGCGAATTGATCGACAACAACGGCAAGGAACTGCAAAAGTGCGTGAACCAGTATATCGACGACTGGAAGCTGGATGACGATTTCCGCCGCTGGGTCAACGAAGAAAACATTTTCTGCTCCACCCTGGTGGACCGCATCGTGCCCGGCCGCATCCGGGACCAGGAAGAAGTGAAGGCCCTGGCCGAAAAGAACGGCTACGACGATCCTTTGACCGACGTGGGCGAAGTGTTCGGCTTCTGGGCCATCGAGGGACCGGAGGAACTGAACGATCGCCTGCCCTTCAAAAAAGCCGGCGTGCCCGTGGTGGTGGTGCCGGACGTGACGCCCTATAAAAAGCGCAAGGTGCGCATCCTGAACGGCGCCCACACCGGCTTTGTGCTGGGGGCGTACCTGGCGGGCTTTGACATCGTGCGGGACTGCATGAACAACGAAAGCGTGCTGGGCTTCATGAACAAAATGCTCTACGATGAAGTGATCCCCACGCTGCCTTTGGACAAGGAGGACTGCCGGCAGTTTGCCGCCGCCGTGCAGGACCGGTTCAACAACCCCTTCGTCAATCATGAGCTCATGAGCATTTCCCTCAATTCCACCTCCAAGTGGCGGGCCCGGAACATGCCCACCTTCCTGGATTATGTGGCGGAAAAGAAGGAGCTGCCCCGGTGCCTGACCCAGAGCCTGGCCTTCTACATCGCCTTCTATTCCAGCGACATCCAGGCGCTGACCGACAAGGGCCTGGTGTGCCGCCGGCCCAAGGGCAACGAATACACCGTCAGCGACGACCGCTGGGCGCTGGAATTCTTCTATGATCACCGCGGCGACAGCGTCGAAGCGCTGGTGCACGCCGTATTGACCAACGAACAGATGTGGGGGCGGGACCTGACCGCCGTTTCCGGGCTGGAGGAAGCCGTGATCCGCGGCGTTGCCACCGTGCGGCAGCAGGGAGCCATGGCGGCCTTTGACGCCTGCCTGTAAGGAGCGAAAGCATGAACGAATTGGTTCGCATCACCCCAAAGGATTCCGTGGCGGTGGCTTTAACGGCGCTGCCTGCCGGTACCGTCGCTCACTATGAGGGCGGCAGCGTGACGCTGCTGTCCGATCTGCCCATGGGCCACAAGGCGGCGCTTCGGGACATTGCCAAGGGGGAAGCGGTGATCAAGTACGGCTTCCCCATCGGCCAGGCCACGGAGGATATTCCCGCCGGCGCCCACGTGCACACGCATAACCTGCACACCCTGCTGTCCGGTGCCAGGGACTATGAATACCATCCTGCCCATCTTCGGCAGGAAAAGAAAGCGCCCGCCGCGTTCCTGGGCTATCCCCGGAAAACGGGCCGCCCCGGCATCCGCAACGAACTGTGGATCCTGCCCACCGTGGGCTGCGTCAACGACATCGCCAGGGCCCTGGCCCATCAGGCGCAGCAGTGGGTGGGCGGCAGCGTCGAAGGCGTGTACGCCTTCCCGCATCCCTACGGCTGCTCCCAGCTGGGGGACGACCAGAACAATACCCGCCGGGTGCTGGCCGACCTGGCCACCCATCCCAACGCCGGCGGTGTGCTGGTGCTGGGCCTGGGCTGCGAAAACAGCGGCATCGAGCAAATCAAGCCCTATATGGGGAATTACGACGAGGACCGGGTGAAATTCCTGGTGTGCCAGCAGGCGGAGGACGAAATGGAAGCGGGCCTGGCGCTGCTGCGGGAGCTGGCCGAAACCATGCGGAAGGATCAGCGCGTTTCCTGCCCGGCCGACCAGCTGGTGGTGGGCCTCAAATGCGGCGGCAGCGACGGGCTGTCCGGCATCACGGCCAACCCCACCATCGGCGTGTTTTCCGACCTGCTTACCGCCATGGGCGGCAGCACCATCCTGACCGAAGTGCCCGAAATGTTCGGCGCCGAAACCATCCTGATGGACCGGTGCGAAAACGAAGCGCTGTTCCAAAAAACGGTGCATCTCATCAATGATTTCAAAGGATACTTTGAATCCTACCATATGCCGGTGTACGAAAACCCGTCCCCCGGCAACAAGGCCGGCGGCATCACCACGCTGGAGGACAAGGCCCTGGGCTGCACCCAGAAAAGCGGGTCCTCCGCCGTGCGGGGCGTGCTGGCCTACGCGGAAAAGGTGGAAAACCCCGGGCTGAACCTGCTGTCCGCCCCCGGGAACGATCTGGTGGCGTCCACGGCGCTGTCCGCCGCCGGGGCGCAGCTGATCCTGTTTTCCACCGGCCGTGGCACGCCGTTCGGCTGCCCGGTGCCCACCGTCAAAATCTCCTCCAATTCGCCCCTGGCCCGGCACAAGAAAAACTGGATCGACTTTGACGCCGGCCGCCTGCTGGATGGCATGACCCTGCAGCAGCTGGGGGAGGAACTGATGGAATACGTGCTCAGCGTCGCCAGCGGGAAAAAGGCCCGGAACGAAACCAACGGCTTCCACGACCTGGCGATTTTCAAGCAGGGCGTAACCTTGTAACAAACCATCCGTCATCAACATATTGAAAGGAAGTAATTCACATGGATGTCATCAAGCAACTGTCTCTGGTCGGTCTGGTTCCCGTGATCAAGGTGGAAGATGCCAACGACGCCGTGCCGCTGTGCCGGGCGCTGGCCAACGGCGGGCTGCCCGTGGCGGAAATCACCTTCCGCTCTGACGCGGCTGAGGAAGCCATCCGCCGGGTGCATGATGAACTGCCCGAAGTGATCCTGGGCGCAGGCACCGTGCTGACCACCGAACAGGTGGACCGGGCCGTGGCCGCCGGCGCTTCCTACATCGTGTCGCCCGGCATCAACCCCGTCATCGTGAAATACTGCCAGGAAAAGGGCGTGCCCATCGTGCCCGGCACCGCCAACCCCTCCAACGTGGAAACGGCGCTGGAACTGGGGCTGAAAACCGTGAAATTCTTCCCGGCGGAGGCCGTGGGCGGCCTGAAGGTGATCAAGGCCATGAGCGCGCCTTACGGCGACGTGACCTTCCTGCCCACCGGCGGCATCAATGAAAAGAACGTGGGCGATTACTTGGCCTTCCCCAAGATCGTGGCTGTGGGCGGCAGCTGGATGGCCCCCAACGACGCCATCGCCGCCAAGGATTGGGACCGCATCGAGGCGCTGGCCCGCAGCGCGGTGGAGCTGGTGCTGGGCCTGGAACTCAGGCATGTGGGCATCAATTCCGGCAATGCCGACCAGGCCATGAAGGATGCCACCCTGCTGTGCAAGCTGCTGGGCTGGCAGGTGAAAGAGGGCAACTCCTCCACCTTCGCCGGCACTGCCTTTGAGTGCATGAAGAAGGTGGGCCGCGGCCGCAACGGCCACATCGCCATCGCCACCAACAACATCGCCCGGGCCCGCTGGCACCTGGAGCGCCGGGGCTTCGCCTTTGACGAGGACAGCGCCGTGTACAAGAACGGCAAAATGACCGCCATTTACCTGCGGGACGAAATTGCCGGCTTTGCCTTCCATCTGCTGCAGAAATAAGAACAGAAAGGTGCGTTTTTCCCATGAAAGCGTTTATGGATCAGGATTTTCTTCTGAACACCGAAACGGCCCGGGTGCTGTACCATGAAGCGGCGAAGGACTGCCCCATCATCGACTATCACTGCCATCTGAGCCCACGGGAAATTTACGAAGACATCCGCTACGACAACATCACCCAGGTCTGGCTGGGCGGCGACCACTACAAGTGGCGGCTGATGCGGTCCGCCGGCGTGCCGGAAAAGTACATTACCGGCGACGCGTCGGACTATGAAAAGTTTGAAAAATACGCCGAGGTGATCGGCAAGGCCATCGGCAATCCCCTGTACCACTGGAGCCACCTGGAGCTGCGCCGGTTCTTCGGCTATGACGGCGTGCTGAACAAAAAGACCGCGCCCGAGGTGTGGAAGATCGCCAACGAAAAGCTGCAAAGCGAAGGGTACACCAGCCGGGGCCTGATCCTGATGAGCAACGTGGACACCATCTGCACCACCGACGACCCGGTGGATTCCCTGGAATGGCATGAAAAGCTGGCGGCGGACAAGTCCTTCCCCGTCACCGTGCTGCCCGCCTGGCGGCCGGACAAGGCCATGAACATCGAAAAGGACACCTGGCCCGGCTACCTGGCGCAGCTGGAGCAGGCCGCCGGCATGGCCATCCGTTCCTTTGCCGACCTGAAGGCCGCCCTGAAAAAGCGGCTGGACTTCTTTGCCGCCCATGGCTGCAGCCTCAGCGACCACGCCTTGAACTACGTGATGTACGCGCCGGCCGACGAGCAGGAGATCGAAGCCATTTTCGCCGCCCGCCTGAACGGGAAAATGCCCACGGAGCAGGAAGAACTGAAATTCAAGTTCGCTTTCATGACCTTCCTGGGCGCGGAATACCATGACCGCGACTGGGCCATGCAGCTGCACTACGGCTGCCGCCGGGACAACAACCAGCCCATGTTCCGCCAGCTAGGCCCCGACACCGGCTTTGACTGCGTGGACAATTCCGCCCCCTCCACCCAGACCGCCGCGTTCCTGGGTTATCTGCAGGATCGGGACAAGCTGCCCAAGACCGTCCTGTATTCCCTGAACACCAACGACAACGCCGCCATCGACACCATCCTGGGCTGCTTCCAGAATGACGAGGCGGTGGGCAAGATCCAGCACGGCGCCGCCTGGTGGTTCAACGATCATTTCGAAGGCATGACCGAGCACATGAAGTCCCTGGCCAACCTGGGCTACCTGGCCGGCTTCATCGGTATGCTCACCGACAGCCGCTCCTTCCTGTCCTATCCCCGGCACGAGTATTTCCGCCGCATCCTGTGCCGCCAGTTCGGCGAATGGGTGGAAAGCGGCTTCTTCCCCGAGGATCTGGACACCCTGAAGGAAATCGTGGCCGACATCAGCTACGGCAACGCCAAGCGGTACTTCCATTTCGCCAAGAAAGAAATCTGATCCCGGCGCGTTGAAGCGCTGACATCACATCAAGAATCATGGCAAATCCCCTTCTCTTTGGGAAGGGGATTTTTTGTGTTTCCCAGGCAGAAAATGGAAACAACGAACAATTGATAACAAAAAATCCCCACACTTCTCAAAAATTGTAGCGGTTTTATTGGATAATTGTAATATTTAATAAATATGTAACGAATATGAAAATAAAGCGAAAAGAAGATTTGCGATAATGGCAAATGATGGAACAGCCATCAGCTTTTTTGCGTAATCAATTTTGGAAAGCGAAAAAAAGGGCTTTGGAAATACAGACGCGCGCGGCTGCCACGGGCCGGCGTACGAGGGGGAAACACACGTGAGCTGGAAAACCATGCCGCTTCCAATGGCGGGGGCGCTGCAGGCGCACGGCACACACAGGGCGCGGATCTGTCCGGTGACCCGCGGAAGCCCAGGGGAAAAGAAACGGCGGTGCGGCGCGCGTTGGCGCGGCACGGCTGATGGGATATACGAGCGTTTCGCCAAGAATAAACGGACGGAGGAAAGTCCTATGTTGAATCGAGTACACGAAGGAAAGCAAACGCGCCCGGTGATGCGGATTCTGATCCTGGCCACGGCCCTGCTGCTGATGCTGGGCCTGGCGACGCCTGCCCTGGCGGCGGATTCCGCGGTGTATCTGGATTTTTACGCGGAAGACGGCTATACGCCCGAGGCAGGTTCCATGGGCGGCAAGTATGTGGTGGTTGCGTGCACGAATTACGGCAACAGCATAGATTATTTGGCTAAGGCGGATGGAGCAAGCGGAACCAGCTATCAGCTGATATTTGCGGACGACAGCGGGAACACGTTCAATTCTCTGCCGGATAATAATTATACTTTCAAGATTGTCGCGGTGGATTCAGATCTGGATCTGAACTATATCAGAAGCAGATGGAACTATGATCCGGATGGACATATCGGCACGAAATATGAAAACAGCGGCGCGTCCATCGGTCCTTATACCCTGACGTTCCCCAGCGGAAAAGACACTGACGGAAACTATCATATTAAATTCACCAAAAAAAGCGGTTATAATGTGACCGTCAATTTCGTGGACTCCGCGGAGCGGAATCCCGTGACGCCCGGCAGCGACGGCGCACCGGCGATTACGGACAAGGCCTACATCAAGGCGGAGCTGCTCAGCGACGGTGCGGATGGAAGCACCACCGTGGTGGGCTATGCCATTGTGCCGATCAGCACCAGCGGCTCTTCCAACTCGGTGGTTCTGGACAGCTTCAAAACCCAAAGCGGCAATATGCCCTACGCCCAGGCGATGAGCAGCGGATACCGTGTGGGCGGCATCCGTCTTTTCCACACAACGGATAACAATGAGAATCCGGGCAACTACAACAGCCTGAACGACTATAACAACGCGCTCAGCCAGGGAAAAATCACAGAAGGCGACTTTGATGGATATACCTTCGTGAAAAATCTGTCGCCCGATGACAAAACGCGGATCATCGTGATCCGTCAGACGGACCCCACCAAGTACCAGGTGAAGGTGGACGTGGGCGATAAACCGCTGGAAATTCCCGCAGACGCGAATGTGTACGCCAAAGTGACCGTATCCTTCTCCAGCGGCGCCAAAGGCTACAGCTATATCAAGCTGGACGACAGCCAGAAGGATGAGGAAGGCAACTACCTGCTGAACTTCAGTGAAAACCAGTGGTACCTGGAGCGGAACGGCAGCCTTGCGCCCAGCGAGGCCCTCAGCGTCAGCGGCCACGAACAGAACATGAAGGTGGAGCTGTACGCTGCTCCCAAGGGCGCCACGATCACCAGCCCCAACCAGCTGAACGACACCATTCCGCTGGGATCCTTTGTGCAGGATCACAAGGTGGTCAGCTATCCCAACGTCAACAGAGATGAAACCAATAACCCCAACCGTACCAAAGAAACGATTGACGACCCGGAAAACGGAAGGTACATCCAGTACACCGATATCATCAGGCTGGCACCGGACGACAGCGAATTTGACGGCTATTCCCTGGAATATATCCTGAACGACTACAACATCGTGGCCCTGTGCCCCAACACCACCGCCACGCCCAGCCACAGCGATCCTCCCTCCACGGAAGACTTTGCCGCCGGCAATACCTATGACGGCGACTTCCTGATGGAAAACCACTGCATGGGCGGCGTGCTGGTCCGCGGCGACGTGATCCACAAGAGCGGCACCGGCGTGGGCGACTCCGAACTGATCACGAAGCCCTCCGTGGTCGGCGGGTATGTGCCGGAATCCAGCGGCCCCTTCTTCAACAACCGCCACAACAACGACAACGGCTGGAACGGCTATGTGGGCTCCATGAACACCGTGGCCGGCGATTTCTACGTCAACGGCGTGAAGTCTACGGAAAACGTGAGCGGCCAGCTGCGCGGCTACACGGGCACCAACGGCGGCCACACCATCGCCCGGGACGACTTTGTGGATTGGGACCGGCTGCAGGCGATGGTTATCAACACCAGCAAGGAGCTGGCCCGCAGCGCGGCGGATAAGGGCAACATCGTCAGCTACACCAACACCACGATTGACGTGCCCGCGGGTTCCAACATCATTCTGAACTACCCCGAAAACACGATTGTCACCATCAACATTATTGCTCAGGACGCGAGCGGCAACCCCATCACCGACCCCAACAAAATCCCCGGCACAGTGATCAGCAACCTGGGCAGCGGCACTTATACCTGCCCCAAGCTGACGCTGAACGGCGCAAGCCTTGATACGACCGAAGACGGCTCCGGCATGTCTGTGGTGTACAATTTCCCCTTCGCGGAGCGGGTCAACGTGACCACCGACATCACCCCCGAATTCGGCCACGTGGTGGCGCCCGCCGCTTTTGTGGATATTCAGGGCGGCAACTACAGCGGCTGCATGGTGGGCAACAAGGTGCGGTCCGTGGGTGAAGGCCATCTGTACTCCTACCACGGCGGCGACCTGCTGGGCTTCTACGGCGACCTGGAAATGCAGAAGCTGGTCAATGACGAAGCCCCCACCGACAAGCAGAAGTTCAAGTTCAACCTGGAAAAGCTGAGCACCGTGCTGCTGAAGCAGGAATATCACAACGATCCCAAGGAATTCTGGACCTGGCTGATGAAGGTGGAAAATGAAGGCAGCAAGATCACCTTCAAGGACGTTCCCTTCACCCATGAAGGCAAGAACTACTTCATGATCTATGAAGACCAGGACGATCCGACCCCCAAGGCCAACGAAACCCGCGACACCACCAAGTACCTGGTCGAGGTCATGGTGGTTTCCAAAGTTATCAGCGATGATGAAACAATTCTGGAAATGCAGCCTGAAAACCCCGAAACGGGCGAAAGCCAGCTGAAATACTACGAGATCCTTGATGAAGAACACCTGACCAATGTCAATGAAATCCAGGAAGTGCTGTATGACCCGATCACCCATCAGCCAACAGGTGAATTAGGGGCTGTGTTTGCTTACGGCTCCGCCATCAACCCTGCCGCCGTTGAAGAAGTGGGCAATCTCAGCTGGGATCCCGACGCGGAAAAACTGACCACCGACATGACCTTCATCAACGGCGTGGAGGAAGTGAAGGTGCAGGCCACCCTCAGCGGCCAGAAGACCCTGGAAGGCCGCACCCTGGCCGCCAACCAGTTCTCCTACACCATCAAGGGCACCAACGACAAAACCGAAACGGTGACCACCACCACCGTCAAAAACCGTCAGGCGGGCGATTTCTCCACCACCTTTACGTACAAGCTGACGGACTTTGACGAACTGGAATTCGAAGAAGAAGCACCGCATACCATTACCTATACGTATACCATCACTGAGGACATCCCCGCGGACGCCGTAGCCCAGGATGACGACAGCATCACCTACAGCGACGACATCCGCGCAGACCACACCTGGGTCAAGGACGGCATCGCCTATGACGGCGAGTCCTACACCGTGACGGTCGCGGTGACGGACAACCAGGACGGCACCATGAGCGCCCAGGTGACCGGCCCCAGCACTGCGCTGAACTTCACCAACAAATACAGCGCGGAAACGGACATCACCCTGGAAGCGCTCAAGAACCTGAACGGCAAAACCCTGACCGCGGGCCAGTTCAGCTTCTCCCTGACCGGCAGCGGCATCACCAGCCAGACAGGCAAAACCAACGCCGCAGACGGCAAGGTGACCTTTGACACCCTGAAATTCGCCCTGAACCCCACGCAGGCGCAGATCGCCGACGGCTACATCGACGTGACCGACTGGTTCACGGAAGAGGGCGAGATCGTTTCCGACGAAAAGACCCTGACGCTGACCATCGCGGAAGAAAACCTGGACAGCCTGCCCGAGCACGTGGCGGCGGTGGAACCCACCAGCCGGGAAGCCAAGGTGAAGGTGTCCTACAACGTCGACACCGGCGTGCTTACCGCGGCGCTGGACCCCGCCACCCAGACGTTTGAATTCACCAACAACTGGAACGCGGAAACCCAGGTGGATGTGAGCGTCGCCAAGACCCTGACGGGCCGGACGCTGAAGGAGAAAGAATTCACCTTCCAGCTCAGCGGCACCGGCATCGCCGAAGCTCAGACCGTGCAGAACGGCGCGGACGGCAAGGCTTCCTTCAGCACCGTCAAGTTCGCCGTGAACCCCACGGATGAGCAGACGGCTGCCAACGGCTACATCGACGTCACCGCCTGGTTCACGGACGAAAACGGCAAGCTCAAAACCGGCACCAAGGAACTGACCTGGACGGTGGAAGAACTGGATCCCCTGCCGGAGGACGTGACGGTGGTGGGCGATCAGAGCAAGACCCTGACCGTGACGCTGGCGTACGACGCCGCTGCGGGCACGCTGACCGCGACGCCCAATCCCAGCAATACGGAATTCGCCTTCGAGAACGCGTTCCACGCCACCACGGAGGCTTCCGTAAGCGCCAAGAAGGTGCTGACCGGCCGTACCCTGGGCAACGGGGAATTCACCTTCACCCTGAGCGGCA
>CACYGB010000051.1 GCA_902773895.1 uncultured Eubacteriales bacterium
AAAGCGGAACACCTCTGCCGTTCAGCCGCCGTAGCCGTTGCTGAGCAACCACTGGAACAACTGCCTGGCGATGGGCGCGGCCACGGCGCCGCCGCCGCCGGCATCCTCCACCACCACGGCCAGGGCATAGGGGCTCTTTTCCTCATCCAGGAAGCCCACGAACCAGGCGTTGGTATCCTCCTGCCGGTCCAGTTCGGCAGAGCCCGTTTTGCCGCACACCTTCACGCCGGGGATCTGGGCGGCCGTGCCGGTGCCGCCGGTGACCACGGCGCGCATATACTCCTTCAATACGCCCGCCTGGCTTTCCGTCAGCGGTTTGCGGTACACCTTCGCGGAGAATTTCTCCCGCACCGAGCCGCCCTGGCTGGCGGCGCGCAGCAGCATCCGGGGCTCCATCATCACGCCCCGGTTGGCCACGGCGGAAGCCACCAGGCACATATGCAGCGGGGACACCTGCAGGGCGCTTTGCCCTGCGCCGGTCCACGCGATTTCGCCGTCCGTCCGGTTCACGGTGGGATACGAGGAGTTTTCCACGATCAGATCCCGGAACAGGAAATTGTCGTTGAAGCCGAAATCCTCCGCCGTCCTGCGCAGCTTCTGGTCCCCCAGCGTCAGGGCGATGCGGGCGAAGGTGTTGTTGCAGCTCACCTGAAACGCCCGCAGCAGGTTCAGTTCGCCGTGCTGGGTGATTTTGTTTTCTTCCAGGTTGGTGCCGGCGTCCGTCACCGTGCGGTTGCCCAGCTGCAGCAGGCCGTCGCAATGGAACGTGCGGGTGGCGTAATCCCCCAGGTTTGCCACGGCAGACGCCGCGGTGACGATTTTGAAGGTGGAGCCCGGGGCGTTCAGGCCGTCGATGGCCCGGTTGGTGTAGGGCTTCTTTGCCAGCGCCGACGCCGTACCCTGGGGATCAAAATTGGGAAAGGACTGCTCGGTGAGCACCTCGCCGGTTTTGTAGTTCATCACCACCACGGCCCCGGATTTATCCTTGGGGAAAATGGAGGCGGCATAGGCCGCCAGATGGCTGTCCACCGTCAACTGCACATTGTCGCCCTTGCGGGGGATGCCGGCGAACATGTAGGACAATCGTTCCGGGAAAGACATATTGAAGCCGTACAGGTACGCCGCCTGCACCCGGTCCATGGACTTGGTCACGTTGCCGTTGCGGTCGCCGGTGATATGCACGCAGGCGGTGCGCACCTGGGCATCCTGGTGGTAGGTGCGCTTGCCCTCCGCGTCGGTGGAAGCCAGAACGACGCCGTTGCGGTCGGTCAAATCGCCGGCGATCACATTGTCCCGCTGTTTGCGGGCAAACGTATTCAGGGAGGAAGAAAACCATCGGCCGCCGCTGGTGGTGATGCTGTAGGCCCCGTAGGCCACCAGCAGGAAAAACAATCCGCAGAGGCAGAACAGCACGCGACGCGCATTTTTCCGGATTTGCTTCATGGCATGTTCCCTCCGCTCAGCATGGCCAGGTGGCGGTCCTCCCGGACGCCGGCCTCATTGACGCTGGCAACGCCCTGCAGCAGCCCGATCACGCACAGGCTGGATACCAGCGACGTGCCGCCGTAGCTGATGAACGGCAGCGTCACGCCGGTCAGGGGGATCAGCTTGATGTTGCCGCCGATGATGACGAAGGTCTGCAGCGCGATCAGGGACGCGCAGGCCGTGGCCAGCAGCGCGTGGAACACCGTGCGGCTCCGCCGGGCGATCATGATCCCCCGGACGACGATGAACACATACATGCACAGCACGATCAGGCCGAACACGATGCCGAATTCATGCAGGATCACCGAGAAGATAAAGTCGTTGTAGTATTCCGGGATCACGCTGGCGTTGCCCAGGCCCAGCCCCACACCCCAAAGGCCGCCGTTGACGATGGCGATCAGGCTTTGCACGATCTGGTACCCGGCGCCGGAAGCGTCCTTCCAGGGGTCGATCCAGATGGCGACGCGGCGCTTGACGTGGGCAAACATCTGGTAGCCCACCACCGCCGCCCCGGCGCCGCCGGCCAGGCCCGCGCCCAGCAGCAGCTTGCTGCCCGTCGCAACAAAAACCAGGATCAGCACCGTGCCGAAATACAGCAGGGCCGTGCCCAGGTCCTTCTGCACCATCAGCAAAAGCAGGCAGGCCCCCGCAAACAGCACGCTCAGCACCACCTTGCGGTGGGACAGCAGATACGAAACGCACAACATCAGCGCCAGCTTCACGATTTCACTGGGCTGCGCGGACAGGGAACCGATATTGATCCAGCTTTTGGCGCCGTTCTTTTCACTGCCGATCAGCAGCGGCAGGGCCAGCAGAAACAGGCTGCCGCCCATCATCAGCACGGTCAGCCCCTTCCAATGACGGCCGTAGCGTACCAGCAGGATACACAGCAGCATGGCGCCGACGCCGACCCCGTAGTTGACCGCCTGGGCCAGGCCCCGCTGCGGCGACAGCCGGTACAGCGTCAGCACGCCCAGGGCGCACAGAAAATTGGTCAGGGACAAAAGCAGCTGATCCGCAGGAAAAATTTTGGGAATGATGGCCGTGCCGAAGTAAATGATCACCGGCACCACCAGGGCCAGCAGGCAGCTTTGCCAGGAGCCGTCCTTCACCGCCAGCATCAAAAAGCCCAGGAAGAAAAACGCCATGATGGCGCTGAGCATCGCCTTCCCGGGGTCCGGCCGCCGGGAGGCGGATTTCTTTTCCTTTTTCACCGGCGTCCCCTCCTTCTGTGGCGGGCCGCGGGGCTCTGGTACGGCAGGGCCTCGTCGTTCACCTCATCGTGCTCCGGAACGGGCGGATGGTTCAGCGCTTCCTGCGCCTTGTACAGTTCCTCCAGGGAATAGGCGTATTTCCAGGTCATTTCCCCGTCCTCGGTGTAATGGCCCTCGTAATCGGGCTGCGATCCTGCGCCGTTTGGCTGCGGCGGAGAAGGCGGCATGGGCGACGCGCCGGTGGGCAGCATGCTCTGCGCCCATGCTTCTTCCTCCGGCTGCCGGGGAAACTCAAAGGGCGACGGCGTGGTGTCCGCGCCGGAATAGTCGATGTACTGGTCCTCCTCCGCGGCGGGAGCCGGATAAGCGCCGCCATCCTGCGCCGCTTCCTCCGGCTGCCAGGCCACGGGATGGGGCACCTTCAAGCCGGCAAACAGCCGCACCCGCAGCAGGGCGTCGCCCAGCTGCAGCTGGGTGCCGTGCAGGGCGTAGCCGGGGGCACGCAGCTGCGCGCCGCCCAGAAACGTTTTCCCCAGCCGGGACGGCGTGATCATCACGCCCTTGCCCTCCTCAAAAGCAAAGCGCACATGGTGGCGCAGCACGCCGGCGCCGCGCACGTGAATATCGCATTCCCGGGACGCGCCCATGTCTCCTTCCCGGGGCAGGGGCTGGCTTTTGCCGGTGCGCAGGTCCACGATTTCGCCCACCAGGCCGGCGTCCGGCAGGGTGCGCATTTCCCGGCGGTAATTCCTGGCGTCCCGCCGCATCCAGCGGTACGCCCGCAGCAGCACCAGCGCGCCGATGAGGACGAACACATAGCGCATCAGCAGCGCCAGGATTTCATACGCTTCGCCCGCCATGTGCTCTCCTCCTTTCACCGGGTCATTCTGTTTGTTGCCATATGATAAACGATATTATACCACGTCTTATGCCGGTTCGTCCATATGATGCCGTTAAAAATGCCCAAATTGATGGAATCCGGCTCCTGCAACGCCCGATACACAGCTTTCTTTTTGAATTCATGTTTGCTTTATTTTACATTCTGTTCGGTTGACAAACGGCCTGCCGTTCCGGTATGATAAGAAGGATTTTTATCGAAAGGAGTGCAGGCATGTCGAAATTTTCCAGATTGATCCTGATCCTGATGGTGCTGTGCTGCCTGCCGCTTTCCGCTCCGGCGGAAAACCAAAAGATCGTGGTCACCTTTATCGGCGACTGTACCCTGGGCGGTGAGGACCGGATCCGGGATTATTCGTTTTCCTTTGATACCATCCTGCAAAAAAACGGATACAAATATTTTTTTAAGAAGGTCCAGTCCGTTATCGCCAAGGACGACCTGACCGTGGCCAACCTGGAGTGCGTGCTGTCCGATTCCTCCTCCGGCAAAGTACGGGGAAAAACCTACAATTTCCGGGCGCCCACCAAATTCGTCAAGGTGCTCACCTCCTCCAGCGTGGAATGTGTGAACATCGTCAACAACCACACCCTGGACTACGGCAACGCCGGCATGAAATCCACCGTGGTCGCCCTGGGAAACGCCAAGGTGAAGTGGTTCGGCACCAACGACGTGTACAACCGCACCTACATCTACACCAAAGGCAAAATCAAAATCGGGTTCCTGGGCGCGGAGATTTCCTACTTTGAAAAGAACAAGGACGTATTCAAAAAACAGGTGGACGATTTGAAAAAGGCCGGATGCCAGATGATCGTCGGGGTCATGCACGGCGGCGTGGAATACGCCACCAACCGCGACAAGCCACAGGAACGTGTGGCCCATCAAATGGTCGACTGGGGCTGCAACGTGGTCATTGGCCATCATCCCCACGTGCTGCAGGGCATGGAGATCTACAAGCAGGCCACCATCTGCTACTCCATCGGCAATTTCGTGTTCGGCGGCAACAAGCTGATCAAGAAAAAGCGGGCGCTGTATTCCGCCCTGTTCCAGTTTACCTTCACCTTCAATGAAAAGAACAAATACCTGGGCCAGCAATTGAACATCCTTCCCTGCCTGATCAGCGGGGACCCATCCCGGACGAAGAACGATTACCAGCCTTATCTTACCCAGGGTACGGACGCAAATTTCGCGATCAAGCTGATCCAGCGGGACACCCCGGATTTTATTTTGAAGCCCTACAAGAAGGGCGTCGGCGCTGTGCAGGCCTACCTGCCCGCCACCAAAAAAGCGACAGCCAAACCCACGGTTAAACCCACGGCCAAGCCAACTGCCAAGCCGACTGCCAAGCCGACTGCCGCACCCACAGCCGTTCCAACTCCCCTTCCCGATGTGACAGCCACGCCCGCCGTTACCCCGGCGCCCGAGCTGACCCCCGTCCCCGAAACCGCGCCGACGCCCGCCGCCACCCTGACGCCCGGCGAGCCGAACGCAGAGCAAGCGAAATGAGGAAACAAAACTGATGATGAAACGTGTATTGGCCGCCGCGCTGCTGCTGGCGCTGCTGCTGCCGCTCAGCGGCCTGGCCGCCGCAAAAAAAGTTACTTTCGGCTCCGTCACGGTATCCGCCGACGCCACCAAGGTCAACCTGGGCAGCCAGAAGGTGACCGACCTGAACGCCCTGTGCAAATTCCTGAACCAGCTGCCCAACGTCAAAAAGTTTGATATGTATCAAACCAATATGACCTCCAAATGGGCGGAAACACTGAGCAAGAAATATCCGCAGATCGAGTTCGGCTGGACGTTCCGGATTCCCTGCTCCAACAAGCCTGCCCACATCATCCGCACCAACGCCACCGCGTTTTCCACCCTGCACAACAACAAGAGCCGGCTGCATACCACCGCCGAACTGGAGGTGCTGAAATACTGCAAGCACCTGAAGGCTGTGGACATCGGCCACAACGGCGTGACGGATATTTCCTTCCTTTCCTCCCTGCCGGAGCTGCGGGTGCTGATCATCGGCCGCAACCGCATTACCGACCTGAGCCCCCTGAAAAAATGCACCAAGCTGGAATACCTGGAAGCGTTCAGCAACCAGATCGAATCCATCAAACCGCTTCTTTCCTGCAAGCACCTGATGGACCTGAACGTGCCCAACAACCGGATCAAGGATCCCCAGTATTTTTCGAAGCTGACCTCCCTCAAACGCCTGTGGGCCTATAACTACGCCTGGCAGGATATGAAGAAGAACTACGTTCCCGCGTCCGTCAAAAATCAGGTGAAAAAAGCGCTGCCCAAATGCGTCACCAACTGGACCCAGGCCGGCGTGCAGGACGGCAAAGGCACCTGGCGGGATCACGCCCATTACCTGGTCATTGCCGAAATGTTTCAGTCCGGCAAATACATTCCCTTCGCAGACAGCTATCAGGAGCCCTGATCAAAGGCGTCATATGCAAACTGCCGTGTTTCATCACGCGGCAGTTTTTTGTTTACCCGTTTTCCACCATCCGGGCAGCCAGGCGAAGCAGCCGCACCGCCAGCTCCCGGTTTTCCGTCATCAGATCGTAAAGCCCGTCCTCCGACAATACGCCCCGCTTCAATTCCGAAGGCAGCAGGCCCTTTTCGTCCGCTTCCAAATCGCCGCGCCAGCGGGCGCTGCCATAGTAAGCCGACAGTTTCCGGTATGATCCCTGGAGCTTTTCGTACCGCGCCGCCGCGTCCGACAGCGCGCGGATGGCCGCCGTGACGTCGTCGCAGGCTTTTTCCATTTCCGTGATCCGCTGAATCCGATCCATGGGCCGCCTCATTCCTTTTCTTCCATCCGGTCCCGGGAGCGTTCCGCCTGGAATCCCGCCGGATACCGCGCTTTCAGCTTATCCAGGTTCATTTGCAGGATGTCGTCCAGGGAATAGCCGATGGCCTGCGCGGTTTCCGCCAGGTACCAGGCCACGTCCCCCAGTTCCAGGGCCAGCCGGTGCGTATCCAGGGGATGCCCCTGGGCCAGGTGTTTTTTCACCAGGTCGATGGCCTCCCCCGCTTCGCCGCACAGCCCCATCACGCCGTTGATAAGCACGTCCCTATCCTGCAGCGCCGGGTTCAGGGTGGTCATGGCCAGGCGCTGATACGTATTGGCTTCCATGGCGATCCTCCCTTATTTCAGCACAAGGAAAGACTGCGGGCCCACGGTCAGGCCGTCAGCGCCGGCTTTCCCGCTTCCGATGGAAAAGAGCGCCTGCCGTCCCCGGGCGTCCACAGGCGCCGTCAGGGTGTCCCCCGAGGGATTCACCGCCAACAGCAGCTGTCCCCGGCGATACACGAAGGGCCTGCCTTTTTCGGTGCACACCGGCGCGTACGCTCCGTCCGATTGCAGATCCTGCTGCTGATGGCGCAGCGCCAGCAGACGGCGCACCGTGTTCAGCAGGGAATCGGGATCTCCCTCCTGCGCTTCCACCGTGGGCGCGTCCGCCGCGGGATCCACCGGCAGGTACAGTTTTTCCGCGTCACCCTCTGAAAAGCCCAGGTTCTTTCCGTTGTTCCATTGCATGGGCGTCCGGGAACCGGTGCGGAAATAGCCGCCCTCCTTGGTGGGCAATTGCTGATAGCGCATGCCGATCTCGTCGCCGTAATACAGGAACGGCACCCCGGGCATAGTGAACAGGAACGCGTACGCCAGCTTCAGTTCATCCGTCGTCAGGCTGAACCGGGGACGCACCGTATCGTGGTTGCAGGTCAGCAGCGAAATATAGCCCAGCTCCCGGGTATCGCCGTACCAGTCCTCATAGACGTCCAGGAAGCGGCGGATGTCCCGGTCCGGGGCGTCCCGGCGGAAATAGCTGTTGTCCGCCTTGTCCGGGTCCTCGTAATCCCGCATCAGGGTGGAATAGCCGTTGCCCCAGTTGTTCAGGTAAAAATCCATATCAAAGCCGCAGCGCAGGGCCACCTTGGGATCGCTCCACTCCGCCACCAGCGCCGCCTGCGGAAATTCCCGGTCCAGCATCTGCCGGATCTTGCGCCAGACGGCGGAGGTGCCGGTCTTTTTTTCGTCGTCATATTTCACCAGAGAGCCGGCCATATCCACCCGGAACCCGTCGCACCCATGGCTGAGCCAGAAGCGCATCACGTCCTCCATCGCTTCCCGGGTAGCGACGCAGTCGGGGTGATCGGTGGGCAGCTGCCAGGGCTGCTCCCGGCGGAAAAAGCCGTAGTTCAGCGCCGGCTGGCACTTGAAAAAGTTCAGGATATAGGTGGCCGGCCGTTCCGTTTCGCCGCCGATGTAGGGCAGATCCTTGCAGCCCATGAACCAGTGGTTGGTCCAGATGTAGCGGTTGGAATATTCGTTTTTCTCCGCCTTGCTGCTCGCTTTGAACCAGGGATGCTCCTCGCTGGTGTGGCCCGGCACCAGATCCAGCAGCACGTGTATGCCCCTGCGGTGCGCTTCTTCGAACAGGCGGTACAGATCTTCGTTGGTGCCGTAGCGGGGCGCCGCTTTTTTGTAATCCCGCACGTCATAGCCGGCGTCCTTGAAGGGCGAATCAAAGCAGGGATTGATCCACAGGGCGTTGCAGCCCAGGGAACGAATGTAATCCAGCTTTTCGATGATGCCCTGAAAATCCCCGATGCCGTCGGCGTTGGTGTCCCGGAAAGATTGGGGATAGATTTCATAGAATACCGCGTCCTTGAGCCAGTCAGCCGCCATTCTTCATCATCCTTTCTTCGATTGGGTCATGCCAGATAAGCCCGCAGGGCCGAAAGCGTTTCCCGGGCCTGTTCAGCCCCCAGCGCGTAAGCCCGGCGCAGCCTTTCTTCGCTGTGCTCCACGTGCCCCACCGGCAAATCGTCCTGCGGGCAGATAACGAAACAGCCGCCCGCTTTTTCCGCCGCGAACACCTGCCGCCTGCTTTCGTTGTACCTTTCCGCCCGGGTTTTCAGCATCTCCCTTGCCGCGGGATACCGTCTCAGCAGCAGCGCTGCGCCCCTTTGCCGCTTTTTTTCGTAAGCCCGCGGCCGGGTCAGCACCGCCACGATCCTGTCCACGCCCTGCTTTTGCATCCACGCAAAGGGAATGGAATCGGCGATGCCGCCGTCCATCAGCAGCCGCCCGCCGATTTGCACCGGCCTGGATACCAGCGGCATGGAGGCGGAAGCGCGCATATAGGCAAAGGCTTCACCGTCCGCCCGGGGACAGGGCTGATACACCGCCTGCCCCGTTTCCAGATCGGTGCAGACGGCGTAAAACGCCATGGGCGAACGGTTGAACGCCGCCCGGTCAAAGGGATCCAGCACGTCCGGCAACTCCCGGTAGCAGAAATCCGCGCCGTACAGATCCCCCGTTTTCAGCAGTGAACGGAGGCTGCAATACCGCCAGTCCCGGCAAAAGCGGGTATTGTAACGCAGCACGCGGCCCGCCTGGCCGGACAGGAAATTGCACCCAAAGGCCGCGCCGGCGGATACGCCCGCCACCACGTCCATGGCGACGCCCGCCTCCATCCACACGTCCAGCACCCCGGCGGTGAACAGGCCGCGCATCGCGCCGCCCTCCAGCACCAGGCCCGTTCTTTTTTTCGCTTCCATGGTTTTGCGCTCTTTGTCCGTTTCCATTATTTCTGCAGGTTGATCATGCCGCTGCGGCAGGCCGCCAGCAGGGCGATCAGATCGTCCATCCGCTCCTTGAGAAGCTTGCCGTGATCGGTATCCGCCACATATTTCCGCTGGGGATAAGACTGGAATTCAAAGGACTGGGAATGGATGTCCCGGCCCGTTTCCTGGGCGTCCCGCAGGGACGTGAAGGGCTGATGGGACATCAGCCGCATCCCGTGGCTGTTAGCGATCAGGGTATAGCCGGCGATGCCGGTGGTTTTCTGGTAAGCCCGGCAGAAGCCGCCGTCGATGACCACCAGCTTGCCGCCGGCCTTCAGGGGGCTTTCCCCGTGGGTGACGCGGATGGGCGTGTGGCCGTTGATGATGTGGCCTTCCTCCGCCGTCAGGCCAAATTCCGCCAGGATCTCCCGGCATTTGTTTTCGTCGTTGTACCACTCGTAATACGGATTCCGCTTTTCGTGCCAGGCCCGCTCATCGGGAATAAAGGCCCGGGCAAAGGTTTTGATGCGGCGGCCGCACACCGGAGAATCGGTGCCGCACCACAGGTACCACATAAAGTCCAGCGCGTAGCGGTCGCCGGTGTAAAACGCCCGGCGGGCCACCTGATCGGCGTAATCCATCAGCGCCTTTCCGGCCCGGGGAACGCCCTGCAGCTTCTTGGCCAGGAAGGTGCCGTCCTCATTCAGCGGCACGCAGCCGTGGAACAGAAGGTTGCCGTTGAACGCCCGGTACATCCACCCCCGGCGGTACAGGAACGTTACATGCTCGTGCAGCCGCAGGCTGTGGGTGAAGGCCCGCCGAAGGCCCGCCATCACCTGGCTTTCCTCTTCTGTCAATTGATAGGGATCCCGGGGATCCACCGTATTCAGGGGCACCACCTTCATGGGCCAGGTTTCCCCGTCGACGGTGATCTGCATGTTTTCCCGGTCGATTTTGTGCAGCAGCAGCCGGTCCTCCATGTCAAATTCCGGGTTGCGCCGGATCAGCTGCCCCTCCAGCTTGAACATCAGGATGTTCACGGCGTGCAGCATGGCGTAATCCGGCGTCAATCCCGGATACGTCTTTTCCGCGAACAGGGACAGTTCCCGCAGCGGGATCCCGTAGCCCCGCTCCAGGATCTCGGTATTCTGGTAAGCCAGGGAATTGCGCAGCACCCCGGCGATGCAGCATTCGCTGCCGGAGGCGGCGCCCATCCACAGTACGTCGTGGTTGCCCCACTCGATGTCCACCGCATGGTGACGCATCAGGATGTCCATCACGCTGTCCGCCCGGGGCCCGCGGTCAAAAATGTCACCCACCACGTGCAGCCGGTCCACCGCCAGGTTTTTGATCAGCTGGGTCAGGGCCTTGATCAGCCCGTCGCCGCTGGCGGTGGCGATCAGGGAATCGATGATCGCGTCGTGATAGCGGCGGCGGTTATCCTCCTGCTCGGTCAGTTCCGCCGTTTCCTCGCTTTGATAGTGCATCAGCTCGTCCAGCAGGAACGCCCAGTCGTCCGGCATGGCGCGCCGCACCTTTTCCCGGGTGTACTTGGATGACAGCATCCGCGCCAGGTGCACCAGATGCTCCACCTGCGCCCGGTACCAGGCAGGCGGGATCTCCCCTTTCTGGTGATGCTGCTTGATAATAGCGTCCGGATAATAGATCAGGGTGCACAGTTCGTCCGCCTGGACGGCGGTCAACTGCTCGCCCAGCCACAGATGCACCTTTTCCCGGATCACGCCGGAGCAGTTGTTCATGATGTGGCAGAACGCTTCATATTCCCCGTGAATATCGCTCATGAAATGCTCGGTGCCCTTGGGCAGGCTCAGTTGGGCCCCCAGCCGGGTGATTTCCGTACAAAGCGCCTCCACCGTGGGGTACTGTTCTCCCAGTAAACGCAAGTATTTCAGCGTATCCGGCGTCATGTGCTCGCTCATGGTTTTTCCTCCCTGCACGGGTTTGGTTCTATCATACAACCGGGAAGGCCGCTTTGTCAATTTGCTCCCAGCCAAAAAGCCGGAACCGAAGTTCCGGCCCGGCGCTATGTATTTTTGCAGGAAAAAAGCCCCCGCTCCGTCGCCACATAATCCATCCAGCGGTCGCGCGCATCCATGGGGATGCCGTCCGTCAGCATTTCCTCAAAACACAGGCATACGGACACCGCCGGGACGCGGGAAAGCCAGCCGTCGTAGTACCCGGCGCCGTGGCCCAGGCGCCTTCCGTCCCGGGACGCCGCCACGCAGGGCACCAGCGCCAGGTCGACGCAGGCCGCCGTTTCGGCGCACCGCACCGGCTCCGGAATGCCCCAGACCCCGGGCTTGAGCCCCTCCAGGGAACAGATCCGCACCGCCTCCATGCAGTGCGGCGGGAAGCACTTGGGTACGTACACCGCTTTGCCGCTGTCCAGCGCGTGACGCAGCAGCGCCGCCGTATCCGGCTCCGTGGGCATGCTCACATACACGAACACCGACCGGGCCCTTTGGTACAGGCTGCTGTTCAGCACGGCGTCGGTGATCCGCGCGCTGGCTTGCCTACGTTCTTCCGCCGGCAGGGCCCGGCGCGCCAACGCCGCCCGCAGACGCTGCTTTTCCGCGTTTTCTTCCGTCAGGGGCATGGCAGTTTTTCCGCCGTTTCGCCAAGCAAACCCAGGTCCCACAGCAGGCTGCTGGTCAGGTACTTATCCCGGATTTCCCGGCTGCCTTTCAAAGCGTCGATGGTATCCTGCGCCGTCAAATGCAGATCCTTGGGGGTCATGGGCATGCCGCAGCTTTCCATCAGTTTCCACACCTGTTCCCGGGGCGGCAGCTCCTGATGGATGATCTGCCGGATCTCGTCCCAGTGGTCGGTGATCCGCTTCAAATGGCGCTGCTGGGTTTCCGGCCGGTTCTTTCCCACCTTCCGCTCGATTTCCAGGATGGAGGGCGCAATGGGGCCGAAGATGCGGCGCATGGTTTCCTCCCATTTTTCCGGGGAGAAGGCGGCCATGGCAGCCTCCGCCTTCGCGGTGTCGACCTGCTCCATGTTCAGCATATGCTCGTAGATCCACAGCGTCAGCAGCGTGCCCACGCCCACCTGGATGCCGTGCAGATCGCTGGGCTGTCCCTTCTGCAGGGCCTGCATTTCCCAGATATGGCTGAAGTAATGCTCCAGGCCGCTGGCCGGACGGCTGATTTCGGCAAAGGCCATGGAAATGCCGCTGATCACCAGGCCTTCCAGCACCGCCTTGAGGGCCTCCGGCTCCCGCTTCATCAGGCCGTCCGCGTGATCCACGATTTTTTTCAGGCACGCGCGCACCATGCCGGCGATTTCTTCGCAATAGGGGTCGTCATACACGATGTGGCTGATGCGCCATTCGCAAATGGACACATATTTGGCCAGCATATCGCCCAGTCCGGCCTGCAGCATGATGTCCGGCGCGGTGGCCAGGATGTCGGTATCGGCGATGATTGCTTCCGGGCAGGCGTTGTACAGGCTCACTTTGATGTGGTTCCGGATCATGGAGGCGGAATTGGAGCAATAGCCGTCCATGGACGGCGCTGTGCACACCACCATGCTGGTCAGCCCGCAGGCGTGGGCCATCACCTTGCAGCAGTCGTTGATCACGCCGCTGCCCACCGCCAGGATCACGTCGCACCGGGGATCCATGGCCATGGCCAGGGCCCCCATGGCGTACTCGTCCGGCTCCATTTTTCCTTCCCGATGGGGGAACGTGAATTCCGTGTACGGAATCCCCGCTTCCGTCAGCACAGCCAGCACCCGGTCCCCCGCCGCCCGCTTCGTATTTTCATCCATCACCACCATGGGCCGCTTCCGTCCCCGGGCCGCCAGCGCTTCGGGCACAAGCCGCACCGCGCCGCTTTCCGCCCGGAAATAACGCAGCTGGCAGGTGTGCACCTTGCCGCAGGAGCAGGCGACGCCTTCCTCCCGGGTCAGTTCCGCCAAAGTCATTTCCGACAAATGCTTTTCCATTTTCACGCCTCTTCCGCATTCAATTCAGCACCCAGGTGATACACCGCTTTCAGGCTGGGATACAATTGGCTGTACAGCCGTTCGTTGCGCCGGGCCGCCGGCAGATTTTCCGCCACAGGCGAAAATTCCTTTTCCGCGTGCAGCAGGGCCACCGCCTCCTCGGGCGTTTTGAACCACTGCAGGCCCAGCCCGGCAATCAGCGCCGCGCCGTACGCGCCGCCCTCCGCCGCGGCGGACACCGTGCGCACCGGCAATTCAAAAATATCCGCCTGCATCTGCAAAAACACATTGCTGGCCGCGCCGCCGCCGGAAGCCACCACGCTGTCCACCCGGGCGAAGGAGCGGTAAATATCCACGATCTGGTTCAGGGAATACACGATGCCCTCCATGACCGCCCGCACCATATCCGCCTGGGTGGTGTTCAGGCTCAGGCCGTACAGTACGCCCCGGGCATCCGGGTCCGGATAGGGGCAGCGCTCGCCGGACAGATAGGGAGCGAACACGATGCCGTTGGCCCCCGGCGGGGACTGGCGCGCCAGGTCGTTCATCAGGTCAAAGGCGTTTTTCCCTTCCGCTTCCGCCTTGGCCTTCACATCCCGGGCCAATTGATCCCGGAACCAGCGCAGCGCGCCGCCGGCGGTTTGTGTGGAACCGAAGGTGGTGTAGGTCCCCGGCGTCACGCCGCAAAACATCTGCAGCTTTCCCCCGGCGTTGTAGCGGAACTGCTCAAAGCCCATGGACACGTTGCCGGCCGTGCCGATCACCGTGCCCACCGTGCCTTCCCGGATCAGGCCGCTGCCGAAGGACTGCACCACCGCGTCGCCGCCGCCGGCAAAGCAGGGCGTTCCGGGCAGCAGGCCGGTCAGCTTGGCCGCCTTTTCCGTCACGCCGCCTACCTGACGGGTAGATTCCACCGCCGGCGGAAACAGGCTGCGGGACAGATGCAGCCGGTCGATCAGTTCCCAGCACCACGTGCGGTTTTTTGTATCGAACAGCCCGGTGCCCGAGGCTTCGGACACATCCATGGCGATTTCCCCGGTCAGGCAGTAGCGCAGATAATCCTTGGGACACAGAAACACCGACATGGCCGCGAAATGCTCCGGTTCCTTTTCCCGAAGCCACAGGATCTTGCCGCCGGTATATCCGGTCAACATCACATTGTTGGTCATGCCCAGCAGGGCTTCGCGGCCGCCGGCGGCGCGCTCGATGGCGTCGCACTGCTCCTGGGTGCGCTGATCGCACCACAGGATGGATTTGCGGATCACCCGGCGCACCTTGTCCAGGGGCACCAGGCCGTGCATCTGGCCGGAAAAGCCGATGCCCGCCACGTCCTCCGCCCGGACGCCCGGGGTGTTCAGCACGTCCCGGATGGCGGCGAAGCCCGCCTCGATCCAGTTGACGGGGTCCTGCTCCGCCCAGCCGGGGCGCGGGGTTTCCAGGGGATAGCCGTGGGTCGCCCGGGCCGCCACTGCTCCGCGGCTGTCCACCAGCACGCATTTGGCGCCCGAGGTACCGATATCAAGCCCCATCAGGTACATTTTCCTGTCTCCTTTCCTCATTCCACAAAGCCCATCACGTCCACGATCTTCTGCCCCGCGCCGTAGATCAGCCGCAGGGTCTTTTTCCCCTGCAGCCGCCGCAGCAGCGCGGTGGACGGCCCGCCGTCCAGATCGTAGATCCATTCCGGATGGAATTCCGCCAGCAGGAAATCGTTGGCCTCAATCAGCGTCAGGCCGTGGGTGGTGGTGGCGGTCAGAATCAGATAAGTGTTTTCCGCCGGCAGTTTGGCCAGAATGGTGCGGATGGCGCGCCGCTTGGCGAAGGACCATTCGTGATCCAGGATGTCCTTTCCGTCCTGCGCCATGGGGCAGCCCTCGTAAAAGGACCAGGTCTGGATCGGGTCGTGGGAAAGCACCTCCGCGTTTTCCGCGCCCACGTAGAGGTGCAGCCCGTCCTTTTCCAGGGTCAGCCCGTAATACGGTACGCCCTTCAGATTGCGCAGCACCTGGCCGTCCACCACCGTCAGGGAACCCAGCGGCGTGTAATGGTAATCCTCGCTGGTGCCGGGATAATTGCCGGGGATTTCGGGGTACCGGGGGCTCACATAGCCGCTGCCGTTGATGACCAGCGCCGCGTTCCTGATTTTTTTGCCCAGCTCCTCCGCCGTGGCCAGGGCCTTGTGCCAGGGCGAGATCGTTTTTTTGATCTGCCTGCCCGGGTCCGCCAGCCACACGGTGGTCAGGTAGCACTCCGTCCCGTTCACCTTGCAGAATTCCAGCTGGTATTTCAGCGTGGGCGTATTATAGGTGGCCTGCACCCGCCGGTTCGTAAAGGTATAATCCGCCGCCAGGGCGCCGCCGGGCAGCAGGCACGCCAGCAGAAGAAGAGCCAGCAGCTTTTTCATTTCCGTCACCTCTGAACGATAATGGACCGTTTGCATCCCCGGAAAAATGCCGGGATGCGCCTGCTTTCATTATAGAGAAATCGCGTTTTGTTGTCAATGATCCGCCCTGCCGGAAAACGAACGCCCGGTTCCCTGCGTCATCCTCCGCAGCGTCTCCGCTTTCTATGCCCTCCGGCGCATTGACGGCGTCCCCCGGCATGGCCCGACACAGCGGCAGCGGTGATTTAAGCAAAAAAAGGACGCTGACATTGTATCCATATCAGCGTTCTGAAGTGGTGGAGCATACCCATTGAAGTTTGAGACAATTTCAAATGTGGATTCTTTTAATTCCGATGAAAGCGTACCGTTGCCATTGGTGGAGAAGTCGGTGCAGTCGGCGGGATAGACACAGATCATGGGGCATCACCTCCTGAAGGGTAAAAGAAAGCGCCGCCCGTGCAGACGACGCAAAGCAGATTCTATGGAT
>CACYGB010000052.1 GCA_902773895.1 uncultured Eubacteriales bacterium
GCGCCCGCAGCAGGGAGCGCATCAGGAACACGTCCACCATGCTCATTTCATCCACGATCACGCAGGATGCGTCCAGCGGGTTTTGCTCATCCCGCTGGAATTTTCCTTCTTCCCCGGCAAATTCCAGCAGCCGGTGCAGCGTTTTGGCTTCGTGACCGGTAGCTTCGCTCATGCGCTTGGCCGCCCGTCCCGTGGGCGCGGCCAGCAGCACATCCCGGCCCAGTAGGCTCAGGATGCAGTTGATGATAGTGGTTTTGCCGGTGCCCGGGCCGCCCGTGATCACCAGCAGGCCGTGCTGCACCGCTTCGGACACCGCCCGGCGCTGATTGTCGCTGAACTGAATGCCGTTTCCCCGTTCAAAATCCCGGATCTGGGCCTGGATCGCCGATGCCGCAGCCGTTTGCGCGGCGCCCATCAGCAGCTTCAGATACCGGGCGATTTCTTTTTCCGCGTAAAAGTACGGCGCAAGCATCATGGCCGTCCCGTCGGCCATATCCATGGCGATGATCTCCCGGGAAAACAGCAGCGCGTCCAGATGATTTTCCAGCGCTTCCGGCGTCACACGCAGGGCCTTCGCCGCCGCGGCCAGCAACGCGTCCTTGGGCAGATAGGTGTGCCCCTCCCCTGCAGCCGCCTCCATCAGCACATATTTCAGGCCGGAGCGCAGGCGGTATTCGCTGTCTGCCGGAATGCCCAGGGACAGGGCGATCCGGTCCGCCGTCAGAAAACCCACGCCTTCGATTTCGTCCATCAGCCGATAGGGGTTTTCCCGGATTTTCCGCTGGGCGTCCGCCCCGTAAATGCGGCTGATTTTCACCGCCAGGGACGGCGATACCCCATAGGTCTGCAAAAAGATCATGGCCTCCCGGGCAGCGTACTGCTCCCGGAAGGAATCGCCGATCTGCTTGGCCCGCTTCCGCCCGATGCCGGGCACCTCCGTCAGCCGTTCCGGATGCTCCGACAGCACGTCCAGGGTAGTGCGGCCGAATTCCGCCACCAGTAATTTGGCTGTGGCCGGGCCCACGCCGTGGATCAGGCCGCTGCCCAGATACCGCTCAATGCCCAGCAGGGTGGTGGGCTTGCGGATCTCGCAGCCCGTGGCCTTCCACTGCTTGCCGTATTGCGGATGCTCCACCCACATGCCGTCCAGGACCACCTGCTCCCCGGCGGCCAGCGCGGGCAGCGTTCCCACCACGGTGATGCTTTCCCGGCCGGCGCGCATCTGCACGACGGAATAACCGTTTTCCTCGTTGCGGAAAATGGTTTCTTCCATCACGGCTTCGATCTGCTGGCCCGGACGGGCGGTTTCTTCTGGCGGCATAGGGCTCCTCCGTTTTGTTTTCCGCCCTCATTATATCGGTTTTCCGTTCATTTGACAAGCCGACGTGCCGCCCAAACAAAAAAGCCGCCCGAAGGCGGCTTGGAAAAAGACGTTACCGGGACATCCTGTATGTACGCTGTTTCGCTTTGGGGATGGATATGGTAGTGCCGTTGGCCAGACGGAACTTGGTAATGGTGATCGTTATATAGCTGGCATTGCTGATACCGTTCAGGTTCCAGCCACCCAGATAGGATTCCCCGGGCTTGACCCTGCTGGAGAACCAGCAGTTGTAGTAATCATAATAATTATACGCCTTGATTTTTCTGCCGGACGCGCTGAAACTGTATACCTTGAAATCGACACGGTTCACCGTCAGGCCCGTGTTATTTTTGAAGTACACATAAATACAGTCGTATCCAAGGCTGGACCGGGTAAAGAAACCGTCAACCGGCTTCACCTTGTTGTACAGGCTCTGCTTGGTCCACACCGTCACCTTGCATTTCAGCGTCACGCCGCTGACCTTGCAGATAATGGTGCAGGTACCGGTGCCGACGCCCTTGACCACGCCCTTTGAATTGACGGTGGCCACCTTTTTGTTGGAAGAACTCCAAGACGCCTTGACCTTTCCGCCGCCCGTCAATTTCAGGGTAGCGGTTTTCCCCTTGAAAATGGCAACGCTGGAGCTGGACAGCTTGGGCGTTACCTTCACCGTGGCCTTCAGCACCAGCTTGCTGTTGCCGTTCAGTCTCACGGAGATGGTGGCCTTGCCCGCGCCCACGGCTTTTACCACGCCGTTGGAATTCACGGTAGCCACCTTTTTGTTGGAAGAGCTCCATTTGAGCTTGGCGCCGCCGGCGAAATTGACCTTGAAGGTTTTGGAGGCCCCCGCTTTCAGCGTAGCCTTTTTTTCATTCAGGCCCGCCACAAACACCTTCACCCTCAGCGTGCGTTTACCCACCTTGCAGGAAATATCGGTGGCGCCGGTGCCTCTGCCGGTGATCACGCCGCTCTGGTTCACGGTTGCCACATCGGGGTCCCCAGTGCTCCATTTCGCCGATGCGCCCGCAGTGTAGGAAACCTTCACCGTTTTTTGGGCGCCCTTCACCAGCACCAGCTTGGAAGCGCTCAGCTGGGGGGTATATTCGCCGGAAACGGTGACCAGGTAAGACGCGTCGGCGTAAATGTACAGGTGGTACATGCCTTTTTTCATAGGCACCTGATATTCCTGTTCTTCGCCTGCGAAAATCGGGTCGGTGGACAGCACGGTTTCCGTGGTAGCTTCCTCAAAAACCTCCAGCATCACCGAGCCTTCACCCCGGGTGCTGAGGTTCTTCACCTTGATCGTCACCGTGCAGGAGCCGCCCATGTCCAGTTCTTCATCGTTGGACACGCTGGGTTCCGCAGCAGAGGAAAACCAGCGGAACTCCTTTTCAAACTTTTCATCGTCCTCCGCCTGGGCAGCGCAGGCCAGGCCGATCAGGGCCACGCAGATCAGCGCCAGCACCGCCAGCAGCCTGATGCTCCTATTTTTCATTTTCAGCCCCCCAAACGAACATAAATTTCCAGTTATTATCTTATCTTTTTTCCATCAAAATGTCAATTCTTTTCTGCCGGTAATTCCCCGTTCTACCCGCGGTTTTCCCCGCATACCCTCCTGTATCAAGCCCATTCGCGGAGGGATCAACCATGGCCAAGCAATCCGTCTTTTTTCCAGGCAGCAATACCTGCGCCGGCTTTATGGGTTTTTTTGACGGCCTTCATTCCCGGGCACGGCGCACGGTGATTCTCAAGGGCGGCCCCGGTGTGGGAAAAAGCACGCTGATGCGGCAGGCCGGCGCGATATATGAGAAAAAAGGGATGGACGTGCAGTATTTCCGCTGTTCCGGCGATCCTGATTCCCTGGACGCGGTGCTGGTTCCGGCCGCGGATTTTCTGATTCTGGACGGCACCGCGCCGCACATTGTGGATCCGCGGCTGCCAGGAGCCCCGGACAGCATCCTGAACCTGGGCGTTTGCCTGAACGAAGCCCAGCTGGCCGGCCAGGCAGCGGAACTGGCGTCCGTCAGCCGTTCCATCGCCGGCTGTTACGCCCGGGCGACCCGGTATCTGTGCGCCGCGGAAGTGCGCAGCGACGCCGCCGCCGCGTTGGATGAAGCGCTGAGCCGCAAGGGCCGCCGAAGCCTGGAGGAGGAGCTTCCGCTGCCCGACGGCCCGGAAGGGGAAGAACACCATCTGTACGTCCAGGCCATTACCTGGAAGGGCGTCGTGCAGGAAACGGATTCCCTTTCCTGCGGCACCGCGGTTTGCATCGACGCGCCGTGGAGATTTGACGTCCACGCCCTGCTGATGACCCTGTGGGATGCCGCCCGGCGCAGCCGCCTGCGCCGCCTGATCTGCCACGACCCGCTGGACGCATCCTGCGTGGCCCACATCGCTGTAGGCGGCACGGTATTTTCCTCCGCCGTCTGGCCGGAAGCAAGGGTGCTGACGCCCCCCGCTGGACCGGAGCGTGCTGGCCCGGGAATCCCGGCGTCTGGCGTTTGACAGGGCGCTGTACGATCTGGCGCTGAACCAGGCATCGACGCGCTGGCAGCGGCAAAACAGCTGCACGACCAGCTGAAAAGATACTACATCGACGCCATGGATTACGAAAAGCTGGACGAAATAAAAGAGAGCTTTCTGAAAAAGCTGCCGTGAACGCACAGAAAAAGGACTGCCGCACATAATAGGCGGCAGCCCTCTTTTCACTGGCGATGCTTACTTTACATATTCCGCAGCCTGCTGGCCGGCGATGCGGCCAAAGACCACGATATCCGCCACGGCGTTGCCGCCCAGACGGTTGGCGCCGTGGACGCCGCCGGTGACTTCACCCGCGGCATACAGGCCGGGAATCACGCTGCCCTGGGCATTCAGCACCTGGGCCTGGGTATTGATCTGCAAACCGCCCATGGTGTGGTGGATGCCGGCCGTCACCTTCACGGCGTAGAACGGCGCGGTGTCCAGCGCGTTGGCAAAGCTGGTGCGGCCAAAGTCAGGGTCGTTCTTTTCCGCCACAAAGCCGTTCCACTTGTTCATGGTGGCGGCAAAGGCTTCTGCCGGCACATTCAGTTCCTTGGCCAGCGCTTCAAAGCTGTCGCCCTGGAACATGAAGCCGCGCTTGATGTAGCCCTGGATCACGGAGGAAGCGTCCACCATCTTCTGGTCCACCACCAGCCAGCTGAAAGAGCCAGGCTGCGCGATTTCCGCGGCGGAAACCACGTCGCGGGTGCCCACTTCATCAATGAAGCGTTCGCCGTTGGCGTTCACCAGGATGGCGCCGTCGCCGCGAAGCCCTTCCGTGATCAGGGCGGCGGTGTCCGCCTGTACGGTGGGATGGATCTGGATCTGGTCCATATCCACGGTGGCCGCGCCGATTTCCTGCGCCATGGCAATGCCCTGGCCCTGGATGCCGGGGGCGTTGGTGGTCATGAAGCCTTCCAGCGCGGGATTATACTTGGCCACCATGGGCAGGTTGGCGCCGAAGCCGCCGGCCGCCACGATGACCGCCTTGGCGTTCACGGTGACCTTGCTGCCGTTTTTGCCTTCCGCCACGATGCCTGCCGCCGCGCCTTCCGCGTTGGTCAGGATCTGGGTCGCGGTGGTTTCCAGCAGCAGCGTCACATTGTCCCGGGCCTTCACGGCCGCCTCGAACCGGGGAACGATGTACGCGCCCACGGAAGCCACCTTGCCGTTTTCGTCCAGGGGGCGATGGATGCGCTTCACGGACGCGCCGCCAAAGGCCGCCACGTTGGTCAGGTCAATGTTGATGGTGCGCAGCCATTCGATGGCGGCGGCGCTGTTGTTCACCAGCGCGTTCACCAGGTCGGGGTTGTTCAGCGCCTTGCCGCCGATCATGGTATCCAGGGCGAACAGCTCCACGGAATCAAAATACCCCTGGGGATTGGCCTGGTAGGCGTCCCACTGTTCCTTCACCGTGGCGGCCAGCGCCGTAATGGCGGCGTTGTCGGCGTAATTGGCCGCGGCGGCCAGGGTCTTTTCCACGCCGGCGCCTTCGCCGAAGGTGTTTTCATCCTGGTCGGCCGTCTTGGCGGCGTTCATGCCGCCCGTGGCCTTCACGGAGTTGCCGCCCACCATGGCCTGGCTTTCCACGATCACCACTTTTTTGCCCGCGTCGGCAGCCGTGATGGCCGCCGTCATGCCGGCGCCGCCGGCGCCGATCACCACGATGTCCGCGTCCAGCACCACGTCTTCCGCGGCGGCCTGGTCCGCCTTGGCCATGTAGTCATCGGGATTCACGCCGGCATTCTCCAGCGCGGCCCGGGCAGCCGCCACGATGCCGTTGGAAGAGAAGGTAGCGCCGGTCATCACGTCCACGTTGACGCTGTTGGCGGCCACCATCTGGTCGCCGAAGGTTTCCACGGCCACGGCGCCGATGCCGGGGGTTTCCATATCGCCGACGATGGCCACCTGGCTGATCACGCCGTCCGTCAGCGTCACCGTAACGGTGATGTCGCCGCCAAAGCCTTTTGCGGTGCCTGTGCCGGTGGTTTCGGTAGCCAGGGCAGCGGGGGCCAGCAGCAGCGCCAGCACCGTCAGCAGAGCGAGGAACCGTTTTTTCATACAGAAGAGTCCTCCTTCATTTGTTCCCGGGTCCGGGGCCGGTCCGGCCCGCGCAAACCCGGAGGGGTGTATCCCTCTTGCGTTTATTATACCGGTTTTTCCTTCTTCTGTTCAAGTCTTTTTCCGAACAATTTTGTCACAATTGGCGATCCGGTCAAAAATACGCAAAAAGACCCGGGGCATCGTCCCGGGTCAAAAACCGTTTTTCAGAAATTGCGGCTCATGTCGTACCGCTCGTAGAATTCCCTCCGGTAATCCAGGAACCGGTCTTCGGCAATCGCCTGGCGGATCTCCTCCATCATACGGATCAGGAAACGCAGGTTATGGATGGACGCCAGCCGGGCGCCGGTGATTTCTTCCGCCTTCAGCAAATGGCGGATGTACGCCCGGGAGAAATGCCGGCAGGCGTAGCAGTCGCAGCCCTCCTCCAGCGGCTCAAAATCCCTGGCGTAAGCGGCGTTGCGCACCACCAGCCGCCCCTGCCGGGTAAAGCAGGTGCCGTTGCGGGCGATGCGGGTGGCCAGCACGCAGTCAAACATGTCAACGCCCCGCAGCACGCCCTCCAGGAAGCAGTCCGGCGTGCCCACGCCCATCAGGTAACGCGGCTTGTTTTTGGGCATGTACGGCTCGATTTTCTCCAGCATTTCGTACATCACCGGCTTGGGCTCCCCTACGCTCAAGCCGCCGATGCCGTAGCCTGGAAAATCCATGTCCGCCAGGGTTTTGGCTGATTCGATGCGCAGATCCTCGTAGAACGCGCCCTGCACGATGCCAAACAGCGCCTGATCGCTGCGGGTGTGGTGCTTTTTGCATCGCTCCGCCCAGCGGTGGGTGCGGTGCATGGCTTCCTGGGCGGTTTTGTGGTCGCAGGGATAGGGCGAACACACATCAAACGCCATGGCGATGTCCGAGCCCAGCGCTTCCTGGATCTCCATGGATTTTTCCGGGCTGATGAACCGCTTGCTGCCATCCAGATGGCTGCGGAAAGCCGCGCCTTCCTCCGTGATTTTGCGCAATCCAGCCATGGAAAACACCTGGAATCCGCCGCTGTCGGTCAGGATAGGATGGTGCCAATCCATGAACTGATGCAATCCGCCGGCCTCCCGCACGATGTCCTCGCCGGGGCGCAGATGCAGGTGATAGGTGTTGCTCAGGATGATTTTGGCGTTGATTTCCTCCATTTCCCGGGGGGTCATGGCTTTGACCGTGGCCTGGGTGCCCACCGGCATGTAAATGGGCGTGGGAATATCGCCGTGCGGGGTATGCAAAACGCCCAGCCGCGCGCCGGACTGTTTGCAGGTATGCAGTAATTCAAAGGTGACAGGGCTGCTCATGCTTTCTCTCCGTTTCAGGCTTCCCGGGTCATGACGGGCTTGATTTGCGGCCAGATGGTTTCCAGGCCCCGGAGCTCCCGCTCAAAATACAGCCAGGGCTTTTCTTCCGGCACCGGGGCGATGAACAGCATCTGTTCCTTGGTGACGGGGTGCACGAAGGAAAGCCGCATCCCCCACAGGGCGATCTGCTCCTTGCCCTTGCCGTTGCCGTAGCGGTGGTCGCCCCACAGGGGATAGCCCGCGTGCTGCATCTGCACCCGGATCTGGTGGGCGCGGCCCGTTTCCAGCTGGATGGCCACCAGGCTCAATCCGTCCCGCCGGGCGATGGTGCGCCCGTGCAGGATGGCTTCCTTGCCCTGCAGCTTCAGATAGCTGGGCAGCACGGTGACCCGGTTGTTTTCCATATCCTTGGCCAGGTAGTCCACGTAGGTGAACTGGTCCGGCGCTTCGCCTTCCACGATGCACACGTACTGCCGGTTCAGCTCGTGAACGCGCACTTGTTCGCTCAGCCGGGACGCCGCCTTGCTGGTGCGGGCGAACACCAGCAATCCGCCCACGGGCCGGTCCATGCGGTGCACCAGGCCGATGTAGGCTTCCCCGGGCTTGTTGTAGGTTTCCTTCACGTATTCCTTCACCTGATCCAGCAGGCTTTCATCGCCGGTTTCATCCCCCTGGGTCAGCAGGTTCTGCGGCTTCACCGCCACAATCACGTGATTATCTTCATACAGGATCGTAGGCTTATCCATCTTCATTCCCCTTCTTCCGGGCAGTTCCGGTTGATCTGAAATGTATTTTACCGGGAAAGGCCAAAGCTGCCTTTCCTATCGTTTGGCGATCCAACGTCCCGTGGCGCCGCAGGGCAGTACGCCGCCGGACAGCACAGGCAGGCACAGCTCCTGGGAATCCACGGCGCCGCCACAGCGGCTCACCACGGTCCTGCCCAGGATATTTTGGAGCACCGCCGGCTGGAACCCGGTGGTGTAGCTGTTGATGAAGAAAAACAAAGGATCGTCGCTCAGCACCTGGGCGCAGGTATCCACCAGGTTGTACAGTTCGTTTTCCAGCTTCCACACTTCCCCGGTGGGCCCCCGGCCGTAGCTGGGCGGATCCATCACCACGCCGTCGTAGCGGCTGCCCCGGCGGATCTCCCGCTTCACGAAGGCCAGGGCGTCTTCAATGATGAAGCGGAAGCTGGTTTCCGGCAGGCCGGACAATTCCCGGTTTTCCTTGGCCCACAGCACCATGCCTTTGGCGGCGTCCACATGGGTCACATGGGCGCCGGCCGCGGCGCAGGCCAGGGACGCGCCGCCGGTGTAGGCAAACAGGTTCAGCACCCGGGCGCCGGGCCGGTTTTTCAGCAGCCCGGCCATGGCGTCCCAGTTGGCCGCCTGCTCCGGAAACAATCCGGTATGCTTGAAGCCCGTGGGCCGCACGTAAAATTTCAGGTTCCCATAAGTGACCACCCATTTTTCCGGCAGCTTTTCCCGAAAATCCCAGGCGCCGCCGCCCCGTTCGCTGCGGGTGTAATGGGCCTGGGCCTTCTGCCACAGCTTCTGCTGGGCCCGGGGCCAGATCACCTGGGGATCGGGCCTGGACAGCACATAGCTTCCCCAGCGCTCCAGCTTTTCGCCGTCGCCGGTGTCCAGCACCTCAAAATCCTTCCATCCGTTGGCAATAAACATGCTTTTGTTCCTTTCAATGGCGCATCAGGCCATTGTTGATTATACCATGCAAAAACCCGCCTTACAAGCGTAAGACGGGAAAAGTTTTGGTCTTTCGTCTGTCAAATGACCCGCAGATACTTTTTGCTCAGTTTTCCTTCCCGTCCCAGGGCAATCAGGCGGGTGTAGCGCTCCACCGCCGTTTCCAGGATGTTTTCCCAGGGCATAGGGATGGTGTTCCGGGCGTTTTCGCCCACCTGGGCTGCCCCGGCGGGGTCGGAAAGGATGCCGTCCAGCACCCGGGTCAGGTCGGCCGGATCGTCCTCGCACAGATACCCGTTTTCGCCGTCGCGGATGATTTCCGCCGCGCTGCTGCCCCGCACCATCACGGAGGGCGTGCCCATCACGGCCGCTTCCCGCACCACCATGGGGGCGTTGTCGTACAGCGAGGGGAAAGCGAACACGCTGGCCCGGCTGTAAAGCCCGTCCAGGATGTCGGTGTCGGTAATGTGTCCGGCCAGATGCGTCCGGTCGGACAGATTCAGTTCATAAATCTTCTTTTCGATCTCCTTCATATCCGGCCCCTGGCCTGCCAGCACCAATTGGAAGCGCTTCTTTTGCGCCTTCAGCTCCGCGCAGGCCTCCAGCACCCGCAGGATGTTCTTTTTCCAGTTCATCTGGCCCACGAACAGGATCATGGGATCCCTTCCCAGGCCCCAGCGGCGCTCCACCTCGGTCACGGCGTCCGGCCGGGCCGTGCGCAGGGTGACGCCGTTGGGCATCACGACGATATTCCCTTCGTAGCCGTATTCGTGCAGCACATCCGCCGTGGACTGGCCCACAGCCCACACCTCGTCGCACCGCTCATAAAAATCCACCACAAATTTTACGCCGGTCCGGGCCAGGGTCTCGGACTTGGTGGCTTTCAGGAAATCGTCGTAATACTTGGAATGGAAGGTGGCCACCAGCGGGATTTTCCGGGTCACCGCCAGGCGCAGCGCCTCGCTGCCGGCGGTAAAGGGGCTGTGGGCATGGGCGATGTCCAGGGGGATCATCTTGATCCGCCGCCGGTAATGCGGGTCCCAGGGGGCTTCGCCGGTTTTGTACTGCTTCATGCCCGGCAGGCTCATGCCCGAGAAATCCACCAGCTCGAAGGGATAGCCGCCGCGGTATCCCGTATCATACATGGGGGCGACCACCGTGACCTGGTGGCCCATTTTGCACAGCGTTTCGGAATAAGCCAGGGCTACGCGGCCCACGCCGTCCACCACGGGAAGAAATGTATCGGTAAACTGACCAATTCTGAGCATGAAAAAAAGCCTCCTCTGTGCCGGTGCAGCCCGTCAGGCGCTGCATGCCAGCAGGAAAATACAGATGACCCGATCCGTTTCCAGATCGAATTGAAAAATCAGCGTAGGACCCCGGTACGGCTCCCCCAGGGCGTAGAGCCATTGATCGTAATCCTGGACGGCCGCGCCGTAGGCCGCCAGCACATCCTGCCGGCTGCTGCCTACCCGGATCCCCCGGGCCGTTTCCCAGGGGCCGCCCGCGATCACGATGCTTTCCAGCACATCCGTGCCGCCCTTGCCAACGGGATACGTGCCCAGGATCAATTCGTCGCCGTAATACTCTTTGTCCTTGCCGTCAAACAGACAGCTGTCGGCCTCCTCCAGCTGCATTTCGGTGCCGTCGTGACGGGCGACGGCGGCGATCAGCGCGGAAGGATCCGTCCGCAGGGTATAGGAAACCCGGTCATATACCAGCACGAAATCCGCGTCCGTCAGGGCCGGTGCTTCCGCCAGGCCCCCGCTTCCAAACAGGAAGCAAAGCGTCAGCAGAAAAAGAAACCGTTTCTTCATGGCTTCATCCTCCGCCGCTATTATACCAGATCGGCCCGGACGCGTCAAATCAGCGTCCCTCCTCCAGCAGCTTGTCCAGGTTCCGCTCGGCGATTTCCAGGATCACCGCCTGGGTGCCGTCCCGCCAGTACGCTTCCTCCCACCGGGCTGCCCGGTGCAGATACACATGGCCGATGTTATTGGCCAGGTACGGAAACAGGGCATTGGCAAAGGAATCCCGCAGCATGACCACCTGCAGCCCGTTCCGCCGGCATTCCGTTTCCAGGTGCAGGTCCATCACGCTGCGCATCCGGCTGACCGCCCGGTAGGTACGGGGGACGATCCGGCGCTCCGTTTCCTCCTCCGGGGCGTTTTGGGGATAAATCAGTTCGCTCAAATCCCCGGTGATCCGCACTGTTTCCGTTTCCCTGTACGCCGTTTTTTCCGCTGCCGGCAGGCAGTCCATCAGGGCCCGGTACACCCGGCAGGCCGTCTGATCCGTCCAATGGGTGTCCGTCCGCAGGTAAGGCGCTTCGTCCCCCGCCAGCAGCTCCTTCACATCCACAAATCGGACGTCCGTCTCCTTCAAACGCGCCAGCAGCCGGTCCAGGTTGCTTTCATCCGACGGCCGGACATAGGGCGGCAGATCCTGCGTCATCACCGAAGCCTTATTGGGCGCGCACAGAAAAACCAGATACGCTCCCCGGGCCTTCAGCATACCATCCAGCGCCTGCAAATACGCCGCTGCCTGCGCCGTTTCCTCCTCTGTCCACCGATCCAGCCCGGCAGCGGACGGCAGCGTCTCCGCCAGATACAGTACGCCCCGCCGGCCCAGCGCCACCTGATCGCTGCCGCTCATGCCGATCCCGCGGCTCAGGTACGCGTGCAGCGCCGTCATCTCTCCCCGGAGGGACGCGCTTTGCTCCACCTGCTCCCGATCCCGCCAGTCCGCCCGCAGCATACCCGGCAGCGGCAGCAGCAGCATCGCCAGGCACAGCAGCACAAATGCTTTCTTCATCCGCATCCCCTCCTTAAAACCGGAAGTACAGGAAGGGGTGATACCCCGACGCGGTAAGCCGCAGCAGGCACAGCGCCAGCAGCGCCAGGCAGGCGGCGTTCAGCACAGCCTCCGGAACGCGCCGGCGGAACCCCAGGCTCACCGGCACCGCCGCCAGGAGGGCCAGCACCGCGTCCGGCGTCAGCGCCAGGCGAAGCGCCGCCCCGGACGCGCTGCCAAACAGCGACAGGAAATAGGTGCCCGCCGCCGCCAGGCTGTCCGCCCGGAACAGGATGAAGCCCAGCAGCACGGCCAGCAGCGTTGCCAGACGCGCCGCGGCCCGGGGCCAGGCGGAAAAGCGCAGCGCGTTGCTCCTCTCCAGTACCACCAGCAGGCCGTTCCACAGCCCCCAAAGCAAAAACGTCAGCCCGGCGCCGTGCCACAGCCCCGTCAGCGCGAACACCAGCAGCAGGTTCAGCGCTGTACGCCCCGCGCCGCCCCGGCTGCCGCCCAGGGGAATATAAACCTGGTCGCGGAACCAACGGCCCAGGCTGATGTGCCACCGCCGCCAGAATTCCCGCAGAGATGCGCTGCGGAAAGGATGATCGAAATTTTCCGGGAAGGAAAAGCCCAGCATGCGTCCCAGCCCCACCGCCATATCGGAATAGCCGGAAAAATCCAGGTACAGCTGCAGGCAGAAGGCCGCCGCCCCCAGCCAGGCCAGGCCGGCGTCCCGCTGCGGATCAGGGCAGGTAAAGGCGGCGTCCGCCACTTTGCCCAGCGTATCCGCCAGCAGCACCTTTTTGCTCAAGCCCGCAATCAGCCGCCGGAAGCCCCGCGCCATGCCGTCCCAGGTGATTTCCCGCTTTGCCATGGCCGGCGCGATTTCCCGCCACCGGACGATGGGGCCCGCCACCAGCTGGGGAAACAGGCAAATGGACAGGCTGCCCTCCAGCAGCGTTCCCGGGGCCGTTTCCCTTCTGCCGGCGTCCAGCACGTAAGCCAGCCCCTGGAAGGTAAAAAACGAAATCCCCAGCGGCAGCGCCGGGCCTGTCCATCCGCTGCCCAGCGCCTTCATCAGTGGCCCCGCATACTTAAAATATGCCAGTACCCCGACGTTCAGAACCGCCGCGGCAACGCCAGGCCAGCGTTTTCCTTCATACGCTTTCCGCCCCAGCCACGCGTTGCCAAACGCCGACAGCGCCAGCAGTGCCACATACCTTCCCTCGCCCCAGGCATAAAAAGCCAGGCTCAGCGCCAGCAGCAGCCCATTCTGCGCTTTCAAATGCCGCCGCAGCAGCCAGCTGAGCCCCAAAGCCGCCGGCAAAAAGGCCGACAGAAAAACAACGGACGAAAAAACCATCTTGCTCTCCATGCGGGCCGACGCCCGTTATTCCTCATACCGTTTAGGGTTATCCGTTTCCCCCAGCAGGTAATCAACGCTGGTGCCGTAGATCCGCGCCAGGCGGATCAGCACCTGGGTGGGAATGTCGTTTTCCCCGGTTTCGTATTTGGAATACCCCGTCTGGGACATTTCCAGCATCCTGGCCACCGTCGTCTGGTTCCAGTCGCGGTCCTCCCGCAAATCCCGCAGCCGCCGATACTTCATCGCGATCACCCGAAGCTAGTATAGTCTAATCTGTTTCAGATTATTAATTTTTAACCTGTTTCAGGTTATTACGAAGACAACAAACGCCGGAAAGGAGCGCTGCCCATGGAAATCCTGCGCGTTGCCTGGCTGGATGAACGCGGCGCGGGTCACATTCTTCGTCTTTCTCCCCGACGTTCCGGCGTCACGGTGGATGGCCGCTTTCTCCCGCTGGCTGATCCGGAGCTTTTGCTTCTGACCCTCCTGTGCCGTCACGCGGACCAGCCGGTTTCCCGGCGGAACATGCTGCAGGCGCTTTGGGGCACGTCCGCCCCCTGCGTCACCCGCATCGCGGATGTCTATATCCAGCGCCTGCGCAATGCCCTTCCCCTGCTGCCGCTGGAAACCGTGTTCCGCTATGGCTACGTGTTGCACGTTTTTCCGCTGGACGATCCATCCTGACCAGACGGACGCACGGTTGCATCCTTCCTTGCCAAACACCGCGTGATATGATAGGATGATTCCATCGGGATGAAACAGGACAGGATTCCATGCCATCGTACAGAACGTCCTTCGTCGCCCTGAAAGAGGCTTACAAAGGTTCATCCCCTGGATCATCAGCTAAACTGGCTACACCACGTCCTGTTCATGGAGGAGCGTTTCAACCATCCTATTCAGCAGGGAGGTTTGGGCATGAAACTGGTATTCATCATCGGCGATGCGGCGGTCGGCAAAATGACAGTGGGGCAGGAACTGATGAAAATCACGGATCTCCGGCTTTTTCATAATCACATGACCATCGAGCCGGTGATCGAGATCTTTGGCCGGTATGACGGAAAAACCACCGTGGAACTGCGGGAGGTCATCTTCCGGAATTTTGCCGCGTCCGGCCTCTACGGCATGATCTTTACCCTGATGATGGATTTTGACCTGCCGGAGGAATGGGCTTACCTGGCGCACATCCGGTCCATCTTCGAGCCATACGGAACAGAATTTTACTACGTCGAATTGATTGCGCCGCAGGAAATCCGGCTGAAACGAAACATCACCGAAAACCGCCTACGGAACAAGGCCTCCAAACGGGACACAGAGTCCTCCACTCAGCGCCTGATCAACGACGACAAGAACCACAGGTGCGTAAGCCGCGAGGGCGAAATCCCCTTCGACTGCTACCTGAGAATCGAAAATACCGATAAGGAACCCGGCGAAGTCGCGAAAATGATCAAGGATGCTTTCGATCTGTAACGTCCGCTGATCGGGTGCTGTCGATCAAACGCTTTGACTGGGCAGCCATGCTCTTGAAAAAAGGAGCCATGTGGCAAAATGATTTGATACCGGAAAGAGCGCTATAAACGATACAGGCAGAGTCCTTCTTATCCGGCACATCCTCCGGTTCAATGAGCCGGTGGGCCATTCCTTCTTCGTGTCCTACGCAGCGTGTCATTACGCAATCTGCCGCTTTCGGAATCCATGGTGATTGATTGAAGAAACTTTTTTGAGGAGGAACCCAGCTTCATGGTTTATTACGAGAACGAGAAATTGATCATCCGCAATATGGAAAGCGCGGATGCCCGGGTTTTTACGGATGAATTGACAGCCCAAGGCTGGCATCCAGACATGGACGACTACAAACAAAGGCTGAATGATCAACGCGATGGAAAATGCGCCGCCCTGACCGCTGTGTTCGACGGATGCCCCGCCGGATATGTATATGTGTATCTGCGCGCCAACGACGGCCCGTTCAAAGAAACGGGTTGGCCGATCATTGTGGATTTTAATGTGCTCAGGAAATATCAGAGAAACGGGATCGGAAGCAAACTGATGGACGCGGCAGAGCAGATTGCCGGCCGATATGCGGATACAGTCTGCCTCGGCGTCGGATTGTGCGCCAGCTATGGCGCCGCGCAGCGGATGTATGTCCAACGAGGATATATTCCGGACGGTTCCGGCGTCTGGTATCAGGGTAAGCCCTGTGTTCAATATGAAACAGTTTGCACGGTTGACGATGATCTGCTCCTGTTCTTTTCCAAAAAACTCCGCGAATGATTTCTTTCCTATATGTATTCAAATAGTTTCTTCCCGTAAGCAGTGTTTTGCGGCTTTCCGGCGTCCAAAATCACTGCTTTTTCTATATGGTATCGCCATCCTGCGTATGACAGTAGAATTCAATTGGCTCAGCATTTATTTATTTTCCCTAAATAGTACCCTTGGTTGCCTTACCGCCTCGTCTCCCCGTCAGCGTAGAGGTCTCCCCTCAGGGACAGGTGAATAAAGGTCATCCGTTGATGGAAAGCTCCGCCGCAGGTTTTGAGGAGGTGGAATGATGAACATGCCTCCTGGCTTTCCAAAGAGAACCATTCACTTTTCAAATCCCTGTCTGCCGGATGCTGTAAACGCAGCCTCTTTTTGATCAGTCTGTCGAACAGCCAGGGTTGACCCTCTGCTTCTGCATCCATCCAAAAAAGCAAAGAAAAAGGACACTCGATCGAGTGTCCATTGGAATCCGGCGGCGACCTATTCTCCCGGGCCGTG